>DHOU01000044.1:29524-42730 GCA_002409745.1 Bacteroidales bacterium UBA5382
CAAATTAGCAGATTAGCAAATTGGTAAATTAGCAAATTGGCAAATGTGCAAATGTGGGGTGATGAATTGTTGAATTAGGATTTGTATCGTGAGTGAAATGAGATATAATAATGCCTCCGGCAGTTGAAGAAATAAAAACACCGGGGACGTTGCTCGAAGCGGCGTCCCCGGTAAAAATCATATCTTCGGAAAATTCAAAACAGCTTCTTAATATCCGCGAATCGCTTTGATTCCCGGAAGCACTTTTCCTTCAATAAACTCGAGCAATGCTCCACCGCCCGTCGAAACGTACGATACCTCGTCGGCGAGGTCGAATTTATTGATGCAAGCAACTGAGTCACCGCCTCCGATCAACGAGAAAGCGCCTTTTTTCGTTGCCTCCACAATGGCGTCGGCTACCGCGCGCGAACCATGATCGAAATTGTCGAATTCAAATACTCCTACCGGGCCGTTCCACAAGATCGTTTTGGAGTTCTTGATGACTTCGGTGAATGCCTTTTCCGATTCGGGACCTATGTCCAACCCTTCCCATCCGTCGGGGATTTCTTTTACCGGCACGAAATCCGATTTCGCGTTATTATTGAAGTCATCGGCGATCTTCGCATCCGTAGCCAATACCAAATTGACCCCTTTTTCTTTCGCGAGGTCGACAATTTCCTGAGCCAATGCCAGTTTATCGTCCTCCACAATCGATTTTCCAATCTTTCCTCCGTACGCTTTGGCAAACGTATAGGTCATTCCGCCTGCCAGGATGAGGTTGTCTACCTTGTCCAACAAGTTCTTGATGATATCGATTTTCGACGAAACTTTCGAACCACCCATGATGGCCGTGAACGGGCGTTGTGTTTCGTTCAGCACCTTTTCGATTGCCTTGATTTCGTTTTGCAGCAGATAACCGAACAATTTATGATCGGCGTCGAAATGATCGGCGATCAAAGCCGTGGAAGCATGTGCGCGGTGTGCCGTTCCGAAAGCGTCGTTCACATACACGTCGGCATACGAAGCCAGTGTTTCGGTGAACTGTTTCTGCGATTCCTTCACCGCCTTTTTGGCTTCGGCTACTTCTTCGGGACTCGCTTCTTCGGCCAACCCGCGAGGCTTGCCTTCTTCTTCGGCATAGAAACGGAGGTTTTCGAGCAACAACGCTTCGCCCGGGCGCAACGCCGCGGCTTTGGCTGCCGTTTCTTCACCGATGCAGTCGTCGGCAAACTGTACATCCACTCCCAGCAATTCCGATACGCGGGGAAGAATATGTTTCAAGGAGTATTTATCAGTCGGGCCTTTCGGACGTCCCAAATGCGAGCCGATAATGACACTTCCCCCATCTTTCAATATCTTCTTAAGGGTCGGTATGGCCGCACGGATACGGGTGTCGTCGGTAATGTGCAGGTTTTCGTCCAGAGGAACGTTAAAATCCACACGAACAAATGCCTTCTTTCCGGCAAAATTAAAATTGTCAATTGTTTGCATAACTACAGTATTTTAGTTGAAATAATAATCGTTTGAATGCTTGAATAAGAAACTACACGCACTCGTTTCGCTAAGAAATTGCGGGTCTGACCCGCAATGACAATAGCATCGCAAAGATAAGAATAATGTCTTGTTTGTTCGATATTTTCCGTTGAAAACTTTCGGCCGTATGCGCAACGGTCGTCTAAGCTTATCGGGGCGTTGCATCGACCGATGTTCCCGATAGCGAAAAGTTTTTCTTTAAAAACGGTTTTAATAAAATCGAGTGTCCTTTCGTGCTCTTTTGTTACATCCGACGCCTATGTATAAACAAATGTACGTCTCTTTCGTTCGATACATAGACAAATAATAGATGCATGTCCGGAGCGGGAGGTAAAGAGATGGAAAAGTTTTTTAGCAAAAAGATATACAATGAATAGCAATTTGTTATTTTTGCGGGAAAATGTAGATATGATCGATAAAGACGCAAACGTTTTGCTTATCTATACGGGGGGTACCATCGGCATGGTCGAGAATGCTTACACCGGCGCTTTGGAACCTTTTAACTTTAGCCATTTGCATTCGAATGTTCCGGAGATCAAGCGGCTGAAGTTTAAGGTAGATACCTGCTTATTCGACCCGCCGATCGATTCGTCGGACGTTTCTCCGGCGAAATGGAAAGAGATCGTAAAGGTTATCGAGCAACATTATGACCGGTTCGACGGTTTTGTCATCCTCCATGGTACCGATACCATGGCTTATACGGCATCGGCATTGGGACTGATGCTTCAGAACCTGACCAAACCGGTGATTCTTACCGGATCGCAACTGCCTATCGGCAAACTGCGTACCGATGGAAAGGAAAATTTGATAACGGCGCTTGAAATTGCCGCCGACAAGTTTGCCGACGGTTCCGGCCGGCCTATCGTTCCCGAAGTTTGTATTTATTTGCAAAATCTGCTGATGCGGGGAGTGCGGACGACGAAAGTCAATGCCGATAATTTCAGTGCGTTTAACAGTCCGAATTATCCTTATCTGGCCGAGGCGGGGGTGAATATCCGCTATGAAGATCAATTTATTTTAAAACCCGATTACGACAAGCCGGTAGACTTCCATTCTGATTTGGACTCGCATGTGACTATTTTAAAGCTCTTTCCGGGTATCCGGGAGGAGGCGGTGCGCGCGGTTTTGTCCATACCCGGATTGAAAGGTGTGGTACTGGAAACATACGGGTCGGGAAATGCTTTTCAGGATAAATGGTTTGTCGATCTTCTTCAGGAGGCGATTCATCAAGGCATCGCCATCGTGAATGTGACGCAATGTCTTTACGGAGGGGTGCAAATGGGACGGTACGAAAACGGCCAGCACCTGCAAAAGGTGAACGTCGCGAGCGGATACGATATTACGACTGAAGCGGCATTGGCCAAGCTGATGATCCTCTTTGGCGAAGGCGAGTCGCCGGAGCAGGTGCGGCGGCTGATGGAACTGCCGTTGTGCGGCGAACTGACGGTGAGATAGAGATTGATGGGCGGAGACAATTGCAAATTAGCAAATTAGCAAATTAGCAAATTAGCAAATTAGCAAATTAGCAAATTACGAATTACAAATTACGAATTACGAATTACGAATTACGAATTACGAATAGTCGAATCTATAGAATCTCTTTAATTTCCTTTAACGACCGGACGGTGAATGTCGGATCAAATCCGTCGGGACAGGCATCGGCGGGGTTGAACCATATTTGTGCGATACGGCTCCGGTAGGCTCCTACAATATCCGCATCCCAACTGTCGCCGATCATGATGGTTTGGTCTCGCCGGGAGTTGGTGTTCTTTAAGGCATAGGTGAACATGTCGGGGTGCGGCTTGTTGATTCCGGCCTCTTCTGAAAGAATGATTTTGTCGAAATAACGCGCCAGTCCCGAGTTGTTAATCTTCTTATACTGTATTTCGCTGAATCCGTTGGAGAGAATATGCATGCGGTAACGCGGTTTCAAATAATCGAGCAACTCTTTTGCCCCCTCCATGAGGCGCGTTTTGCGCGTCGTGCGCTCAAGAAAATCCAGGCTTAAATGTTTTGCATATTCCGGGTCATCGACCCCGAAAGGACGTAATGGCGCAAGAAAGCGCTCTACCGTCAGTTCTTCCTTATCAATCCCTCCCTGACTGTATAAGCTCCATAAATGATTGTTATTGGGAAGATAAACCGCGTAGTATTCTTCGAAGGTCGGATAAAAGCGGTTGTATTCATAATCGTGATAGACCTCCTCCAAACATTCCCTTCCGTTTTGATTGATATCCCAAAGCGTATTGTCCAAATCAAGAAAAATACTCTTGTATGCCATAATAAAGTGATGTGGGGATGGATGATAAAAACAGAAGGATGCCTAAAAAGATATTCAGACACCCTTCATGATGAATTTAATAAAATTGAAAGTTTTTTAAAACGTTAGTTTACTTCTATAATCAGATATTTCGTCAAGCTCCAGAAGCGTTGCGTATCGGTGATCTGAAGGGTGAGGTTGCCGTCGGAACCCTTTACCAGTTCATACGTTCCATCGGGATGCGTCGACCACAGTTTGGCTTTGGGCGCGTATAAAGCGATTTGCGTTACGTCGCGGATATCGATTTCGAGGAAATACTCCTTGTTGAAAGTATCCTGCAAAACACGGGTGGCTCGTAAGAATCCGCCCGATAAAATCTTTTGATCTTTCAGTTCGCTCGCCGTGCCGAACACGTAATAAGCCGTGTGCAACGTGCGGTCTTGCTGCTGAATGGTAGAGGACTGCTGCTCTGTTTCGACAGCCAACGATTCGATATCGCTCGACAATTGGGCGATCTGTTCGTCTTTTTTCACCAATTCCGCTTGAAGTTCGGTTAGTCGATTTGCGCTTTCCTGCATTTCGCGGTTCAGGCGGTCGATGGTATTCTTCAACGAAGCGACCTGCGAGTTGCTGTTCTCAAATTTCTTATTGAGTGCGGCAAGCTGTTTTTTGTTTCGTTGCAATACTTCGGTTATCATCTGGAAATTCTCGGTGACGCGGGCTTTCGTGTCCTTATTCATTTCGCCGCTTTGCGAGGATTGCGTCGAGATGTACTTCTCGGCTTCCCTGATCTTGTCGAAGTTGGCTTCCACTTCACTAATGACCGACATCATCTCCGATACTTCCGCATCGGAAGCCGAAGATTGGCTCAGCAGGGAATCTCTTTGCGATTCCAATTGCTTATACTCTTTCGATTCTTTTACATTTGTACAAGAGACAATCAGTCCCAATACAAAAAATATCATTCCTACTTTTTTCATAAAATCTGTTTTTTATGTTCTTATTAAACGAATAATCTCAGAAATAGTTTATTATTAAAGTCCGGCAACCACAATTACGAATTCGCCTTTCGGTTCCTGTTCGGTGAAATGCCGGATTAATTCGTCCAAGCTCCCCCGTACCGTTTCGGCATAGATCTTCGAAATCTCGCGCGATACCGATGCCCGCCGTCCGCCGCCTAAAGCGCCGGCCAATTGCGTTAATGTTTTCACTACCCGGTAGGGCGATTCGTAGAAAACCATGGTGCGGTTTTCTTCGGCCAACTCTTTCAAACGAGTCTGGCGCCCTTTCTTTTGGGGTAAAAAGCCCTCGAAGCAAAAGCGGTCGTTCGGCAATCCCGATTCCACCAGCGCCGGCACAAAAGCCGTGGCGCCCGGCAGGCATTCGACCTCCACGCCCTCCTCGAGGCAAGTCCTCACGAGCAAAAAGCCCGGATCGGAGATGGCCGGCGTGCCGGCGTCGGAGATCAGCGCCATGTCGCCACCCGTTTTCAGGCGTTGGGCAATGGACTGCGCCGTTTGATGTTCATTAAACTTATGATGCGACTGCATAGGCGTTTCGATGCCGAAGTGTTTCAATAACACGCCGCTCGTACGAGTATCCTCGGCCAGTATGCGTTCGCACGTTTTCAACACATTGAGCGCTCTCAATGTAATATCTTCCAGATTTCCCACCGGGGTGGGGACGACAATCAGCTTTCCCATAATCCCGTTTGCGTGTTATACGGCGTTCTTGCCGGCCACACGGAGAAAATCTTTCACCACGGGGTGGTCGAAATCCCACGAGGTATGCTCCCGTAGATAGTTCTCCGCTTCCTCGGGCGATTCAAACGCTTCGAGCTTGAGCATCATCGTGTTCATCTCTTCGCGGTCGCCGTGAAAGAGTTCGCGTTGAAATAAAAAGCGATCATTGAGGCTCATCCGCCGTTTCATGAAAGGCACGCCGGCAGAAAGCGTTGCGGTCTCGGCGGACGGGTTTTCCCCCTCCGTTTCCGTATCTTCGCCGGCAACCGGGAGTTCGTTTTGTGCCGCTTGAGCACGTTGCATCCTCGGATTGATATATTCGGGAAGCGTAATGCCCTCGGCATACCGGTTGCGTTTGACCATCGTCTCCTCTTTGAGGATTTCGACCCGTGGCGCCGTATGTTCCAGGGGTTCTTCCTCAGGCGATATGTGTTCGCCGTTAGGAGGCGGTGTAGCCGGCTGAATGCCTTCAGCGGAAACCGGAGTCTCCTTGTTGTCCGCTTGGTTTTTCGCGCCGGATTCCGCCAGCGCGGCGACCATGCGTTGCATTTGTAGCTTCATCTCTTCTATTTGCAGCGTATCGAGGCTATGCAGCAAACGTTCCATCTCCTGTAGCCGGGTGAACGCATCAGAAATAAACGAAAACGGCACGGCGTCGTTGCGTTTTACCGTCAACACACGTTCTTCCAGTTTATTTATTTCGGTGAGAAGCCGATCGATATGTTCTTTTTTCTTTTCCTGCATCGAGACTATTATTTTCCTTTTCTTGAGCGATTGTTCCGGATTCTGTTGATGAATCCTCTTCAAATCAATACACAAAAGTAATCATATTTCGGTAACCATCACTATGAAACCGAGATTTTTTGGAGGTTAGAGGCTTGTCATTAGTCATTAGTCATTTGTCATTAGTAATTCGTAATTCGTTATTCGTTATTTGTCATTCTCCATTTACCATCTCTTTCGGGAGGTTGACGAGATACAGTCTCTCTGAACTTCGTGTAATAGAGGTGTAGAGCCAGCGGTAGAAGTTGTCGCCCATATACGATTGCTGAATGTAACCGATATCCAGAAAGACGTTTTTCCATTCGCCCCCCTGCGCCTTGTGGCACGTTACGGCATATCCGTATTTCACCTGTAAGGCGTTGAAGTATGGGTTCTCCTTCACCTTTTTATACCGTTGGCGCTTTTGGGAGAGATCGGCATAGTCCTCCATCACCGCTTCGAAGAGCGCGTTGTTTTGTTCTCGGGTCATTCCCGGCACCTCGGTGTGCAGCACGTCGAGGTTGATCTTCGCGTCGAACTCGATGTCGTAATCGCGATGAAGCAGCAGCACATTGCAGAAACGGAAGCCGTACATCTCCTCGTATCCGCGTATGCGCAACACTTCCACGAACTCGCCGTTGGCGAGAAAGTCGAGCCGGTCGAAGCCGTCGACCCAGAAATAATTGTTTTTGGTGATCATCAGCAAGTCGCCGCCCGACAACTCTTCCTCGCGGTAGAGCACCGTGTTGCGGATGCCGTTGTTGTAGGCGTTGACCCGCTTGTTGGAGCGCGAAATGACAATCGTCTCCTCGATGCCGTCACGGCGGTAAGCGTCGGAAATCTCGTCGATCAGTTCGGCGCCGTTGATGCGTTTGATGTCGGCAAACGAATCCGTCGACAGACGCGGAAAATCTTCGGTGAAATTTTCCTGCAAGGCATTTCGCAGGCGGGTGGCATTGGAGAGGATGCCCGACGCTTCGGCCTGCCGAACGATGTCGGTGAGGACAGCCTCCGTCACGTCAAGCGAGTAAGAGCGCAAGACGTCGGCATCGAGTGCGGGACTGAACTCCTCTTTCACGGGAGGCAATTGCGCGGTGTCGCCCAGCAGCAACAACCGGCATCCCTGCCCCGCATAGACATAGCGTACCAGGTCGTCGAGCAAGCGCCCCGAGCCGAAGACCGAATAGCCGTCGGACTCATTACTGATCATCGACGCTTCGTCTACAATGAATAAGGTGTGGGCATGCAAGTTTTCCGCCAGTCCGAAGTCCATCGCGTCTTCCGAGAATTTCTTCTGGCGGTATATCTTCTTGTGAATAGTGAACGCGGGCTGTCCGGCATACCCCGAAAAGACCTTCGCCGCCCGTCCCGTGGGAGCTAGCAGGACAGTCTTCTGATTGAACCCCGACATCGTCTTGACCAAGCTCCCGATAAGCGATGACTTGCCCGTGCCCGCATATCCTCTTAACAAAAAGATGCGTTCCGACTCTTTCGAAAACAGAAAGTCGACAATAGCTTCGAGCGCTTGCCGTTGGTCGGGGGTGAAGTCGAAAGGGAAATGGGATTTTACTTTATCGATGAAGAACTGATGAATCATTACCGGGTTATTTTTCGGGTAAAAGTACGAAAATTATTCTACTTCCATGCGTATCGTTCAGATAGTTTTTTCCTGTTTTCACCTAACGCTCCAAACTATTTTGTATTTTTGTAGTTGGAATAAAAATAAATTCTATAATAGAAAGGGTTCGTTATGGAAACGTCAAAGAAAATAAAGACAACAGTGAAACCTGTAACTAAAAGGCCGCATAAAAGAGTGTCTAAAACGTGGCTTGCCGCTTTAGCTCATGAGGGTACAGGTAAGATTGAAGACATGAAAGCAGTCTTGAAATGAAGCTATGTCAAGATATTTGCTGGATACGAATATTCTGATATTTATGATGTCGGGAGAGTTAATCACGCCATTATTTCCCATGCCATAACGGAGAAGCTAACGCTGATATCATCCGACAGGCAATTTGAACACTATACAGGGCAACATTTGGATTTTGTATTCAATAAGCGATAATATCTATCCTTTACTCGAATAGAATCCTTGTCGCCGTTTTTTTGAAAAAAGATATTCATTTAATATATGTTTTTACCGGAAAATATTGATTTGGCTTATTCTGAAAAGTATGTACTGACGCTGCGGCTGGCGGCGGACGAATTTGCGTATAGCATCCATTGTCCTACCGACGCTTCGGTGTTTCATTATCAGAAAACCTCTTTCGGCAATGCCTTGTCGTATGCCGAAAATGTGCAGAAGCTGATCTTCGATTTCAATATTTTCACCCAGTTCTTCCGGGCGACCCATGTCGTGACCGCTTCGCCGGCTTTCACATTGGTGCCTGACGCCTTTTTCGAGAAGAATCGCGCCGCGGAACTGTTCGATTTTAACTTCCAAGAGCCCTCGGAAACCGTTCTTTCCGATGCGGTATGCGGCGGGTCGGTGCATGTGGTATATGGTGTCGACGAAAAAGTTCACTCGTTTCTGTCGCGGAACTTATCCTACCCGCAATTCCGGCATTATACGTCTCCGCTCATCGACGCCTGGGCTTCGTATCGCGCTGATGAAGACGTCAAGCGATGCTTTGTCGATTTCAACGACACGTACGTCACGGTGGTCTGTTTTGCGGGCGACCGGCTTTTGTCGGTGAACAGCTTTCCGGATAAAAAACGCTACGATGCGTTGTACTTTATTGCCAGCGTGTGGGAGAAGTTGTCGATGAATCAGGATACGGACATCCTGTTCCTGTCGGGTGATTTTGCGGCCCACCCTGAGGCTGCCGATACGCTGCGAAAGCTTATCCGCCATGTGGAGCCGGTGGTCTTGACGCCTCCGGTTTCCCTTACCAAACAACAGGTGGCTTCTATCCCCACCGATATTATCGTACGGCTATGCGAATAATCAGCGGAAAATATAAATCACGCCGCATTCGGGTGCCGTCGAACCTGAAAGCCCGGCCGACGACCGACTTTGCAAAGGAGAACCTGTTCAACATCCTTTCCAACCGGCTGGAGTGGGAGGAGACCTCGGCGCTCGACTTGTTTTCGGGCACGGGGAGCATCGCCCTCGAAATGGTGTCGCGAGGCTGCCCGCGGGTGGTGAGCGTGGAGATGAGCGTGCAGCATCACCGCTTTATCTCGCTTGCCAAAGAGACGCTGGATGCTCCGGAGTTATTGGCTTTGCGGGAGGATGTGTTCCGGTATCTTCGCGGCTGCACGGAGGCGTTCGACTTCATCTTCGCCGACCCGCCTTACGATCATCCGCAAGTGGGAGCGGTGCCGTCGCTTATCTTCGAGCGGGGGTTGCTCAAGCCTGACGGATGGATGGTGATGGAGCATTCGCGAAACTACAACTTTTCGGAGTTGCCTTTCTTTATAGAGGAAAGGGTGTACGGGAATGTGCACTTTTCGATGTTTAAGAGGGTGAATGGTGAATAGTAAGTAGTGAATGGCGAATGGCGAATGGTGAGTGGTGAGTGGTGAGTGGTGAGTGGTGAGTGGCGAATGATAATGCCTTTGTCGTAGATGACGGAGAACGAGCGAAAGGGTTCGATCGTGGAAAATAGTAATTCCAACCGTTTGGAGTGGTATTTTCAATTTATTATTGTATCTTTGCCAACCTAAATAAAAGGTACAAAAAGGTAAGAGGTTCTTTTAGCAATGACGTTTCTATAGACGCATAAGGCTGCTTATCTTTACTTTATGATGAAGAAGCCCGGTTTTTACAAAAAAGATAAATTCGTGAATAGGAATGAGGAAGTGTTGGACCATTTAATCCAACGAGATAACAAGGTAAAGGTGCAAACAGAACAGAATAACCCCATGTCTCCGTTTGCTTCCAGAGAGCCTTTTAAATCAACTCCGGCATGTTATTACAGTCCTCGAATCAGTGTGATGGGACTGGGTAAAACCGGTCTTTCCAATGTCTTGTCATTCTCGTCGCGCTTTCAAACCATCGGATTCGATCGCGATGTGCAACGGGTGAACCAACTCCTTGAAGTCGTCGATAAAAAAGTGACTCTTACCACCGATGTCGAAATGTTGCGTAAATGCAACTTCTTTATTATCGCCGTCGATTCCCTTTCCGAAAACGGGGAGCCAACCGACATCGCGCCTTTGGTTCAGGCCGGCCAAATAGTGGCCGAAGTGCTCCAACCGGGCGACACCGTCGTGTATGACACCCCGGTTCATCCCGATATTATTCTGAAACAATGCGTTTCGGCTATCGAAAAAAAAAGTGGGCTTTTTTGCAATAAAAATTTTTTCGTAGCTTACCGTAACAGCCGCTCTATGCCATCGGATCCTAACCTGAAACTCATTACTGGCTGCTGCACGGAAATTATCCATTTTGTTGAAGATATTTATGCGGCTGTGGAGTTTTCACCCCGCTAATTTTGACGTGACAACGTAGACTGAACGTCGGCTGATGTGCTGATCTCCTGATGCGAAGTCTTCGGGGAGTCGTTCGAAGTGTGTGTCGGGCGATTCGAAGTCCCGGGGAAGTCGTTCGAAGTGTGTGTCGGGTGATTCAAAGTCCTTGTAGAGTCGTTCGAAGTGCTTGTTGGGTGATTCGAAGTCCCGTGGGAGTCGTTCGAAGTGTTTGTCGGGCGATTCGAAGTCCCGGGGGAGTCGTTCAGAGTGTTTGTCGGGCGATTCGAAGTCCCGGGGAAGTCGTTCAGAGTGTGTGTCGGGCGATTCGAAGTCCCGGGGGAGTCGTTCAGAGTGTTTGTCAGGTCGTTCGAAGCCTCGGGGGAGTCGTTCGAAGTGTTTGTCGAACGATTCGAAGCCTTCGGGGATAATGCGAAGCATTTGTCGAACGTGTATTCGTCCGTGGAATCCGATTCGGAAGGTTGTTATTTGTTATAGCCCTTTGTCTTTATCGTCTTTGTCCTTGGTGCGCGCTGCGCCGAAATAAAAACTGAACACTTGTGTGAGAATGGTGCTGAGAACGCCGAGCAGATAGATCACTACATCCTTGACATCGGTATGAATAGTGTCATTGCGGAAAATGACCAGGTAAAACAAGGCAAAGGTGAGCACGGTGGTCAGGATGGCCAGATATGATGAGATGTTTTTGGATAGACGCGTGGCGTTGGCACTGGTTTCGACCTCGGCGTTGCGTTTGCGGGCGCTGTCGGTGTCGGCCAGAATGGTTTTCGTTTCGTCAATACCCAGACGGCGCATATCTACCTGAT
The DNA here is from genome assembly GCA_002409745.1 of Bacteroidales bacterium UBA5382. Taxonomy (GTDB): domain Bacteria; phylum Bacteroidota; class Bacteroidia; order Bacteroidales; family Dysgonomonadaceae; genus Limibacterium; species Limibacterium fermenti. The sequence goes on from DHOU01000044.1 coordinate 41,041, forward strand.
ATTGGTTTTCCGCCTTCTTCATTTCGAGTTCGTGTTGCAGTACCTCTTCTTTCGAGGTGGCGACATTGTCGATGACGCTTCCTACCGTCTCGACGAGTTTGCCGGCTTCACCGGCGAATAAATCGGTTAGTTTCATATTAATGGATAATTGACAATGAACAATGTGGATGGTTATCCGGCTTCATTTAAGGCTCTCGCGACCCATCCATAGAAATATTTCTTGCTTTTGGGATTTTTCTTGACAATCGATACATAACGGGCTATTTTTCCTATGGTGAAAGCCGATAAGAATGCCGCCGGGTCGAAAGCGTTGATCTGTTCGAGCGAGTGAGGGCCGATGACGCCGTCGACGTTCGCGCCCACGACCAGTTGAGCCAAAGCCGATGACGTACGTAGCCCGGCATTCACGGCAAAGTCGTAGATGGAATCCGCTACGGATTGGTTGACGATTTCGTCGCCGTGAACCGGATCCCAAAAGGTGATGCGGTAGAACTGTGCTATCCGGTCCTGCAAGGTGGTGTCTTTTTCGAGTATGGCGGGGAAATTCGAGCGTGTTTTATATTTGTCGATGATGGCCCATCCCGACCATTTCCCGTGCATGGCGCGGGCAATACCTTTGTAGGTCTCGTCGCCCGGGTCGTCGGGGTCATCGACATAGCCCCCTTCGTTGATCAGCGTTTTCTGATATGCTACATTGAAGTCTGACATGATTTTGAAATTGGTTGTTGGTGAGTAGTGAGGGTGTCCTATTCGCCATTCACTACTCACTATTTACCATTTACTCCTTATTCCGATGCCGTATACCCAAATCGAGGATGATACGGGCATTTTTGTATTCAGAGTAAAACTGCGTGCCGTCGAAGTACTTCATCAAACTGTCGAGTACATATAAAATGCCGCGCAAGTCGGATACGGCATCATCGAGTTGCTCGTTCACCGTTTTCTTTTCGACCTTTTTATCGCGAGGTTTGTTCAGAACAATCTCGTAAGTATCGACCGCCGTCTTTAGCGCCTCGATATCTTCAGGCTTGACCCCCATGTCGACGATTTTCTCGGCAATCAGGGACAAGATTCCATAAATAGCTTTCACGGTACTCAACAGGTAACGATGAGGCAAGCGTGATAAACTGCCTTTGCTGATCGATAATTGTTGGTTCATATCCATGTCGTTGTTATCCAAGGCATATACGCTAGCCGGTTTGGCCAGTTTTACGGTGAGCAAGATGACCTCGGCCCGGGCATTTTTACGGTCTTGAGTCGTTCCCGTGGTATCGGTTATGCTTTCGACCGAGAATGTGTCGGCTGTTTTCAGTCCGGTATTCAAGTAGCCTACTTGCGTTACGATACGGGGAATGCCCTCCCACGACGGTTTGTTATTGTTCATTGTGTCGAGGGTGCTGTGACCCATGTTTAGGAAATTTTCATTTGATGTTCTCATTGCAGTGTTATTAAAATTATTTATATCATTTGTAAATTAGTAGAACGGCCTAAATTTACTATTCAATATTTTAATTTCCAAATAAATATTTCGAATTTTTAATTAATTTAGCCGTGTAGGCGTCCATTTAAAACTATTTGCACTTAGATGACGCAGCTTTAAACTTCGTTTAACATGGTGGATAATAAATGGAGAATGGAGAATGGAAATTAGTAATTAGTAATTAGTAATTTGTAATTGAAAGAAGTAATT
>DHOU01000043.1 GCA_002409745.1 Bacteroidales bacterium UBA5382
GGATTGCAGGGGTTGCACCGGGAGTTGAAATGGGACGGGGAGAACATGCGTTTCACCAATATCTCCCCGAACGATACGATCAAAATCGTAACCGTGGATGAATATGCGGTGATTGACGGCGATCCGAAATTCGACCGGCGGTTTGCCGACTTCAATGCATTGGAGATGGCAAACGAATGGATCCGGCATACCTATGAAAACGGGTTTACGCTTCCCGATATGCCTAAATAGAATACATGCCCCTGACGGATTTCAGGAAAATTCGTCAGGGAGTGTCAGTAATAACTTTTAAATAAAACAATCGTATGAAAACAACAAAAATGTTCGTTGTCATGCTGGCGTGCCTTTTATCGGGTACAGCCTGCGCGCAGCACAAGAATCAAACAAAGGCGGATAAACAGGGGTGGCACCTTTCCATGCAATCGTATACTTTCCATCTGTTTTCAGTCATGGAATCATTGGATAAAACGCAGGATTTGGGAATCCGTTTTATCGAAATCTATCCCGGTCAGAAACTCGGGAACGGATTCGGGGACGACGTTTTCGGCTACCAGTTGAATGATGAGCAACAAAAAAAGCTCAGGCAGGAAGCAAAGAAAAGGAATATCCGGATTGTCTCTTCAGGGGTTTGGGTAGCCGAACGGGAAGAATGGGAGTCCGTATTTTCTTTTGCCAAAAAGATGAAAATGGAGTTTATCAGCGCCGAGCCTGCCCGTGAAGATTGGGACGTGGTGGAAGCCATGGCCAAGAAATACCGTATAAAAGTCGCGACCCATAATCATCCGAATGAAAATTCGTATTGGAAGCCGGAGATATTGCTGGAGAACATCGGTCAAAGAGCTCCGTTATTGGGCGCATGTGCCGATGTAGGTCATTACAAAAGGATGGGCATAGAGCCTGTATCGGCCCTCAAACAATTGGAAGGACGAATCGTTTCGTTGCATTTTAAGGATATTGCCCCTAAAGGAGAGGACGGGATCCTGGAAGATGTGGTATGGGGAACAGGTGTCCTGAATGTAAAGAATATGATGCAGGAGCTCAAGCGGCAACATTTCAAGGGCTATTTCACGATAGAATATGAAGCCGACTGGGAGAACAATTTACCGCAGATAAAACAGTCGGTCGATTATTTCAATCAAGTAGTGGAAAATATATTTTAATTTCTAAAGACATGAGAAAAAAATACACAGTTTTGCGTGATTGGCATAAGAGTCAATTACCGACGTTACTCATATTAACGGTTATTTTCTTATTCACTCTTGGGGGATACGCCCAAACAAAGGTAAGTGGAAGAGTAATCGACTCAACAGGTGATGCTTTGATCGGTGTGAATGTAATTATAGAAAACATGCGACAAGGGACAACTACAAATGCAGAAGGAAAATTCAATCTGACAGTTCCTAACAAGAATGCCGTGATCGAATTCTCATATGTTGGCTTTCAAACGCGGAAAATTTCACTTAACGGAAGAACGTATGTAGAAGTCATCTTGTCGGAAGACCCTGAAATACTCGATGAGGTGGTTGTAATTGGATATGGTGCTGTCAAAAAAAGAGACCTTACCGGTTCAGTGTCCTCTTTAAGGGGAGAAGATCTATTGAAAACAAATCCGGTAAGCGTTAATCAGGGATTACAAGGCAAATTAGCTGGAATTAATGTTTCGCAGGCCGATGGGGCACCGGGTGCTGGAGTTAACATTCAAATCCGTGGAGCGAATTCATTTACTACAAGTACAGAACCTTTATATATTGTAGATGGAATCCCTTTTTCCATGGGAGAAGCTCCTGCGACAGATTACGGAACCAAACAAACCAATAATCCGTTGAGTACTATCAGCCCGCAGGATATCCAATCCATTGAAGTTTTAAAAGATGCGTCTGCTACAGCGATTTATGGATCCAGAGGAGCTAACGGCGTAATTATCATTACCACTAAGTCTGGCAGTGAAGGAAAACCCACGGTGCAGTTCAGTTCTAATTTCAATATATCGAATCCTGTAAAAAGAATCGACGTTTTAAGTGCTGCCGAATATGCCGAATATCGCAATGAATTGACCATAAATGGATATTTGTATGACGGTAAAGAATGGGTCGACCCTAGTAACTTACCATATCCCATTCCAGGACGGTGGAGTGAAACAACACAACTGAACCCGGAAACCGGTCAAATGGAAGTCCTAAAAAGGGAATATTTGCCAAGCCCTGACGATTTTCGCAAAGGGTATGACCGAAATGGAGATGGAACTTTATTTTATGGAACGAATTGGCAAGACGAGATTTTCCATACCGCATTGAGTAAAGATTATAATCTGACCGTATCCGGTGGAGACAAGAACGGTTCTTATATGTATTCCGGCGGATATCTGGATCAACAGGGCGTTATTGTAAATTCTTATTATAAACGCTATACCGCACGTGCAAACAACTCACGTAAAATTAATGAATTTCTACAAATTGGTTCAAATCTTAGTCTTACTAAATCAGACAATCGTTTTGCCCGCACCAATAGTGAAAATTATGGTGTGATCGCTTCCGCGATCTCCTTTAATCCCACCCGCCCGGTTTTCGATCCAGAAGCAGACTCCGGCTTTTCTGAGGATTTTGCATCAGGATTAGCCAATCCCTATTTGACGGTACAAACGGAAAAAAATATATTGTCATCCCTTTCTGTATTTACATCCGGATTTGCTGAAATTAAGTTTACCGATTGGTTGAAATTTCGTCAGAATCTGGGGTACGGATATAGTTATGATGAACGTAATCAATATTATAATCGCTATACTGGAGCTGGACAATCACCGACCAATGGTTATGCTGTAAAATCTGATGGTACGTACGAAAGTTTAACAGAAGAATCAATGCTTACGTTCAACAAAAAGTTCAGAGATCATGCTTTGAATGCCGTGGCAGGCATGACTTATGAGAAAGTTACATGGAAAGGTAAATCCATGAATGCTAAAAATTTTCCAACTGATGATACGGAGGACAATGATATGAATGCAGCTATCGGAGATAAAGAGATCAGCAGTTACCGGGGAAAATCCCAGTTGATGTCATATCTATTCCGTATAAATTATAACCTATTGGATAGATATTTGATGACACTCTCCGTACGCCGTGATGGCTCCAGCCGCCTAGCCTTGAATCGTTGGAATAATTTCTATTCAGGGGCTATAGCTTGGCGTTTGTCTGATGAACCAATTATTAAAAATATGGGGTTCTTTGATAACCTCAAGTTTCGACTTAGTGCAGGACAAACGGGTAATCAAGGAGTTAATGCCTACGCCACACGGTCTAAGTTTGTCGCTTCCAATTATGTTTATGATGGAGTATTAAGCAGCGGTATGGCGGAAGAACGATTTGGAGGTCCTGCTGCTCCGGACTTAAAATGGGAAACGACGACTCAATATGACTTAGGACTAGATGCCGCATTTCTTAATAACAGAATAAATTTAATCTTCGATGTTTATTACAAGAAAACAACAGATCTGCTGCAATACAAATTGATTCCGATGAGTTCAGGATTCAGTGAAATTGCCACCAATTACGGAAACGTAATGAATAAAGGATTAGAGATAAGCGGAAACTTCATACCGGTAAAAACACATAGTGTCATGTGGGAGGTAGACGCGAATATTTCATTTAATAAAAATGAAATCAGCAACTTAAATGCCGACCAATTTTCAAATGTCGTCTGGGGTATGGAAAGTATATTTCTAAGAAGAAACGGACATCCAATTGGCACTTTATATGGTTATGTGGAAGATGGCTTTTATGATAATGAGGCAGAGGTTCGAGCTGATCCATATTACGCGAATGCAAGCGCTTCGAAAGTTAAAAGTATGGTTGGACAAATCAAGTATAAGAATATGGATGAGGATCCAGTGATTGATGATCGCGATAAAGCGATTATCGGCAATACCAATCCTGATTATCAGTATGGCTTAACCAATACCTTAACTTATAAAAACTGGACCTTCAGTTTCTTCTTGCAAGGCACCCATGGGAATGATATTTTAAATGCTAATTTACGGTCATTTGATCTCGTTGGAGGAAATAACATGCCAAAGTTTGTATGGGATACCCGTTGGACCTCGGAGAATAGGAATAATGCAAAATGGCCTCGTCCAGATAACACCTATACCCGTGCCTTGAAGGCTTCCGATCGTTATGTGGAAGACGGATCTTATCTTAGATGTAAGAATGTCAGTTTAAGCTATAGATGGACACAGCCGATAAAATACGTAACATCACTGAATATAACGGCAAGTGTTTCCAATCTGTTTACAATCACTAATTATGATTGGTACGACCCCGATGTTAACAGTTTTGGTAGTGATGCGTCCCGTAGAGGTGTGGATGTATCATCTTACCCTAGTGCTCGTACTTTCAACTTAGGTATTCAACTATCATTTTAAAGAAGTATCTGATTATGAAACTTATAAAAATATTTAACTATTTCATAGCAAGTTTGTTTTTGCTGACCGCTTGCGATCTGGAAGAGGAAACTTTTACATTTGTGTCCGGAGATGATGTCGCGGCTTCCGGTAGTTATGATCAACTTGTTTCGGGAGCTTTTCTTACCTTACATTTTCCTTTCGAGTGGGGAAATTACGCTGAATTGGTTAATTTCGATTGCGATTATCAGACTGGCCCCGGATGGGCGTTTGGGTCTATCGGTGCGGGTAATTTCTATAACTCTGGCTCTAACGACAATTTCTATAAATATTATAGCCAATCTGTTCATCGAGCTAATTATCACTATTATCTGGTAAACAAGATCTCCAATATCCCGGAAAAAACAAAGAATAACGCTTTGGGAGAATTACGATTTCTTAAGGCTTGGTCACAATTCCAATTAGTTCAACATTTTGGACCAATTCCTCTATTTAAAACTTCTATTTCAGAAGGTAATGACCCCGAACAGCCTAGGGCTTCCATAAAAGATGTATATGAACATATTATTGAAACATTAAAAGAAGCGGAAACGCTATTGGTTCCTCGTACCGATTCGGAGTATAAAAAGGGACACGTATGTCGCGGGACAGCCAAGGCGTTGCTGGCAAAAGTTTATGCGACTATCGGTTCTGCTTCGATGGAAAACGGAAATATCACTGTAAAAGGAGGGCCGGGATCTAAAACTAATCCGGATGGTACGATTTCACGCTTGATGCCCGTCCCTATTACCCATGAAAAAGATCAAGTAGCGGGTTATGAAGAATTCGACTCACAAGAGTTTTATCGGTTGGCAAAAGAAAAAGCATGGGAAGTGATTCAAGAAGGAGAATTCGAACTGGCATCCAGTCAGCAAGAATTATGGAGCGCAGCTTATAAAAATGGTCCTGAATTTGAATTCTGCTTACAAACAATAGATGGAAATGGCACCCTTTATTATAATTTCGTTTCTAAGGACTTTTTAGGCTATTCAAATCCTGTATATAACGGCGAATGGAGCAATGGGTTTAATGTACAAAGAGATCATTGGCTTCAAACGTTTGATGATTGGGATGACGAGCGTATCACCTGGGGCGTTTTGCATCGCATTCCTTACTATTATGATAAAAACACCGGCAAACTGCTTTACTATTTTTATCCTGAGCGTGATAGTGTATATGTGAGAAAAGGAGAGAATGGATATGATAAAACAGATGTAGTGGCCAATGGTGCACATATGTATGGTTCGAAGTTGATGAAATTCTCAGCAGTGTCTAACTATCCTCTGGATGGTAATCGTGCAGATTTTAATTGGCCTTACATGCGTTATGCAGAAACATTATTGATTTATGCAGAAGCGGACAATGAAGTCAATAATGGGCCTTCTTCTCAAGCATTGCAGACGGTAGACTTGTTGAACAAACGGAATAATAGTACCCTTTCTTCTGAGCGAAATAACAAAATTCCCTATACAAAAGAAACATTCCGCTCTTATATTTTAGAAGAACGCGCAAAAGAATTTGCAGCAGAAGGCATCCGTCGTACAGATTTGATTCGTTGGGGCATTTATCTCCAAGTAATGAATGCTATCGGAACAAATGATGAAAATGAGATCGTGAAAAGACGGGAACAAAAACATTTACTGTTACCGCTCCCGTTGGATGAGGTCAATGCGAATCCTTATATTGAAACGAATAATCCAGGTTGGTAATGCTATTTATAAACAACTTTAATGAAAAAATAAGATGAAAAGTATGATTAGTTTTAAAAATATATGCTTGATCGGGATATTATTTTTTATAATCTCCTTATCCGCATGTTCGGATGAAAATAATGACATAAAGCCAATAACACTTACCAAGGTAACTTCCGTAACCGATTTGAATACCGGTATTACAGAAGCTGCTTTAGGAGATTTTATTGCAATTCACGGCTCTGGATTGGATATTCATAATATTGATTCTGTTTTAATAAATGACGTAAAAGTAGATTTATTAGAGGTTTATACCGAAAATGATATTTTATATCTAAAAATTCCAGTAAAATTAGCTATCAATTTAACAGATAAAATCTACATCTATAATAAAACGGGATATCAAGAAATTCCGTTTAAAGCGGTTCCTCCTGCTCTATATTTAGAGCGTATGTTCAATGAATATACCAAACCCGGCGATACAATCATGATTTATGGCGATTTCTTCGAACTCTATGAAATAGACTCTTTGAATGCTGTTGTAGATTTTAACGGAAAAGTCTCTAAAGTAATAAGCTCAGCTAATAATTACCTTACTGCTCAAGTCCCTAAAGATGTAGACAAAAATATTAAGGTAAAGGTAAAAGGAATAAAATATGACGTTGAAGCATTCTGCCCCGGACGGTATTATGACAATGAATGCATGATTATGAATTTTGACGATTTAACACCAAGTAATCCAATTAACATTGTGACAAATCCGAACGATAAACAGCGTCTTAGTGGAAACTTTCTACGTATTGACGATAAATCCGAATATTCCGGGTGGTGGTATATTGCAGAAAAAAGTGGTGTACCTTTTACAGATGATATGCTTGATAATTTCCAGAATTATGTAATAAAGTGTGAGTTCAGAACGGCAAACCAATTCATAGAAGGAAAGATTAGGTTCTGTAATTATCTGTTTTGGGATGCAAGTCCTATGGAATGGATACCGAGTGATTTCGTCTTTCAGAATTTCAACAGATGGGAAACGGTTACGTTACCTTTTGTTGTGAACCGTTCTACAACTTATCCGGAAAATATGTATTACCAATCTTTCAATATGCGTCTTGAAATTGATCCAAATATTGCCCGTAATTTTTCATTTGACAATATTCGCATATCTAAAAAAGGAAGCTAATTTGATTTATAAACGACCTTTCATTAGACAGTTGTTATAATAATTGAAAAAATATAATAACTGTCTTTTTTAAGATAATCAAATACAAAAATGTTTGTTCGACTATCAGTGGTTGGTATATTGAGTCAAGCCTCCACGATAAGGATTTTTTATATTTCGAAATAATTACAATTGTTTTATCAAAATACAGAATTGAAGGATTTATCCAAAATGAAGCAAGAATTAATTAAAACGACTATTATATTACTATTGGTTTTTATACCCATTATTTTAAATTTTTAAACGGCAATGGCAACACATGTTGGTTGCATGAATCGTTGCGCTGTCCGCTCATTCTTGGTTAACGAAACATTTGAAGGCTCTTTTATTTTTCCTATTATGGAAGATTATAATTGGACAAAATGGAGCGAAAGCAATATTATAAAAGTGTCCCTAAATAAGGGAATGCAAAAACTATCGTTGATATATACCGAAAACAATGAGAATATGAGTGTTGATGAAAATAAGGTAGTCCTCGACTATATTAAATTAATAAAAATATGAAACTAAAATTACGGATAAAATCTTTAGAATTTATTCTTCTTTTTGTAGCATTGATTTTGTCAAAAAATGTCTATCCCCAAACAATATTAAAATTCAATAAGGATAGATTCCGAATTATGCAATTCACCGATCTGCATTGGACAAGTGGAAAGGAATATAAGGAGTATAATGACAGTACTGTTTTTCTTATGGAAAATTTGATTAGAATGGAACAGCCTGATCTAGTCATTATAACAGGAGATATCGTTATATCAAAGGATGCTCTCGAAGGATGGAAACAAATTATCCAGCCGATGATCCATACGAAAACTCCTTTTGCAGTGACTTTCGGTAATCATGATGTAGAAGCGGATATGAGCAAATCTCAAGTAATGGAATTTCTGAAGAATACGCCCTACAATATGACTTATGATGCTGATAAAGATATTGATGGGTACGGAAATTGCACATTGAGAATCGGTTCGTCCGACGATGAGAAAAATGATAATTGGATAATCTATTTGTTCGATTCTCATTCGTATCCGGAGGATAAAACGCTCGGGACGTATGATTGGATAAAAAACAGTCAGATCCAATGGTATCGGCAGCAAAGCAAAACAGTCACCCGAAAGAACGGAAAAATCGTACCTTCGCTCGCTTTTTTCCATATCCCTACTCCCGAATATGAAATAGCAAGGCATCTTGATTATACATTGGGAAATAAAAGCGAACAAGTCTGTTCTCCTGTTTTAAACAGCGGATTGATCACTTCTTTCATCGAAAATAAAGATGTGATGGGAACATTTGTGGGACATGATCATAACAACGATTATATCGTCGCTCCCGAAAGAAAGATTTGTTTGGCATATGGCAGAAAAACAGGTTACGTTTCTGCATATAAGGAAATACTTGAAAGAGGCGCTCGCGTTATTGATCTCTATGAAAATGAAAGGAGATTCGATACGTATATCCGAACGCTGTCAGGAAAATTCTTTGATTATACCTTCGAACAAAAACTAACGGCTGATAATTATCCCACTTCTCAAGGAACTTTCATCCAAGACCATTTAGTCGCTAACTGGAACGATGCACAATGGCAAAAAGAATTGAAAGCATTAAAAGAAGCCGGCATGCAGTATCTTATTTTCGGACCGACTTTACACACCGGAAAAGATAATGTGATAAAAAGCCCCTATCCGAGCAACTTAACAACAAAGAAAAATGCCGAAAAGGATTTAGTCGAAATGTGTCTTCGCAATACTCAAAAAGCTGGTTTAAAGGTTTTCTTAGGACTGAACTTCCATGAAAGATGGTGGAAAGGAAATTATGACGAAGACTGGCTCTTGCAACAAATGGAGATAGGCAATCGGGTAGCGGATGAATTGATTGAAAAATATAAAAAGCGCTATGGAAAAACGATGTACGGCTGGTATTGGGTATGGGAGGTAGCAAACATCGACCAATTATCTCAAAAAGAATATAAAGACGCTCTTGTAAATGCTTTAAATATTAACTTGAAGCATCTGCATGCCGTCACTCCTGACATGCCTTTTATGTTATGTCCTTTTATGAATTACCGTATAGGAACGGCAAAAGAATACGCTCAATTATGGGAATATGTCTTTTCAAAAGCACACTTTCAATCCGGAGATATTTTTGCTCCACAAGATTGCGTAGGCGCCGGAGGGTTAAACAAGGAAATGATCCCCGAATGGTTTGGGGAATTAAATCACGCGGTGAATACAAAACCCGGCCTTTTATTCTGGTCTGATGCGGAAACTTTTGATCAACAATTTTGGGTTCCTGCTCCATTAAATCGATTTGTAGAACAAATGCGACTGGCAAGTCCCTATGTAAGCAAAATCATCACTTTCGCTTATAGTCATTATTATAGCCCGAATATTGTGAACGAACAATATCACAAGGCTTACTTACAGTATTTCAAGAATGGACAACTTCCCGACATACTTCCGCCACCCGCAGTATCAGAGATAATTGTCAAAACGGAAAGAGAGGACACTTATCTGGAATGGAAGGCGCCTGATGATACCTCAACGATTACCGGATATTATATCTACCGAGACGGAGAATTAATCGGGAACAGACCATTGGACAGTAAGAATAAATATAAAAACGAATTTATCGATAAAAAAAGCATGAAAGGCCGGAAACATTTGTATGAAATTTCCGCCTATAATTGCATGGGAGGCGAATCAGCCAAACTCAATGCGCAAGATGCTACTAACTAAAATTATAAAAAAAGAATTTATGAAAAAACAAGTATTGGCAGCTATTTTTATCGCCATTCTATTAGGTGCAGGAGCGGCTTGTTCTTCCACAGAGAGAAGGAATAAAAATCAACGGATCCCTGATACCGTCACATTAACGAAAGAAACACTGAAAGATAAAATAAAAGGCGGATGGGCAGGAAAAACAATCGGTTGTACCTATGGAGGCCCCGTCGAGTTTCTTTATAACGGAACAATGATTCAGGATTACGTACCCATTATTTGGAATAAAGACAGAGTGAAATGGTATTATGACAATTTCCCGGGCTTATATGATGATATATACGTGAACCTCACATTTGTAGAAGTTTTTGAGCGTTTGGGATTAGAAGCTCCGGCAGATTCTTTTGCGATTGCATTCGCACATGCTCCGTATCCGCTATGGCATGCCAATCAGGCCGCGCGCTACAATATCTTGCAAGGGCTGAGGCCTCCCGAATCCGGCCATTGGTTGAATAATCCCCATGCGGATGATATCGATTTTCAAATTGAGGCCGATTTTGCCGGATTAATGTCTCCGGGAATGCCCAATACGGCTTCTCAGATTACTGATAAGACAGGACATATCATGAATCACGGAGACGGATGGTATGGCGGCGTATTTGTAGCCGCTTTATACTCATTGGCTTTTATTTCGGACGATATGGAATTTGTCGTGAAAGAAGCATTAAAAACGATTCCTCCAGAAAGTTCTTTTTATCAATGCGTGAATGACGCAATCAGTTGGTACGAGGAATTTCCGGACGATTGGAAAAGAAATTGGTTCGAATGTGAAAAGAAATGGAGTTCGGAGATAGGATGTCCCGACGGCGTATTTGTTCCTTTTAATATTGATGCCAAAATTAACAGCGCTTATGTGGCAATAGGCCTTTTGTACGGAAAGAAAGATTTTTTTAAAACGATTGATATCGCAGCTCGTTGCGGACAGGACTCTGATTGCAATGCGGCGACTGTTGCAGGCGTATTGGGTACAATGATAGGCTATAGCCAAATCCCCGAAAAATGGAAAGAAAGTTTATACGAAATAGAAGACCGGGACTTTGAATATACCGATATTTCATTGAATGATATCTACGAAATCGGTTTTAAACATGCATTACTTGTCGTAGAACAACAAGAAGGCAAAACAGATGGAGATCAAGTCATAATCAATTGTCAGCAACCGACTGCGGTAGCTTATGAAAAATCATTCGAAGGACATTTTCCTATAGAGAAAAAACCCGTTAACCAAACCATTTCGGAAGGCTTCAGTGTGAATTTCGAGGGAATCGGAATCGTTTTAAAAGGATCGGTGCAATGTGCCGATGCTAACTATATTGCACAAGTGGAAATGTACATAGATAATGTATTGGCCGAGACAGCTGAACTACCGGTATCGTCGTCGAATGCACGCCGGGTTGATTTATTCTGGCAATATCAATTACCGATGGGTGAACATACCCTCACATTCAAATGGCTCAATCCGAGATCCGATGCTCAGGTTACCGCAACGGAAGCGATAATCTATTCAAATACCCCCTCCAGATAAACATTCAAATACGAGAATAAACAGATATATGCAAAAAATATTAGTTGTAGGAAGTTCCAATATTGATTTAGTAATTCACACGAAAAAACTACCCAAGCCCGGTGAAACGGTAATAGGCAACAAGTTTCTTAAAAATCCCGGAGGAAAAGGCGCTAATCAAGCTGTTGCAGCGGCGCGTTTAGGAGGGCAGGTCGCTTTTATTACGAAAGTGGGAAATGACGATTTCGGGAAAGAACTTACAGCGTTGTATCAGAAAGAAGGGATTGATTGCCAAGGGGTATTGATGAATAACTCTTCGTCAACCGGCGTAGCTCTAATTAATGTCGACAAACAGGGCGAGAATTCGATTACAGTGGCTTCCGGAGCCAACAAGCATTTATCAGTGGAAGATATCATGAACTTGTCATCTTTAATAGATGAGAGCGATATTATATTAATGCAATTGGAAGTTCCAATTGAAACAGTAGAGTATATTATCGACTATGCCGGAAACAGCGGGAAAAAAATCATTCTTAATCCGGCACCCGCTCATCAGATATCCGATAAAGCCCTGCCTAAACTTTTTGCTATCACCCCGAATGAAACTGAAATCGAATACCTGACCGGGATTCGTGTTCAAAGCGAAGAATCGGCGGCACAGGGAGCCGCTACGATGATAAAAAAAGGAGTGGAAAATGTTATTATTACCCTTGGGGCAAAAGGCGCTTATTTTATGAATGAAAATGAGCATTTATTAATTCCGGCTCCAAAAGTGAAAGCAATTGATACGACTGCTGCCGGAGATATATTCAACGGAGCATTCGTTGTTGCATTAGCCAACGGCAAAAGTATAAAAGAATCCGTTGAATATGCTTGCCAAGTAAGCAGCCTTTCGGTTACGCGGTTGGGTGCACAAAACTCGGCACCTTATCAACACGAAATTGAAAATATAATAGGAAAAGAGCATTCAAAGTAAACCAAATGTATTAATCTAAAATAAATCATATGTTTATCGTACAAAATTATCCGTTCGCCGTGTTGCTTTGCGTTATCACCATGCTATGCTGGGGATCGTGGGGCAATACGCAGAAATTAGCCGCCAAAACGTGGCGGTACGAATTGTTCTATTGGGACTATGTCATCGGTATCGTACTGCTCTCGCTAATCTCCGGGTTTACGTTAGGAACCTTCGGAGACCAGGGTCGTAGCTTTACCGACGATATTGTCCAGGTTAGCTCCAATAATTTTTGGAGTGCATTTCTGGGCGGCATTATTTTTAATGCTTCCAATATCTTGCTTTCCGCTTCGATATCACTTGCGGGAATGTCGGTCGCTTTTCCGATAGGCGTCGGACTCGCACTCGTATTAGGAGTATTCATCAATTACTTGGGCGCTCCCAAAGGTGACCCTGTTATTCTTTTTCTCGGCGTGGCCCTCATTGTCGTTGCTGTCATATTGAATGGGATCGCTTCGGGGAAAAAGAGTTCGGGAACGGAGGAAAGCAAGACGAAAAAGAAGGGTATCATCATCGCCATTTGTGCGGGAATCCTCATGTCTTTCTTTTACCGGTTTGTCGCTTCGGCAATGGATTTGAATAATCTGGAGAATCCGACACCGGGCATGCTGACACCTTACGGCGCATTTTTTATCTTCTCGTTAGGTATTTTGGGCAGTAATTTTATCTTCAATACGTTTGTAATGAGGAAGCCCTTCTTGGGAGAACCGGTAAGTTATTCCCGGTACTTTAAAGGCAGTCTGAAAACACATTCGGTAGGAATACTCGGAGGGGTTATTTGGGGAATAGGGACATCACTCAGTTACATTGCGGCGGGAAAAGCCGGCCCGGCCATATCGTATGCTTTGGGACAAGGCGCGCCGATGATTGCCGCTTTATGGGGTGTATTTATATGGAAGGAATTTAAGGGATCGCCTAAGAGTGTCAATCAACTGCTTATCGGGATGTTTATTCTGTTTATTACCGGATTAGCATTGATTGTCGCCTCGGGGGGAAATTGAAAAGGATAGATAATGTATTGACAAAAAAAGCGTATGGACTTCGTTATCTATTCGAGTGCCATACGCTTTTTCTATTTATTTTAATAGAAAACGTTTTCGCCGCTACAGTTTTTCTATCGCATCCATAGAAAGATCCGTCAATCGGGCAATGACGCCAACCGAAAGACCTTCCGCTTTCATTTTTCGGGCAATTTCGATTTGCTTGTTCTCTTCACCTTCCTTTCGACCTTCCTTTCGACCTTCTTTTTTAGCGGAATCAATCGTATTTACGTAGTCACGATAGACTTTAATGCTTTCGTCATACCTTTCACGCTCTTCCGTATCCAAAGAAGCTAAGTCCACCGTTTTTTCCAGTTTCTTAAAGACCTTCTTGTGATCTTTGAAAGGGATTGATTTTAATATTTCCATATTTTTAAGTGTATAAATCCATTTATCAAAATTCGTATCGCATTCGTCTTCCTGCTTAGTAAAAGAAGGAAGTTCGATGAAAATAAAACGCAATTTATCACTGAATTGTTCATGTGTTTCACGGTCGGCAAGGATAACATCTGTACGCAATTTATGCGGTATGCTGTTTAACCGGAAGTTCATAAAAAAGACTCCGTAAACCGCCTTAACATCAAAATGCCATTCTCCTCCTGCACTCCCTTGGCGGGTAATAATGTGGGAAAGATAAAAAAGCGCCCGTTCGCGAAAATAGGTTTGATAACCGTTCCATGTCTTCAGTATTTATATACAGCACAAAGATATGGCTTTCCCATATCTTTTCCAATTTAATATTATCCTTTTAGGTACCTTAATGTTCGGGGTTAACCTCTTCTTCATTTTCATCCTCTTCTTCCTCCCACTCCACAGGCGGTTTCTGCGGGCCGTGACGGCGGAAGACAAACGCAATAATAAGCCCGGCAAACGCTCCGGAAAGATGCCCTTCCCACGACAAGTCGGCATCGACATATTCGGCAAACGGGAACATGCTCCAAACCATGCTTCCATAAATGAATGCAATGACCATCGATACGGCCACGAGTGGAATGTATTTACGGAAAAGACCGCTAAAGAAAAGAAAAAACACCAAGGCAAATACCAATCCGCTCGCGCCGACATGATAGGCTTGCCGGCCTATTAACCAGGTGAAAAATCCGCTTAACAACCACAGCGAAAGCAACGAACGAAAAGCGATTTTATTGTAAAAATAAAACAGGAACCCTATTAACAACAGCAACGGCAGCAGATTAGAGAACAAATGGGACACGGACGAATGTACAAAAGGTGAAAATACGATGCCCGGCAATCCCCTCACCTCCCGCGGAAGAATGCCTTGTTGAAAAATCCCGAGAGAAAGCCCTTCCACCCGGCTCATTAAAAAAGCCAATCCGATAAGTACCACAATCACGATGGCCGGAAGCAACGCCAGCCACATCCGCTTTTTGTCGATGTCTATTCCCGAAGATTGATGCATGCTATCCATACGCCCCATACTTTTTATCCGGCTATATTCATCCGCCAACCCTCAAAAGCGGTTAGACGGACCGGATATCCCTATTTTACGCTATTTCCAAAACAAAAATACGAATAAATACGTTTTATTCCTACACAAGAAGTAAAATGTGAAATTATCGGAATTTTATTTGTGCAATAATTTCTTAATTGCTACCTTGCGGAAACATTTGATATTACACACATGAATTACTAATTCCATTTAGCGATGAGTTATCTGAAATTCGATAAAGATCTGATGATCAATCTGGAGTACTCCCTTTACCGAAACGTATTGAGGACAAACCGCCGAGGCGCTTACCAAAACACCTCCATCTCCGGGTGTAACACCACCAAATACCAAGGACTCTTAGTCATGCCGGCGCCTTATTTAGATGACGAAAACCATCTGATTTTATCGTCGTTCGACGAAACGGTCATTCAGCATGGAGCGGAATTTAACTTGGGCATCCACAAGTATTCGGGCGACAACTATAGTCCCAAAGGCCATAAATACATCCGGGAATTTAATTGCGACAGCGTTCCGAAAACTATCTATCGTGTGGGAGGGGTGGTTTTATCGAAAGAAATTATGTTCTCTTCGAAAGAAAACCGCCTCATGATCCGCTATACGCTGATGGACGCCCACTCGCCCACCACCATCCGCTTTAAGCCTTTTCTGGCTTTCCGCAAAGCTTCGGAACTGACCAAAGAAAACGATCAGGTCGACCGTTCTTACCGCGAGGTGGAAAACGGCATCAGTACCTGCATGTATCCGGGCTACCCCGAGTTGTTCATGCAGTTCACCAAGAAGCCCTCTTTTGTGTACCACCCCGACTGGTACCGGGGAATAGAATACTTACAGGATATGCAGATGGGTGACACTTACCAGGAAGACCTGTACGTGCCGGGGTATTTCGAGATGGATATTCAAAAAGACGAAGAGATTATTTTCTCTGCCGGAGATATATTCGTTGACACGGGCTCATTGAAAAAAGAATTCGATTTTGAGATTCACAAACGAACGCTGCGATCGAGTTTCTATAACTGCTTGAAAAATTCGAGCCATCAGTTTTATTATATTCCCAAAAACAACGAAAACTATCTGTTGGCGGGTTATCCATGGTTTAAAGTGCGGGCGCGCGACCAGTTTATTTCGCTTCCGGGATGCACCTTGTCGGTAGACCGCCCCGACGATTTCGAAAAGATTATGGATACGGCGATCCCGCATTTGGAAGACTTCATGCACGACCGCCCGCTGAAGAATAATATAAAGCAAATAGAAGACCCGGATGTGCTGCTGTGGGTAATCTGGGCTTTACAACAATATTGGAAAGAACGGAAAGAGCCTTTCCTGAATACATACGCGACCTTTTTGTTTTCGGCGATGGAATACCTTCGGGGGAGCATGCACCCCAATCTGGCGGTGGACGGAACAACCGGATTGGTTTCGACTTACGGCCGTGAAACGGCTGTCAGTTGGATGAATGCGACCATCGACGGCCGTCCCGTCGTTCCCCGTTCGGGATATTTGGTGGAATTTAACGCTTTGTGGTATAATGCGGTGATGTTTACGCATGAAATAGCCGAACAGACCAACAACCGTGCGCTGGCCGATACGCTCGAAGATGCGGGCGAGCAAATACGAAAATCGTTTTTGGACGTGTTTATGAACGATGCCGGCTATTTGTATGATTATGTCGACGGATATTATGCCGACTGGAGCGTACGCCCGAACATGATTTTTGCGGTTTCGCTCGACTATTCGCCGTTGGAAAGGCGTCAAAAGAAATCGGTGATTGACTATGTCACCAAGGAACTCCTGACTAACTGCGGGATACGTTCGTTAAGTCCCAAGAGCGAAAAGTTTCGTCCGCATTACACGGGCTCTATCGATGATAAGAAGTTGGCCTATTTCAACGGAATGGCTTTTCCTTGGCTGCTGGGGCCGTATATAGAGGCCTATCTGAAAGTCTTCCACATGAGCGGACTGTCGCTTGCCGATCGCATCATGGTGAATATGGAGGACGAAATGCAGAATGATTGCATCGGGAGCATCTCGGAGTTATACGATTCCAATCCGCCTTTTACGGGACGCGGCGGATACTCGTTCGCCATGAGCGTGGCGGAGTTGTTACGGGCGCAACGGCTTATGAAGAACGATGAGGGATGAGGGATGAGGGATGAGGGATGAGGGATGAACGATGAACGATGAACGATTGTCTCCCGTCTTTAGACATTCGACATTCGATCTTAGACTTGTCATTTGTAATTTGTAATTTATAATTTGTCATTCGTAATTTGTCATTTGTAATTTGTAATTTGTAATTTGTAATTAATATAAAGGATGAGGGCATTAATGTTTGGTTGGGAATTTCCACCGCATATTTTGGGAGGACTTGGGACGGCCAGTTACGGGCTGACCAAGGGAATGGCGAAGCAAAACGATATGGAAATCCTTTTCGTAATCCCCAAACCGTGGGGCGACGAGGATCAGAGTTTCCTGACCATGATCGGCGCGAACAATACCCCCGTGGTTTGGCGCGACGTACCGTGGGAAACGGCCAAATCGAGGCTTGAAAAATGTATGGACCCGCAGGAGTACTATCATTTGCGCGATCATATTTATGCCGACTTCAACTATATGCACACTAACGAGCTGGGATGCATCGAGTTTTCGGGGCGTTATCCGAATAACATCCTGGAAGAAACCAATAATTATTCCATTGTCGCCGGCGTGATCGCCCGCACTTACTCGTTCGATGTAATCCACGCCCATGATTGGCTCACCTATCCGGCGGGACTGCATGCGAAGAGCGTTACGGGCAAACCGCTGGTCATCCACGTGCATGCGACGGAATTCGACCGTAGCCGGGGAAAACCCAATCCTGTGGTATACGGCATCGAAAAAGACGGCATGGACCACTGCGACCATATTATCTGCGTGAGCGACCTCACCCGCAAAACCGTCATCGAAAACTATCATCAACCTCACTGGAAAGTAACCACGGTACACAATGCCGTGGAACCTCTCAGCCCCGAAATAGAAGCCCTCGAAAGGCTTTCGGGCGTACCGGAGAAGGTGGTCACGTTCCTCGGGCGTATAACCATGCAAAAAGGCCCGGAGTTTTTTGTCGATGCCGCCACGCAGGTACTAAGCAAGACCGAGCACATTCGTTTCGTCATGGCCGGCAGCGGCGACATGATGGATCAGATGATCCGGCTGGTGGCCGACCGCGGCATTGCCGGCAAATTTCACTTCACGGGTTTTTTGCGCGGCCGGCAAGTGTATGAAATGCTCAAATCGAGCGATGTATATGTCATGCCTTCGGTATCGGAGCCGTTCGGCATATCGCCGCTCGAAGCCATGCAATGCGGCGTGCCGAGCATTATATCGTATCAGTCGGGCTGCTCGGAAATTCTGCATAACGTGATAAAAACCAACTACTGGGACGTGGAGGCGATGGCCGATGCCATTTACTCGATATGCACCTATCCGGCCATGGCGGAATACCTGAAAGTGGAAGGTAAAAAAGAAATTGATACGATAACGTGGGAAGATGCGGGACGCAAGGTACGCGAGGTGTACGACCGCGTCGTCCACTCTTAAAACGAAAACTAACACAACTCTATAACGAAGGATCAAATGAAAACGATTTGCTTTTATTTTCAGATACACCAGCCGTTCCGGTTAAAACGATACCGTTTCTTCAATATCGGAAGAGACCATTATTACTACGATGATTATTCGAACGAGGACATCCTGCAACAGATAGCCGGCCGTTCGTATATCCCCGCCAACCGCATGCTGCTGGATCTCATCCGTCAATACAAAGGCAAGTTTAAGGTGGCGTTCTCCATATCGGGCGTCGCCCTCGAACAACTCGAAATTTACTCGCCCGAAGTGATCGACGGACTGCGCGAATTGGCCCGTACGGGAAATGTGGAATTTTTAACGGAGACCTACGCGCACTCGCTGGCGTCTTTGGCCGATCCCGAAGAATTCAAACAACAGGTGACTATGCAGGCGGAACGCATCAAGATGCTCTTCGACCAAACGCCGACGGTTTTGCGCAACACCGAGTTGATTTATTCGGATGACATTGCCGATATGGCTTGCGAAATGGGTTACTCCAAAATGATTACCGAGGGCGCTAAGCATATTCTGGGATGGAAGAGCCCCAACTATCTTTATCAATCGCAAAACCGCCCCGAACTGAAACTGCTGTTGAAGAACTCGCGTTTCAGCGACGACATTACCTATCGTTTTTCCAATTATAACTGGAGCGAATATCCGTTGACGGCCGAAAAATTCATTTCGTGGATCGCCGATACCCCGCAGGAAGAACAGGTGATTAACTTATTTATGAATTACGAAACGCTGGGTAATCTGCAACCCTCGTATACGGGAATTTTCGAATTCATGAAGGCTTTGCCGCGATTTGCCTTCGATCAGGGAATCGGCTTCGCCACCCCATCGGAAATCATGGATGTGCATAAGCCGGTGGGAGCGATTAGCGTCCCGACGCCTATTTCGTGGACCGATGAGGAGCGCGACGTGGGCGCTTGGTTGGGCAACACCTTGCAGAAAGGCGCTTTTAAACTGCTTTACGACATTGCCGAACGCGTACGCCTTTGTACCGACCGCCGTTTGAAGCAGGATTGGCTCTACCTCCAATCGAGCGATCATTTCTATTATATGTCGACGAAGCATTTTTCGGGAGGCCACAGTAATTTCAGCCCCTACGAATCGCCCTATGATGCGTTTAACAACTACATGAACGTACTGAGTGATTTCATCGGCCGTATAAAGGCGCAATATCCCGACACTGTCGATAACGAAGAATTAAACTCGTTGCTGACGACCATCCGCAATCAGGAAATCGAAATCAAACGATTGGAATTGGAGCTGAAGAAGGTCATCGGCAGGAATGAAGAAAAGTTAGTCGTCAAACAAAAAGATAAATAATCATTTTTGCTTTCTGCCTTTTTCATCCCTCTCCGGGGAGTTCTTGGTTACTGGATTTCTTTTCTATTACCTTTGGAGAAAAAAGAAAAGGGCGGAAAGCTTTTTCAGGCTGTTCCGCGATAGGCAGATTCCCTGAATGCGTTTTTTTCGCTCTAAACCGGAAAAGGATGAAAAATAATGCACCGAATAGACTCCAATACAAAAGCGGGAAGTTTTGATGTGCCCGGTGTTGTTCCAAACAGACGATTGTAGGGGTTTTATACGCTGTGTTTTCATTCAAAACGATGATCGGGGACTTTCTTGAGTTCAACTTTTCTTCAAAAACGATGGTTTGGAACTTTCTTCAACTAAACTTTCCTCCAAAATGGTGTTTCGGAACTTTCTTCAACTAAATGTTTCCCCAAAACGATGGTTTCGGAACTTTCTTCAACTAAACTTTTCTCCAAAACGGCGTTTCGGAACTTTCTTCAATTAAACTTTTCTCCAAAACGGCGTTTCGGAACTTTCTTCAATTAAATGTTTCCCCAAAACGGCGTTTTGGAACTTTCTTCAATTAAATGTTTCTTCAAAAACGGCGTTTTGAGACTTTCTATCGTTCAATGTCGATCCAAACGGACGATACAGGACTTGTCTGACATCGATTTTGATTCCGGCAAAAGACTTCGGTCAAAAACCTTTAGAAAGGCCACCATGGCGAAACGTTCGCCTTCGCCTCTTCGGGAACGATCCGGACGCCGATTTTAGCGATACCGGTAAGATATTTATCGCTCATCAAATGGCGCACGCTTAATGCATACCGGCCGGCCGTGTCGAGGCGGACATTGTCGAGATACGGCACCGAGAGCTGATTCTCTCCCCCCACTCCACTACCGAGCCATTTGCCGTGTGCATCCGACAAGCGGATAGATACCGTATCGCTTTTCGTTGCCGCAAGCCCGAAATCAGGATCGATTCGTACCCATAGATCCTGGTAGGGATATGAATTGGTATAGGTAATCTCGAGCGACACCGCATAGCGGGTGGACGGATTCACAGCGGGAGAGTCCACTTTGAAAACGACCGCGCTATCGCGGTTCCACACATGCTGATCTATAAGATGGAAACGATAGTACACCTCCTCGCCCGGAGAACACGATGCAAGCAGCACCATCGTCGAAACCGTTACCGCTATGGCGGCGCCAAGCACACTTTTTTTCATGTTTTATTCGGGATTCTTCGGAGGACGGCGGATGTTCGGCCTTCTCGTATCGGACGAAGGATTATCGGGCTTTTTATTACGCGGTTTACGCCGTCTTTTGGACGTTTTGCGCGACTCTTCATCGAAGCGCGTAATACTGTGATCGCCCAATACATCGCCGTTAAAATCCGTCTCTTTCGGTGCGGAAGACTTCGGCTCGGGATTGAGCTTATCGGGCTTGATACCTTTTTTATTCAATTCAATGATCTCGGATACCCGGTCTTTGGAAACGGTCTCGAGATTGGCCGGATCGTTTTTAGCGGTAGAGTACATCATCGTGCCGGAAAAAATATCGGATTTGAAATGAAAATAATCCGACTCTTTCGTTTGCAACACAATCTCACGCGAAGGCAGGCTGCGTTGCGCTTCCACATAGGCATCGACTTCATAATTCATGCAACACTTCAGCTTTCCGCATTGTCCCGCGAGTTTTTGCGGGTTAATGGAAATGTCCTGACAACGTGCGGCCGATGTCGATACCGATACAAAGTTCGACATCCAGCTACTGCAACAGAATTCGCGCCCGCAGGGTCCGATGCCCCCTATGCGTCCGGCTTCCTGCCGCGCGCCGATCTGTTTCATCTCGATTTTCACCCGAAACTCGCCGGCAAACACTTTAATGAGTTCGCGAAAGTCCACACGGTCATCGGCGATGTAATAAAAAATGGCTTTATTGCCATCGCCCTGAAACTCCACATCGCCTATTTTCATCTGCAAACCCAAAGCATCGGCAATCTCGCGCGAGCGGATCATCGTCTGCTGTTCGCGGGCCTTCGCCTGTTCGTACTTTTCCATATCCGACGCGCGCACCAGGCGGTACACCCGCTTAAGGCCGCCGTTACCGTCTTCGCGATAATTGTTCTTTTTCATTTGCAGCTCCACCAGTTTTCCGGTGAGCGTCACCATCCCTACATCATGGCCCGGGATCGCTTCGACCGCCACCATATCGCCCTGCGTCAATTCGATATGATTACTATTGATGTAATATCCTTTCCGGGTATTTTTGAACTGCACCTCCACCATATCGGTTGCGGACTGCATTTCGGGAAAGTCCTGAAGCCAATCGTACGTATGTAGTTTATTGGCGTGCGGCATGTAACCGAGAAGGCTTTTTAGCGGGCACTCTTCGGCGCAACTGCCGCCGGAACAGCAGCCGCCGGATTTCGGGAAAGACGCTTCGTCAGATATATGATAGTCGGGAAGATTACCTCCCGTTTGATTCGATAAAAATTCTTTGTCCATAAATATTTATATATATCACATTCTCATCGCCCAAAAAGGCCGCGGGGAATGTTAATTTCAGTTTTTAGTTTTCAGTCGCCGGTCTCCGGACGCCGGTCTTTTCGTCATTGCGAGCTTGACCCGCAATCTCCCGATAACTATCGGGCATCGGCATAACTCATCCTTCATCCTTCATCCTTCATCCTTCATCCTTCATCCTTCATAACTCATCCTTCTTTAGCAGCACCGTTACTTTCAAGCAAAGGTCGAGAAAAATAATTTTAGCATTGCCGTTTTGTTCAATTTGCCGGTAAGCCAATGAAAATTCATCGTAAAACGCTTCGATATTTTTTTCGTTGATAAAAGGGGCGAAACGTTGGCCGAACGCTTGCTCTTCGTAATCGAGATACACCATCTCCGGCTGGTGCAGGTTACTGATAAAATACTCGCGGAACATCGACAGGCTGTATTCGAGGAAACTCTTTTGCGTTTCACGTCCGGCAGAGGCCAGTTCCCCGGCAGTTTCCTTAATCAGTTTGATGTTTCTCGACACCGACGAACGCATCATTTTAACGAAAAGATCGAAAAAATGCCGCCGCTCGTCCGACGATTGAACGATTTCGATGGCCCGCGAAAAACTACCGTTGGCTATATGGGCGACCGCCTTGGCCGTATCCGGATCCAAAGCGAGCGTATGCCGTACAGCGCCCACCATATCGTCATACCCAATGGCGCGGACAGGCAACGGTTGGCAGCGCGACCGGATGGTCTGCAAGACATTCTCCGGATCGTCCGATACCAAAAGGAACACCGTATTGGCCGGCGGCTCTTCAATCATTTTGAGCAGTTTGTTCGCACAAGCCTCGTGCATTTTTTCCGGCAGCCACACAATCATCACCTTGTAGGTAGCTTCATATCCTTTCAGGTTGAGCTTACGAATGATCTCGTCGCTCTCTTTGGCATAAATCACCCCTTGCGCATTCTGCGCATCGATAAAGCGAAGCCAGTCATTCAGATTGAAATAGGTGTTTTGCAACAAAAACTGACGCCACTGCGGCAGATATTCGTCACACACTTTCGATTTGATCACCGGAAAAACAAAATGTAGGTCAGGATGAGCCAGCTTGTCGAATTTCTGACACGACGGGCATTTGCCGCAAGCATCCTCTTCACCGCGATGTTCGCAGTTCAGGTATCGGGCGTAAGCGATGGCAAGCGGTAGCTTCCCCACCCCTTCCGGGCCGTAAAACAGCCGCGCATGCGGAACCAACCCCTGACGAACCGAATCGATCAGGTGCTTCTTAACGTCGCTTAACCCTATGATATCCCTGAAATACAATTACAAATTACAAATTACAAATTACAAATTACTAATGACTAATGAAAAGTCGAATGTCGAATGTCTAAAGACGGGAGGCAATCGTTCATCGTTCATCGTTCATCCCTCATCGTTCATCCCTCATCGTTCATCGTTCATCCCTCATCCCTCATCGTTCATCGTTCATCGTTCATCCTTCATCCTTCATCCTTATTAATAGATTTCCTTCGCGACCTTATACACACTTTCGCTCGCCATCAACGAGTAGAAATGGATTCCCGGCACACCGCCGGCAATCAACTCTTTGCACTGAGCCGTGCACCACTCGACCCCCACCTGCTTCGCCTCGTCATCGCTCTGGCATGTCCGCAAAGCCTTGGCAAGTTCCTCCGGAAGATCGGTCCGGAAAATGCGCGGTAACACCGTCAGTTGATTCTTCAAATGAATCGGCTTTATTCCCGGAACGATCGGCACGGTAATGCCTTCGGCGCGGCAACGATCGACAAACTCGAAGTATTTGCGGTTATCGAAAAACATCTGCGTGACCAAATAATCGGCTCCGTTTTGCACTTTCATCTTCGTATAAAACAGTTCCGACTCCATGTTGGGCGACTCTTCATGCTTTTCGGGATAACACGCCATGCCGTACGAGAACGGAATCTCCGGCGGCGTTAGCGACGAGCCGTCAAACGACACGCCCCGATTAAAATCATTCACCTGCTCCTGAAGTCCCGATGCATGCGGATGGCTGTCTAAGTTCCGTTGCAGCGCGTCGAGATTTTTAGTATCGCCGCGAAGCAACAGCAAGTCCGTCACACCCAAGAACGAAAGGTCGATGAGCGCATATTCGGTCTCCTCTTTCGAGAACCCTTGCGATATGATATGAGGAATCGCTTTGATGCCATATTTATTCTGTATGGCGGCGGCAATAGCCACCGATCCCGGACGTTTCCTCACCGATATTTTGCGATACACCCCTTCCGCATCTTCCTTATACATGCTTTCGCTGTGGTGCGTCGTAATATTGATATACTTCGGGTCGAACTCTTTCAACCGGTCAATCACCGCAAACACCTGCCGGATACTGTTTCCTTTCAGGGGCGGCAACAACTCGAACGAAAAAGTCGCCTTCGATGTTTCCTGAATTAAATCAATTACCTTCATAACAATTACTAATGACTAATTACAAATGACAAATGACTAATGACTAATGACTAATGACCACTCACCGGTTTCCAATCTCCAACCTCCAACCTCCAACCTCTATTGGAATATCGCCCGGAAGATATCCATTCCATTGGCATACAGCACCAGCCCGATTAACAGAATCATGCCGGCTATCTGCGCATATTCCATGAATTTTTCGTTGGGTTTACGCCCCGAAATCATCTCGACAAGCAAGAACAGTACATGGCCTCCGTCTAAACCGGGGATGGGAAGGATATTCATAAAAGCCAATATCACCGACAGGAAGGCCGTCATCATCCAAAACGACTGCCAATGCCAGGTAGGCGGGAACAGGCTGCCGATGGCGCCAAAACCGCCCAACGACGAAGCGCCCTCTTTCGTGAACACATATTTGAATTGGGCGACATAATCTTTCAACGTTTCGATACCCAGCTTGATTCCTGCCGGGAACGATTCGAAAAAGCTGTACTCGCGCGTCACAATAGGGTAAATCTGCCCGGCGCTTTTGGCATAGAAACCCAATGCTCCGGCCGAATCGACCTGTACGGCGGCGGTTTGCAATGCTCCGGCACGATAATAATCGACCGTTATCTCTTTACTCTTATTGCTATCCAGCGCCGTTTTGAAGTCTATGAACGAAGGCGTGCCCACCCCGTTCACTCCCACCAGGCTATCGCCCGCAAGCAAGCCGCCCTTAGCCGCATTGCCTCCTTCCAGCGTCTCGTAGATAACCGGCGGCACCCGATAAGCGGCAAAGCCTTCTTTATCTTTCAACAGTTGCTGCATCAGATCATCGGGAATATCCAATACCGTCTGTTTGCCGTCGCGCAAAACCGTCACTTTCTCGGCATCGGCGATATCAAGCAAGGTACGAACGCCAAAACGGTCGAGTACTTTATCATCGGCCGTCAATAAGATGTCGCCGTCACGGAAACCCGCACGCTGCGCAGCCTGGCTGAATTCCATCCCCTGCGACACATTCTTCAACGGCAGATAACTGTCGCCCCATGAGAACAGAACCATCGAATAAATAAAGAACGCCAGCAAAAGGTTGAATACCACGCCGGCAATCATCACCAAAAGACGTTGCCAGGAAGGCTTGCTGCGAAACTCCCACGGCTGCGGCGGCTGTTTCATCTGCTCCCGGTCCATCGACTCATCGATCATTCCGGCAATCTTCACATATCCGCCTAAAGGCAGCCAGCCGATGCCGTATTCGGTGTGGCTGTTACGCGGCTTATAGCGGAACAACGCAAAGCCGGCATCGAAAAATAAATAGAATTTCTCTACTCTTATCTTAAACATCCGAGCGAAGATATAATGACCGAATTCGTGTATGACCACCAGGATCGACAAACTCAAGATCAATTGTAACGCTCTCATTAAAAATGCTTCCATAAAAATTCACACCCTCTCGAAGGGGACAATGTATACGTGTTAATGAATAAATCCGGCCGCTATGCTCTTGGCTTCGGCATCGGTTTGTAAATAATCGTCGAGTGAAGGAGCCGCCACAAACGACGCCCTTTGCAATGTCTTTTCAATGACATCACTCATCTGCAAATATCCGATCTGTTCCTGCAAAAAAGCCGCGACCGCCACCTCGTTCGCCGCGTTCAGGATGCATGGCATATTGCCCCCCCTGCGGATACTCTCGTAGGCGAACGCCAGATTGCGGAACTTACCGGTATCGGGCTTCTCGAACGTCAGGCAGGCCAGCTTGAACAAATCCAGCCGCGGCACGTCCGAAACCAACCGTTCGGGATAGGAAAAGGCGTATTGAATAGGCACCCGCATATCGGGCATCCCCAACTGTGCGATCACGCTTGCATCCTCAAACTGCACCATCGAGTGAACGATGGACTGCGGATGGACGACAATCTCGATTCGCGACGGCTCGACATCGAAAAGCCATTTGGCCTCGATCATTTCGAAGCCTTTATTCATGAGCGTCGAAGAATCGATCGTCACCTTGGCGCCCATACTCCAATTCGGATGGTGCAATGCCTGCGCCTTGGTAACATGTTGTAACTGCTCTTCCGAAAATGTGCGGAAAGGGCCTCCCGATGCGGTAAGGAACAGCTTGTCGATGCGATTGTTTCCTTCGCCGTTCAAGCATTGGAAGATAGCCGAATGCTCGGAATCGACCGGAAGCACGGGCGTACGATGCTGTAACGCCAAAGCCGTGATAAGCTCGCCCGCCACCACCAGTGTTTCCTTATTGGCCAACGCGATGGTCTTGCCGGCCTCGATGGCGCTGATCGTCGGTTTCAGGCCTGCAAAGCCGACCATTGCCGCCAGCACCATATCGATATCTTTTTCGCGTACCACTTGCTCCACCGCTTCGTCGCCCGTCCATACTTTAATGGGCAAGTCGCTCAACGCCTCTTTCAGGCGTGTATATTGATCGGGATTGGCGATGACAACCACTTCAGGCAAGAATTTCCGCGCCTGCTCGATCAATAAGTCGACGTGGTTTTTCGCGACCAAAGCATACACACCGAAACACTCCGGATGCTTGGCGATAACATCCAGCGCTTGCGTTCCGATGGAACCGGTAGAGCCTAAAATAGCAATATTGCGTTTATTTTTTTCCATTTATCTAAAAGAATATTGTCCGCCGGTTATACCGGGAACACCGTGTCCGGGCGACACCGCCGGTAATTACTCGCGGTAATCGATCAGTCCTTCGGGAAGATCCATGTCGATAATTTTCTGTTGTTCATCCACACCGGTAATAAAATCTTCAGTGGCGGGAATCAAATAATCCGTTTCCGGATCACGCACGACAAAAAGAATATTCAACGTGCTGTCCTCGACCTCTTCAATCACTCCCAACTCTCCATGAGCACGGTCGACGATGGTGTAGCCGATAAAAAAGCGCCAATCGGCTCCCTGTTCACCCAGATGATCTTCCGACAAGCTTTCGCGCGGAAGATAAACCCGTAAACCGGCATAGCGCGCCGCCTGCGTTTCATCGTTTATATCGGCGAACTTTACCCGCAGGATATCATCGGAATGGAAGGCCGTATTTTCAACAAAAAAAGGAACCGGAAGGCCATCGATTTCTAAAAAATAATACGGCGCATCCGTATCGGTAAAGCCGGGACGGTCGAAAAGCAAGAGTAACTCGCCTTTAATACCGTACGCTTTCAGTAAACGTCCGGCCGGATGCACATCATTCCGTGAAATCATCGACGAATTATCGTTTCCGTTGGACTTTAATATTCTTTAAATTGTTACGGTTGGCATTCACTTTCACATCGGGAAGCTTATAAGCTTCAACGCTCAGATCTATTTTGCCGTCCGACAGTTCGAATAAGTCATGAAAGATCTTTTGGTCATCCACTTCTTTATTCCACTGCGTGTACGACTTTTTCATCTGATTCAACAAAAGCCGTATAAGTTGATCTTTCTTTTCGCCATCCTCCATATCGGCCGCCAACTGAATCATATTCTCCATGATCTTTCCGTAATGGCGGTAATGCATGTCGGGGCGGCTATAATCCAAGTGCCCGGGCGCGGAATTCAGATCCTCCCTCTTTACAACCTCATAGGGATAGTCTATATCGAGTTTAAAGTCAGACATGATGGCTAAATGATCCCAAAGGATATGCTTGAAATCATTCACATCGCGCAAGTGGGGAAACATATTTCCCATGACCGTGATAACGGAATCGGCACATTTACGGCGATCTTCACGGTCTTTCACCGCGACGCAATGATCGACCATATTCTGGATATTCCTGCCATATTCCCGCATCACTAATTTTTTAAGTTGTGTATTGTATTCCATATATTTATCGTAATTTAAGCACGTCGCCTTCTTCCGGGACATACTCGTAGTCTTTTTTATTCAATTTGTATAAGTTTTTGAGCCGTACGCCATATTTCTGCGAAATACTGTGCATCGATTCGCCCACTTCCACCACATGTTCGAAATAAGGCTTGTCGGCTCTCGATTTTTTCTTCTGAAAATAAACAACATCTCCCTCGTTCAACGGAAAATCTTCGGGGACTTCGTTAAAGTGGAGCAAATCTTTTTCCTTAAAGCCGAATTCCTGAGCGATGGACGCATACGTATCGCCCTTTACGGCGAGGACATATACCAATCCGTGAGTCAGGAAAGGCTGATGCTCCCAAGTCGCATTCGCCACTTCGCGTTCCTTTTCTTTTTCCCGCTGTTTAGGAGTAACACTCTTGCGATACTTCTTATCGTCGAAGCGGAAAAGCTCATAATCCTCAATCAATTTAATCAGCTTATTGGCATAAGCGCGGTCGGTCGCATAGCCCGACTTCTGCAATCCTCTCGCCCATCCCTTATAATCGGTAATCGGCAGTTCGAATAACGCGCTATAACGACTACGCAACAAGAACTCGGAATGATCCTGATAAGATTGCTCCGCCCGGTCATACTTGCGGAAACAATCGTTCGGCAGGTCATCGGCGGCATAGACACGGCCGCCCCGCCAATCGCGATGGCATTTTATACCGAAATGATTGTTGGACCGCCGGGCCAAATCGCTTTTTCCAGCACCCGATTCCAACAAAGCCTGCGCCAACGTAACGGACGCCGGTATTTTGTATTTGTCCATGTGCTCTATGGCCAAATCGCTGTATTTGTCTATATACTCTTCATAAACCTTACTACGATACTGAGCGAATGCTTCGGTAGCGAGAAATAAAAGAGGAAATAATAAAATAAAACGCGAAATATGTATATATTTGTGCTCTATATTGTACATCACTATCAATTTGCAGGAATCATTTTATCCGTTTATCAAAATGAAAGAAATTAAATTAACCACAAAGATACATGTTTATCCGTTAGAGGAGTCTTCCGAAATCGAAAAAAAACTTATAATGTCCGCAAAAAAAGCCTCTTTACATGCTTATGCCCCTTATTCTAAGTTTCACGTGGGAGCAGCAGTGTTATTGGAAGGGGGTGAAATCGTTTGGGGAAACAACCAGGAGAATGCCGCTTATCCCTCGGGATTGTGTGCCGAAAGAACGACGGTGTTTGCGGCAAATGCTACCCATCCCGACAAAGCCGTTGAGGCGATCGCGATTGCCGCCTCGGTGAACGGACAGTTTACCGAAGCGCCTGTTACGCCTTGCGGCTCCTGCCGGCAAGTCCTTCTGGAAACACAGAACCGGTTCGGGCGCCCCATTAAAGTGCTCATGTATGGAGGAGGGCAAATTTATGCGGTGGATAGCATCAAAGACATACTCCCTTTGAGTTTCGGCGAAGAAATGCTGAAAGCATAACATCAGAATGATGTTTCGTTAAGCGTCACCAAGAACCATTGATTATCGATTAACTTGAAATAATAATTGGCGTAGATGCCGTTATCGATTCCCCGTATTTCCACGACCGCGGTATCGCTGGTAAAGCGCACGGTTTGATAATATTTATCATACGTGCGCGTGGCATACGTGCTGTCGTAATACAAATCGAGCATTTCCCAATCGTATTTGTCGATAGTTTCCGTCATCGGCGCCATTCCCTCATCTTGCTCATCCGGCACGGTTGCCGTGATGGGAAATTTGACCCTTTTCAACTGAAACGACTCTCTGGCGCTAAAGCTATCAAGGAATGCGCGGAAATCCTCCGCTCCTCCCGGATGGTCGGAAGAAGAGCCAGCCGTTCCTAATTCTACGTCAACATCTTCCCGACCGGTCGTATCACGATCTTTCTTATCGCCCGGACTCTGAGAGCACGATAAACAAAAAAGAAGAATAAAACCCAACGAGAGTGTACGCTCTATTTTCATTTTACACAATTTTAAGTACAAAGATACGCAAAAGCTGCTAGTTGGCGAAGGCTTTTGCGCTACTTTTTTTTTGCGGGATCAAACCGAAGCGCTACGGTAAGCCTTCACCGGGACATCGCAGGACAAGGCTATCGCCGACGTCATCAAAGAGCAGCCGGACGTCCCATACCGCGGACTGCCTGGCGATTACGACGGCATGTTCAAATTCAAATACAAACTCTCGAAGATACTCATCTATGGCGACCGATCCAAACGCTGGAAAAAACTTCAGGAAAAGATACCGGTTATCAAAGAGTGAAGAGAAATGGAAAAAGACGTTACGTCATGGTTAAATACACAGCAAATTGTTATCTTTGCGTGGTCATTTTGTCACGATAATTAAAAATTCAAGATATGTCTCAAATTTGTCCTCTTTGCGGAAAAAAGAAAGCGGAAGAAGCATTGTTTTGCGACGCTTGTACAAAAACGATAACGAGTGAGTACGAAATAACTGTTCCGGAGGCGACGCCATCGGAAGCCGAATTCAACGAAACGGCGCCGGATGCTGCTTTTCCGCTTTCCGACTCGGAGATCCGGCAAGAAGATCCGGTATATATCCGTCCGCAACGGCCCCGAAGGGCGAAGAAGGCCTTTCTATGGATCGTGGTTTTGGCTGTAATTGGTACTCTCGCATTCTTCGGTTACCGCTATATCACCCGGCAAGGCAATCTCGAACGCACGGCATGGGAGACGGCCGTTAAAGAGAACACCGCCGAGAGTTTTCTCGCCTATATGGAGACCCATCCCCAGGGCATCCATTACGAAGAGGCGCAGCAAAACCTGTTGAAACGCAAAGGGGAAGAAGCCACGGCATGGGAAACCATGAAGGCCTCCGACAACACGGCTGCGCTGCGCGATTTCGTCCGAGACTATCCGAAAAGCCCTTACAATACATTGGTGAAAATTCGACTGGATTCTCTCACGTGGGAAGGCACCTTGCGCGAAAACACGGCCGAAGCGTATTCAAACTACATGGTATTGTCGGAAAGCGGTGATTTCAACGGTGATTATTATGCCGAAGCCCAAAAGCGTTACGCGATGCTGTTTCAATCTTATCCGGTCGACAAAGCGGTGCTCGATAGTATTCAAGCTACCGTCGACGGGATCTTCACGGCATGGTCTACGGCCAATTATGCCGCCATTACGCCTTTTTTGGCGCCTTCCGTCAGCCGTTTCTTCGATATAGGCTCCGCAAAACGTGAAAAAATAACCGGACAATTATCGATGGAGATGGCTAAATCGGAAAATGCCCCGCGAAAATTAGTACCCGACATCGAAGCTATACAATATGAGAAAACGCTCGACGACCGGTATAAGGTGAATGTTCCCTTGGTAAAAACGATCGGCAAGGATCCGGATGTAAAGGAAATACCGGGTTATATCGTTCATATCGAATTGGATTCCGCATTCCTTGTTACGGCTATTTACGAAACAAAACCTTATACGTATGCGCCGTAAAATGACAAATAGTAAATTAGTAAATTAGCAAATGTGCAAATGTGCAAATGTGCAAATGAGTAAATGAGTAAATGAGTGAATGAGTGAATGAGTGAATGAGTGAATGAGTGAATTTGCAAATGGGGGGACTGGGAGAAAAAAGGACGAGGAGACTGAAGACCGAAGAGCGGAGACGGGAGACCGGAAAACGAACCATTATGTTAAGGGATTGTTAATAGATTATGAATTTTGAACTGACTTCACAATACGCCCCGACCGGCGATCAACCGCAAGCCATTAAAGCGCTCGTCGAAGGGCTCGAAAGCAACGTGCCTTATCAAACATTATTGGGGGTGACGGGATCGGGTAAGACCTTTACCATCGCCAACGTCATTGCGGAAATCAACAAACCGACATTAATCATCAGCCATAATAAAACGCTGGCTGCACAGTTATATAGCGAGTTCAAGGGTTTCTTCCCGAATAACGCCGTGGAGTATTTTGTTTCTTACTACGATTATTATCAACCCGAAGCCTACCTCCCGACGACCGACACCTATATCGAAAAAGACCTCGCCATCAACGACGAGCTCGAAAAGCTACGCCTGGCAGCCACCTCGTCGCTGCTTTCGGGACGTAAAGACGTCATTGTCGTCTCTTCGGTTTCGTGCCTCTACGGTATCGGTAACCCGGAAGACTTTAACAAAACGACTATCGACCTGAGGGCCGGCCAGAAGATTGAACGCGATGTGTTGCTGCGGCTCTTGGTGGCAAGCCTGTATTCGCGCAACGAAACGGTTGAGTTCACGCACGGTAATTTTCGCGTCAAGGGCGACACGATCGACGTATTTCTGGCTTACAGCGACGATATTATCCGCATTATATTCTGGGGCGACGAAATCGAAAGCATCGAGTCGATCGATCCCCTCAACGGCGTAACGACAGAACGTTTCGACACCTACCGCATCTTTCCCGCCAACTTGTTTATCACCACCAAAGAACGCATTTTCCGGGCGTTGGAAGAGATACAGATCGATTTGGGAAAGCAAGTCGAGTTTTTCCAGTCGATTGGCAAGCCGCTCGAAGCGAAAAGACTTCAGGAGCGGGTGACTTACGATGTGGAAATGATCCGCGAGATCGGTTATTGTTCGGGCATCGAAAATTATTCGCGTTATTTCGACGGAAGGGCGCCGGGAACGCGGCCGTTCTGCCTGTTGGACTTCTTCCCGAAGGATTACCTGACGGTCATTGATGAAAGCCACGTCACCATTCCGCAAATACGCGCCATGTACGGCGGCGACCGCTCGCGCAAGCTCAATCTGGTGGAATACGGCTTCCGCCTTCCGGCAGCCATCGACAACCGCCCGCTGAAGTTCGAAGAGTTTGAAGCCATCACGCCGGAAATTATCTTTGTAAGCGCCACCCCCGCCGATTACGAGCTGGAAAAATCGGAAGGCATTGTTGTCGATCAATTGATACGCCCGACGGGGTTGCTGGATCCGCCCATCGACGTGCGGCCGAGCCTGAACCAAATCGATGACCTCATGGAAGAAATACAACTTCGCATTGAACACGACGAGCGGGTTTTAGTCACGACCCTCACCAAAAGAATGGCGGAAGAGCTCACGGATTATCTGTTGCATAATGGCGTGCGATGCAATTACATTCACTCGGATGTAGAAACGTTGGAACGCGTAAAGCTCATGGACGAACTGCGCAACGGTCTTTTCGACGTATTGATTGGCGTGAATCTGCTTCGCGAAGGGCTGGACTTGCCGGAAGTGTCACTCGTGGCGGTCTTGGACGCCGATAAGGAAGGGTTTCTGCGCTCGCACCGGTCGCTTACGCAGACAGCAGGGCGCGCCGCCCGTAACGTGAACGGAAGGGTGATTTTCTATGCCGACAAGATGACGAACAGCATGCGCATAACCATCGAAGAGACCAACCGCCGACGGGAAAAGCAGATTGCCTACAATGAAGCCCACGGCATTACTCCGCAGCAAATAAAAAAAGCACGCTCATCGGCGCTCGGCGGACAAACAGCGCCTGTGGCCGAACCGAAAGCTTATGTGGAACCCATATATGGGCCTTCGATAGCCGCCGAACCGGTCGAGAAATACGAAACAACGGACGATTTGAAAAAACAAATTGAGAAAACACGCCGGGCTATGATGGATGCCGCCAAAAAACTCGAATTCCTCGAAGCGGCTCAATTGCGCGACGTTTTAATCCAGTTGGAAGAGAAAAAGAAAATATCTAATTAAATAATGACGAATAACGAATAACCAATTACTAATGACGAATTGCTAATTACTAATGACGAATGACTAATTACGAATGACCAATTACGAATGACTAATTACGAATGACCAATTACGAATGACTAATTACGAATGACTAATTACGAATGAAGTCGAAGGTCGAATCGATCGTCATCCTAATGAAATGACTGGAGATTGGAGACAATTAAAACAAAATATGAAATCAGATATTCAAATAGCAAAAGAGACCCCTCTGAAAAGAATTAAAGAAGTGGCCGAGGGCATCGGCATTTCGAGAGAGGAAGTACATAATTACGGACGCTATATGGCGAAAATCCCTCTACATCTTATCGATCCGGACAAAATCAATCAGAGTAATCTGATCTTAGTGACGGCCATCACCGCCACAAAAGCGGGAATAGGCAAAACGACCGTCTCTATAGGATTGACGCTGGGACTGAACAAGATCGGCAAAAAGGCGATCGTCGCCTTGAGGGAGCCGTCGCTGGGACCCGTCTTCGGCATGAAAGGCGGTGCAGCGGGAGGCGGATACGCACAAGTGCTTCCGATGGAAAATATCAACTTGCATTTTACCGGCGACTTCCATGCCGTCACCACGGCACACAATACCATTTCGGCTCTGCTGGACAATTATATATACCGCAACCGCGGCGGAAAGAAGACTTTGAAAGAAGTCTTGTGGAAAAGGGTGATGGATGTGAACGACCGCAGCCTGCGCTACATCGTTACGGGACTTAACGGTCCGGCCAACGGCATTCCGCAGGAATCGGGCTTCGATATCACGGCCGCTTCCGAATTGATGGCGATCTTATGCCTTGCCGAAAGCGAAGAAGATCTGCAACGCCGTATCGACAACATCTTACTCGGCTACACCATGGACGGCGAACCCTTTACGGTGAAGGATCTCGGTATCACCGGCGCTATTGCGGTATTGATGAAAGACGCCCTGGCACCGAACCTCGTTCAAACTACCGAAAACACCGCCGCATTTGTCCACGGAGGCCCTTTCGCCAATATCGCCCACGGATGCAACTCGGTGTTGGCAACTAAAATGGCTATGACTTTCGGCGATTATGTGGTGACCGAGGCTGGCTTCGGAGCCGATTTGGGAGCGGAAAAATTCTTCAACATCAAATGTCGCAAAAGCGGACTCAGCCCGAAGCTGACTGTGATTGTAGCGACCGCCCGGGGATTGAAAATGCACGGGGGAACACCCGAAAATGACATCGCCCGTCCCGACCCCAAGGGATTGGTAAAAGGACTGGAAAACCTCGACAAACATCTTTCCAATCTGGCGGGTTTCGGACAATCGGTGGTGGTAGCCTTCAACCGTTATGCTTCCGATACGCAGGAGGAAATCGATACGGTGAGCCGTTTCTGCGAGCAACGCCACATTCCTTTCGCCATTAACGAAGCCTTTACAAAAGGCGGAGAAGGGGCTGAAGAGCTTGCCCGTTGCGTAGTGGAAACCATCGAGAAAAACCCGTCGGGAAAACTGATCTTGACGTATGATGACAACGATGACTTGGAAACAAAAATCAACAAAGTCGCCACATCTATCTACGGCGCCGGAAGCGTTGTCATGGCAGAGAAAGCGCTGAAGAAATTGAAGCATATCCGCGGCACACGTCTCGAAAAAATGCCGGTATGCATTGCCAAAACGCAGTATTCATTTTCAGCCGACCCGAAAGCATATGGTGTGGCACGCGGCTTTCAACTTAAAATAAACGATTTGGTGATCAATCAGGGAGCCGAATTCATCGTGGCTATCGCCGGCGAGATGATGCGTATGCCCGGATTGCCGGCAGACCCTCAGGCCAAGCATATCCGACTCGTGAACGGCGAAATTGAGGGATTGAGTTAACGGGCAACAAGGAAAGGAATGTATCATTGCGAACTCGATCCGCAAACCGGGTTCGACTTAGGGAGGAACCTGAGCCGCACCCGGGTCAAGTCCGCGATAAAGAAAGAGAAACTTTCGCAAAAAGAACAATTTATTCCTTTTATTCGAACATTTATTTGTAAAAAACCGTTGTATTTTCTGAAATTATAACCAAAGCCGGACGATACAGTCACTGCCCGCAAGGAGTGTCATGCTTATTTCCGAAAGGTTACGAACAAATCCGAGTAAAATGCATACACCCTATTCGTATTTCTTTTTTATTCTTATGATTACCCTGTCGATTGCCGGGGGATGCCGGCGCGATAGCGCAACGAACGAACCTGACGCCGATGAAACAGTTACGGAAAAAGATTCCACAGCTTATCAGCCGGAGGAAAATAAGCCGTTAACCGGACGGGATATCGCTTTACAGCGAGATATCCGGTACGACAAGCATTCGCTTGAGGATGAATATCCGTACAAAGACACCACGCGACGTTTTCAATGGGAAAAGGTGAAAGAACAGATTGCCATCATGGAGAATGCCAACGCCGAAGGAGGAAATTGGGGCGTATTGAGCAACTATCGCAACCAGAATAAGGAAGCGCCTACCATCGAAGGCTTCGTCCGAGACGAATACGGGCGGGTATCTGACTCGTTCGGCGTAGAACGTTATCAATCGGCTCCCTTGTACCGTACAGCCGGCGATACCACTCTTTCACGCTACGGAAGAGACGGTTGGCTGATAAAGTTGTTAAGCAGCGACACGACGGAATGGGTACGGGTGAAAGGCATTTCGTTCGAAGATGAGTTCATCGTGCCCAAGCGCTATATCCAATCGTGGGGCGACACGATTCGTTTCGACAAAGTGGTTGTGGTGGATGTCACCAACCAAAACATCTCGACGCTCGAAAAGCGAGGCGATACGTGGCATATATTGAGTATGAATCCCGCCACGACAGGCGTTCACAAGCCCCCGCACGCACAGGAAACACCTACGGGCATTTTTGCCGTCCAAGAGAAAAAAGAAAAGATGTTTTACGTGAAAGACGGGACAAGCGAAATCGCCGGTTTTGCACCTTACGCCTCACGGTTCACCAACGGCGCCTACGTGCATGGGGTGCCCGTGCAATATCCCAATAAAAATATCATCGAATTCAGTCCTTCGTTGGGTACCACGCCACGTTCGCACATGTGCGTAAGGAACGCCTCGTCGCACTCGAAGTTTGTCTACGACTGGGCAAAAGTTAAAGAATCCGTCGTTATCGTAATCGATTGATGATCATTTAAAAGAAAAATTGTATATTTGAACTGTTTTTTTCGAGTGACAGTGAATATGCAAAAGATTATCGTATGTTTTTTCGTTTTCTTCTTTCTTGGCTCCAGCCTTCCCTTCAAGGGAAAGGAAGGGAAGAAAGACATTCTTCCGGCACCAATGGCGGTGAGCGAACAGGAGCGGCTTTATGAACAGATGGGATTGCAAGATTTAATCGATCCCGAAGCGTTCCGTCTGGCCTATACCGGTTATAAAAAGTTAAAGAATAGTAATAACTCCTTGCTCACACTCATTGATTTCAATCTTCCCTCTTCGCAAAAAAGACTTTATGTGTTGGACATGGCGAAGAAGAAGGTACTCTTTGTGTCGTATGTTTCACACGGGCGCAACAGCGGAGAAAACTATGCCGTATCGTTTTCGAACCGCGACGGATCGCATCAGAGTTCATTAGGCTTTTACCGCACCGGGGGAACGTATAACGGCGGGAATGGTTATTCGCTTTTGCTCGACGGGCTGGAGAAAAACATCAACGACAAAGCCCGCCCGCGCGCCATTGTGATGCACGGCGCCGACTATTGCAGCGAGCAAGTGATCCGGTCATCGGGACGATTGGGACGCAGCTTCGGGTGTCCCGCCCTGCCGAGGGAGTTGAACAAGCCCATCATCGACACCATCAAAGGCGGATCGCTCCTTTTTATTTATGCCGACAAGGCCGAGTATTTGGCGCAAAGCGAAATCGTGAAAGAAGATATCTTTTTTGCCAACCGTTTAAGTTCCCTCCCTGGCAGCACGCATGCATCGACCTGACCCCGGCTATATTGGGGACACGGAGCAGCGGGAGTTTATCTTCCCCTTTTTTCTCCGATCATTAGTGATGCCATCGGAAATTCTCCGTGTAACCGTTTTCTCATAAATAAGTATAATGATAAAATTTGTTTTACAAAGATTGAGTAAAATCGGCTAGTTGGGGTTATCTTCTATATAACAAACCATCTCATCCGCATTCTTTGATTTGATT
>DHOU01000025.1 GCA_002409745.1 Bacteroidales bacterium UBA5382
TCGAATCCATCACTGCCCACAAAGGAATTAGCAAATTTGCATATTAACTAATTTGCTAATTAAATTCGCGGAAGTAGCTCAGTTGATAGAGCATTAGCCTTCCAAGCTGAGGGTCGCGGGTTTGAGTCCCGTCTTCCGCTCTCTCGCCTATGTAGCTCAGGGGTAGAGCACTTCCTTGGTAAGGAAGAGGTCGCGGGTTCAATTCCCGCCATCGGCTCGACAATGCAATGGTAGAATGTAGGATAGAGGAAAGATAATAGTTATAGTAAATAAGAATACAACATTTTAATTAAACGAATTAATAGAACATTTTATGGCAAAAGAACATTTTAACCGAACGAAACCGCATGTGAACATCGGTACAATCGGTCACGTTGACCACGGTAAAACGACTTTAACGGCTGCTATCACTACTGTTTTGGCTAAAAAAGGTCTTTCGGAAGTGAAATCATTCGATTCTATCGATAATGCGCCGGAAGAAAAAGAAAGAGGTATTACAATTAATACTTCACACGTTGAATATGAAACGGAAAATCGTCACTACGCACACGTTGACTGTCCGGGTCACGCTGACTATGTGAAAAACATGGTTACAGGCGCGGCTCAAATGGACGGAGCGATCATTGTGGTTGCTGCTACTGACGGTCCTATGCCTCAGACACGCGAGCACATTCTTTTAGCTCGTCAGGTGAATGTTCCCAAGCTGGTTGTGTTTATGAATAAATGCGACTTGGTGGATGATGAAGAGATGTTGGAACTCGTAGAGATGGAAATGAGAGAACTTCTGTCATTCTATGATTTCGACGGTGATAATACTCCTGTCATTCGCGGTTCTGCATTGGGCGCTTTGAACGGCGATCCCAAATGGGAAGAACAAGTACTGGCGTTGATGAAGGCTGTTGACGAATGGATTCCGCTGCCTCCGCGTGATATCGACAAACCTTTCTTGATGCCTGTTGAAGACGTATTCTCGATCACGGGTCGTGGAACGGTTGCTACAGGACGTATCGAAGCCGGTATTGTTAAGACAGGCGATGAAGTCCAAATCATCGGTTTGGGATCGGAAGGTAAAAAATCGGTTATTACCGGTGTGGAAATGTTCCGTAAGATTCTTGATGAAGGACAAGCCGGTGACAACGTAGGTTTGTTATTGCGAGG
This sequence comes from Bacteroidales bacterium UBA5382, assembly GCA_002409745.1. GTDB lineage: Bacteria > Bacteroidota > Bacteroidia > Bacteroidales > Dysgonomonadaceae > Limibacterium > Limibacterium fermenti. Next base: position 1,159 of record DHOU01000025.1, read on the forward strand.
CATCGATAAGGATGAAATCAAGCGCGGTATGGTTATTACGCATCCGGGCACCGTAAAACCTCACTCTAAATTTAAAGCAGAGGTGTATATCTTGAAAAAAGAAGAAGGTGGCCGTCATACTCCGTTCCACAATCATTATCGTCCTCAATTCTATATCCGTACATTGGATGTTACCGGCGAAATTCAATTGCCCGAAGGCGTTGAAATGGTAATGCCCGGTGATAATGTTACCATCGAAGTGGATTTGATCTATCCGGTAGCATGTCACGTAGGACTTCGTTTCGCTATCCGCGAAGGAGGACGTACGGTAGGTGCGGGTCAGATTACGGAATTGGTAGACTAATTTTATATAGTCACATTATACAATACACTTAGAGGGAGGTGTGTTTTAACCGCCTCCTGACTAAGTGGTATACGGGTCTAGCTCAGTTTGGTAGAGCACTGGTCTCCAAAACCAGGTGTCGGGAGTTCGAGTCTCTCGACCCGTGCATAAAACGATCCGAATTAAATGAAAAAAATTGTTGCATATATCAAGGATGCTTATAACGAATTGGTTTATAAAGTCTCCTGGCCATCCAAAGAGGAACTGACAAGCAGTACGATAATTGTTATGATTGCTTCCCTTATCATTGCCGTAATAGTGTTTGTGATGGACTCTTTGTTTGAGTGGATATTGAAATTTTTCTATGGTATCTTATAACTTACTGAACAAAAGGAAACATGACTGAAGATGGAAAAAAATGGTACGTTCTGCGTGCTGTTAGCGGAAAAGAGAATAAAGTCAAAGAATACCTTGAGTCAGAAATTAAAAAGACCGATTTAGGAAAGTATATTTCTCAAGTTCTTATCCCGACCGAAAAAACTTATTCTGTACGAAACGGAAAGAAAGTGCTCAAAGAACGCGCTTACCTTCCGGGTTATGTATTGATTGAGGCTCATCTGACGGGAGAAGTTATTCATGATCTTAAAAACATCAATTACGTAGCCGGTTTTCTGCCCAACACCAATAATCCTCAACCTCTCAGAGAGAGTGAGGTGAAACGTATTTTAGGTACGATGGACGAATTGGAAGAAGCCGGGAGCGAAATGGATGTAAAATACTATGTCGGAGAGAACGTGAAAGTGATTAGCGGTCCTTTCAGCAGTTTTTCGGGTGTAGTGGAGGAAGTGAACGATGAGAGGAAGAAACTCAAAGTGATGGTAAAAATTTTCGGACGTAAACAACTCTTGGAGTTGGGATATATGCAAGTAGAGAAAGAATAATCAGATTTGGTTACGCAGATTCTGTAGATTCTTCTATGTGTTTCGAAAACCGTAATTAATTAAAATCAAAAAAATGGCTAAAGAAGTTGCTGGACAACTAAAATTACAAATCAAAGGAGGGGCTGCGAATCCATCTCCCCCGGTAGGCCCTGCATTGGGTTCCAAAGGGATCAATATTATGGAGTTTTGCAAGCAGTTCAATGCCAGAACTCAAGACAAAGCCGGAAAAGTATTGCCAGTGGTCATTACGTATTATGCCGACAAGTCTTTTGATTTTATTGTTAAAACACCGCCGGTTGCAATTCAATTACTGGAAGCCTCTAAACAAAAAAGTGGTTCGGCCGAGCCTAATCGTAAAAAAGTAGCAGAAGTGACTTGGGAACAAGTACAAACGATAGCTCAGGAAAAAATGCCGGACTTAAACTGCTTCACACTTGAATCTGCAATGCACATGGTTGCCGGAACGGCTCGAAGCATGGGTATCACAGTTAAGGGGGAATTTCCCGGAGAGGTTACTAACTAAAACTTCAATTGAGACATGAGTAAACTGACAAAAAATCAAAAATTGGCTGTAAGCAAGATTGAAGAGGGGAAAGCCTATTCACTGAAAGAAGCATCGGAAGTGGTGAAAGAAATTACCACCACAAAATTCGATGCATCGGTTGATATCGATGTACGCCTCGGCATAGATCCGCGTAAAGCGAACCAAATGGTAAGAGGTGTTGTGTCTCTTCCACACGGAACGGGGAAACAAGTAAGAGTTCTTGTGTTGTGTTCTCCAGAAGCTGAATCCGCTGCTAAAGAAGCGGGAGCAGACTATGTAGGACTCGATGAATATATCGAAAAAATTAAAGGAGGTTGGACGGATGTGGATGTGATTATTACACAGCCGCAGATTATGGGTAAAATCGGTGCTTTGGGGCGTATATTAGGTCCTCGAGGTTTAATGCCGAATCCCAAAAGCGGAACGGTAACTCCCGATGTAGCAAAAGCTGTAAAGGAGGTTAAGCAAGGTAAGATCGACTTTAAGGTAGATAAAGCAGGTATTATTCACACTTCTATTGGAAAAGCATCTTTTACGACGGAACAGATTAGAGAAAACGCGAAAGAGTTTATCTCAACGTTGATCAAATTAAAACCGACAGCGGCAAAAGGTACTTATATTAAAAGCATTTATCTTTCCAGTACGATGAGTCCGGGTATTAAAGTGGACTCTAAATCAATAGAAGAAATCTAATCAAAAAAGGAAAAAATCTATGAAGAAGGAAGATAAAAGTAAAATAATAGAACAGATAGCTGTAAACCTGCAGTCTTATGAGAATTTCTATCTTACGGATATTGCAACGCTGAATGCAGCAAAAACAAGTACTTTACGTAGAGAATGCTCTAATCAGGATATAAAGCTCTTGGTAGTTAAAAATACCTTGTTGCATAAAGCATTCGAATCGCTTGAGAAAAATTATGAAGAGCTTTATCCCGCTTTGAAGGGAAATACGGCTATCATGTTTTCGAATGTGGCGAATGCCCCAGCTAAACTCATCGATAAATATAAAGCGGACAAAATACCGGCTTTTAAAGCTGCGTATGTTCAAGAAAGCTTCTTTATCGGTGAACCGGCTCTGAAAGACCTGGTTAATATAAAGAGCAAGACCGAGCTTATTGGAGAGGTAATCATGTTGTTGCAGTCTCCTGCAAAGAATGTGATATCGGCCCTTCAATCCGGAGGTTCAATTCTCCATGGAGTTTTGAAGACTTTATCGGAAAAAGAGAATTAAAATTTATACAAACAAACAGAACTAGTAATCAATTTAAAAAATACAAAAATGGCAGACTTAAAAGCATTTGCTGAACAATTAGTTAACTTAACAGTAAAAGAAGTTAACGAACTTGCTGAAATCTTAAAAACTGAATACGGTATCGAGCCCGCTGCGGCTGCTGTAGCTGTTGCTGCAAGCCCTGCTGCAGGTGGCGGAGAAGCTGTTGCAGAAGAAAAGAGCGAATTCGATGTAATTCTTAAAAGTGCAGGTGCAGCAAAACTTGCTGTAGTTAAGGCAGTGAAAGAACTTACCGGACTTGGTTTGAAAGATGCGAAAGATTTGGTTGACGGAGCCCCCAGTGAAATTAAAAAAGGTATCTCAAAAGACGAAGCAGAAGCTTTGAAAAAACAACTTGAAGAGGCTGGAGCAGAAGTTGAACTTAAATAGGGGTAACCTAATTTTAGGTTAGGTTGGTTAGGAATCTTCTAGCAGAGAAGATTCTTAACCTTTTGTGTCATTACATATTAAGTTCAAAAACTCATTATCCATATTCATGTCTTCAATTAACGTTAATAACAGAATAAATTTTGCGTCAATCAAGAATCCTCTGGATTATCCGGACTTCTTGGAAATTCAATTAAAATCTTTTCACGATTTCCTTCAACTCGACGCAACACCCGAAAATAGAAAAAATGAAGGATTGTATAAGGTTTTTACGGAGAACTTTCCCATAGCAGATACCCGTAACAACTTCGTCCTTGAGTTTTTAGATTACTATGTTGATCCCCCTCGCTATACGATAGAGGAATGTATCGACAGAGCACTTACTTATAGCGTGCCGCTGAAGGCTAAGCTTTACTTATACTGTACCGATCCCGATCATGAAGACTTTACACCTGTTATTCAGGATGTTTATTTAGGCACCATTCCTTATATGACCGATAAGGGGACTTTTGTTATCAATGGCGCCGAACGGGTTATTGTATCGCAGTTGCACCGTTCGCCGGGGGTATTTTTCGGACAAAGTCTCCATTCGAATGGTACGATGCTGTATTCTGCCCGTATAATCCCATTTAAGGGATCATGGATCGAATTTGCGACGGACATTAACAATGTCATGTATGCGTATATCGACCGAAAAAAGAAATTACCCGTTACCACACTCTTACGCGCGATCGGTTTCGAAAGCGATAAAGATATTCTCGAAATTTTCGATTTGGCGGAAGAAGTAAAGGTGACGAAAACCAACCTCAAAAAGTCGTTAGGCCGCAAGTTGGCCGCCCGTGTCCTTCAGTCATGGATGGAAGATTTTGTGGATGAAGATACCGGCGAGGTTACTTCCATTGAACGGAATAAAGTGATTATCGAGCGTGAAACCATTCTTGAGCAAGAACATATCGACGAAATACTCGAATCGGGTGTTTCCACGATTCTGCTCCACAAGGAAACGGCCACTACGTCCGATTATTCCATTATATATAATACCTTACAAAAAGATCCGAGTAACTCGGAAATCGATGCTGTCCGGCATATTTATCGTCAGTTGAGAAGCGCCGAACCGGCGGATGACGCCAGTGCACGTGAAGTCATCAATAATCTTTTCTTCTCGGAAAAAAGATATGATTTGGGCGATGTCGGACGTTACCGGATCAATAAAAAATTGAATCTCCAGATCGATGATTCGATTCGGGTACTCACGAAAGAAGATATTATCGAAATCATCAAGTACCTTATCGAATTGATCAATTCCAAAGCGATGGTGGACGATATCGACCACTTAAGCAACCGTCGCGTGCGTACGGTGGGAGAACAATTATATAATCAGTTCGGTATCGGGTTGAACCGTATGGCCCGCATCATTCGTGAAAGAATGAATGTGCGTGACAATGAAGTGTTCACCCCGATCGATTTGATCAATGCCAAAACGATTTCTTCGGTCATTAATACGTTTTTCGGAACCAATGCCTTGTCGCAGTTTATGGATCAAACCAATCCGTTGGCTGAGACGACGCACAAACGCCGTTTGTCGGCTTTAGGCCCCGGAGGGTTGTCGCGTGAGCGTGCCGGATTTGAGGTTCGTGACGTTCACTACACGCATTATGGACGTTTGTGTCCGATTGAAACCCCTGAAGGTCCCAATATCGGATTGATTTCTTCGTTGTGTGTATATGCGAAGATCAACGATCTCGGATTTATCGAGACGCCCTATCGGAAAGTCGAAAACAGCGTGGTCAATGTGAATAATGACGAAGTCATTTACCTTGCGGCTGAAGAAGAAGAAGACCGGATCATCGCGCAGGGCAATGCCCCGTTGGATGAAAAAGGGAACTTTTTAAGCGACCGGATAAAGGCGCGTCAAGATGCCGATTATCCTGTGGTAGGTCCTGAGGAAATAGAGCTCATGGACGTGTCGCCCATGCAGATTGCCTCGATTGCGGCGTCGCTGATTCCTTTCTTGGAACACGATGATGCGAACCGCGCCCTTATGGGATCGAACATGATGCGCCAGGCGGTGCCTTTGTTGCAATCCGACAGCCCCATTGTGGGTACCGGTATAGAAGGACAACTGATCCGCGACTCCCGTACGCAAATCGCAGCGGAAGGCGAAGGGGAAGTGACCTTTGTAGATGCGACGACCATTAAAATTAAATATGACCGGACGGAAGATGACGAATTTACTAGTTTCGAAGACTCGGTCAAAACCTATATTATTCCAAAATTCCGCAAAACCAATCAAAATACGACGATTGATTTGCGACCTATTTGTCAATTGGGGCAACGGGTGAAAGCCGGAGATATCCTGACGGAAGGATACGCTACCCAAAACGGCGAACTGGCGTTAGGGAAGAACCTCAAAGTGGCATTCATGCCGTGGAAGGGATATAACTTTGAAGATGCGATCGTTTTGAGCGAACGCATGGTCAGCGAAGATATCTTTACTTCGGTACATGTGGAAGAGTTCTCGCTGGAAGTGCGGGAAACCAAACGCGGGATGGAAGAGCTTACTTCCGATATTCCCAATGTGAGCGAAGAAGCTACGAAAGATTTGGACGAACGAGGAATTGTTCGTGTGGGAGCCCGTATACAACCCGGAGACATCCTTATCGGTAAAATCACCCCTAAGGGAGAGTCCGATCCGTCGCCCGAAGAGAAACTCTTACGCGCTATTTTCGGTGATAAGGCCGGCGATGTGAAAGATGCATCGTTAAAGGCATCGCCTTCGTTGAAGGGGGTTGTCATCAATACGAACCTTTTCTCGAAAGCTGCTAAGAAAGGGCGTGCGAAACTGGCTAACAAGGCATTGCTTCCCAAACTCGACGAGGAATATGAAGTGAAGATGGACGACTTGCGTAAAGTCCTTATCGAAAAGTTGCTGGTATTGACGGATGGAAAAACGTCCGCAGGAATAAAAGATTATACGAGCATCGATGTGGTCGCGAAAGGAGCGAAATTCACGCAGAAAATCCTTCAGGATATCGATTATCAATCGGCTCAATTGAATAAGTGGACGACGGATGAACACGCCAATAAGCTTATCCGGGCAACGGTGGTTAATTATTTGCGCCGTTACAAAGAGCTGGATGCCGAATTGAAACGCAAACGTTTCGACCTGACTATCGGCGACGAACTGCCCTCGGGCATTATGCAAATCGCGAAAGTATATGTCGCTAAAAAGCGTAAGATACAAGTAGGAGATAAGATGGCCGGCCGCCACGGTAATAAAGGTATCGTATCGAAGATCGTCCGTAAGGAAGATATGCCTTTTCTGGCCGATGGAACACCGGTTGACATCGTGTTGAATCCGCTGGGTGTGCCTTCGCGTATGAACCTCGGGCAGATATTCGAAACCGTGCTAGGTTGGGCCGGAAAAGAACTGGGTGTGAAGTTTGCGACTCCTATCTTCGATGGGGCTTCGTTAGACGACTTGAATACTTGGACCGACCGTGCGGGAGTACCCCGTTACGGGAAAGCGTATCTGTATGATGGCGGCACCGGAGAGCGTTTTGACCAACCGGCAACGGTAGGGGTCATTTATATGCTCAAGCTGGGTCACATGATCGAAGACAAGATGCACGCACGTTCTATCGGTCCGTACTCGTTGATCACCCAACAACCATTGGGCGGTAAAGCTCAGTTCGGAGGACAGCGTTTCGGAGAGATGGAGGTTTGGGCGCTCGAAGCATTCGGCGCCGCTCATATTCTTCAGGAAATCCTCACCATTAAATCGGATGATGTCGTCGGCCGTTCGAAAGCCTACGAATCGATTGTAAAAGGTGAACCGATGTCGCGCCCGGGAATTCCCGAATCGCTCAATGTATTATTACACGAGCTCAAGGGTCTGGGATTGAATGTAACGTTAGATTAATTAAACTCTTTATACCCAATTAAATATTATGGCATTTAGAAAAGACAATAAAATAAAGAGTAACTTTTCAAAAATTACTATTGGCTTAGCTTCTCCCGAACAGATTTTAGAGAGTTCTTACGGTGAAGTCTTAAAGCCTGAAACTATAAACTATCGGACGTATAAACCCGAACGTGACGGTTTGTTTTGTGAACGTATTTTCGGACCCGTAAAAGACTATGAATGTCATTGCGGTAAGTATAAGAGAATCCGTTACAAGGGTATCGTGTGTGATCGATGCGGTGTGGAAGTGACCGAAAAGAAGGTGCGTCGCGAACGTACCGGACATATTCATTTGGTCGTTCCGGTTGCCCATATCTGGTATTTCCGGTCGTTGCCCAACAAGATCGGTTATTTGTTGGGAATAGCCACCAAGAAACTCGATTCGATCATTTATTACGAACGGTACGTCGTGGTACAACCCGGTGTGCTGGAAGATAAAGTAGCCGAAAGAGACCTTCTTACGGAAGAAGAATATCTGGAACTGCTGGAAGGGCTTCCGAAAGATAATCAATTGCTGGAAGATACCGATCCGAATAAATTTATTGCCAAGATGGGCGCCGAGGCTATTTTGGATCTTCTGGAACGTATCAATCTCGACAAATTGGCCAATCAACTTCGTAACCGGGCCAGCACCGATACGTCGCAACAACGTAAGAACGAAGCCTTGAAACAACTTCAGGTGGTCGAGGCATTCCGCTCGTCGAGAAATATCAATAAGCCGGAATGGATGATTATGAAAGTAATCCCCGTGATTCCTCCCGATTTGAGGCCCTTGGTGCCTTTGGACGGAGGGCGTTTCGCCACTTCCGACTTGAACGATTTGTATCGCCGTGTGATTATCCGGAACAACCGGTTGAAACGATTGATGGACATCAAAGCGCCCGATGTGATTTTGCGTAATGAAAAACGCATGTTGCAGGAAGCGGTCGACTCGTTGTTCGACAACTCGCGTAAATCGAGTGCGATTAAAACCGAATCGAACCGTCCGTTAAAATCACTTTCGGACAGCTTGAAGGGAAAACAGGGACGTTTCCGTCAAAACCTGTTGGGTAAGCGTGTCGACTATTCGGCGCGTTCGGTAATCGTTGTCGGTCCCGAATTGAAAATGAACGAATGCGGCTTGCCGAAAGATATGGCAGCCGAACTATACAAACCCTTCATCATCCGTAAACTGATAGAGCGGGGGATTGTGAAAACGGTAAAATCGGCAAAGAAAATTGTCGACCGTAAAGAACCCGTCGTTTACGACATCCTCGAATATGTGATGAAAGGGCATCCTGTTATGCTGAACCGTGCCCCGACATTGCACCGGCTCGGTATCCAGGCTTTCCAACCGAAACTAATCGAAGGAAAAGCCATTCAGTTGCACCCGTTGGCTTGTACGGCTTTCAATGCCGACTTCGACGGCGACCAGATGGCCGTTCACTTGCCGTTGGGCAATGAAGCCATTTTGGAAGCGCAATTGCTGATGCTGGGGTCGCATAACATTCTGAATCCGGCTAACGGCGCTCCTATTACCGTTCCTTCGCAGGATATGGTGCTCGGACTGTATTACATTACCAAAATACGTCCCCATGCCAAGGGCGAAGGCCTGATTTTCTACGGCGAAGAAGAAGCCATTATCGCTTACCAGGAAGGGAAGGTCGATATCCATGCGCCGGTGAAAGTCATTGTCGACGATATCGACGAGGAAGGTAATCCGATCCGCAAAATGCACGATACATCGGTAGGGCGGGTTATCACCAATGAGTATATTCCGAAAGAAGTAGGATATATCAATGAACTGCTCTCTAAAAAATCGCTTCGTGATATCATCGGAAAGGTGATCAAGACCTGCGGGGTTGCCCGCACGGCACAATATCTGGATGATATTAAAGCCCTCGGATATAAAATGGCCTTCAAGGGCGGATTGTCGTTCAACCTCGAAGATGTGATTATCCCGAAAGAAAAAGAGACATTGATCAAGCAGGGGTATGACGAAGTAGAGCAGATCATGGAGAACTATAATATGGGTTTCATTACCTATAACGAGCGCTACAATCAGATTATCGATACATGGACGCATATCAACTCCAAGTTGTCGAATATCCTGATGAAACAATTGGCCGAAGACGACCAGGGTTTCAACTCCGTGTATATGATGCTCGACTCGGGCGCCCGTGGTTCGCGCGAACAGATCCGTCAGTTGTCGGGTATGCGTGGATTGATGGCGAAGCCGCAAAAGAGCGGCGCCGAAGGCGGACAGATTATCGAGAACCCGATTTTGTCGAACTTTAAGGAAGGCTTGTCGGTGTTGGAGTACTTCATCTCGACGCACGGCGCCCGTAAGGGACTTGCCGATACCGCCTTGAAGACGGCCGATGCGGGTTACCTCACGCGTCGTCTGGTAGACGTGTCGCAGGATGTGATTATCACCGAAGAAGATTGCGGTACGTTGCGCGGATTGGTCGCTACGGCTATAAAGAAGAATGATGAAGTGATTGCTTCCCTTTACGAACGTATTTTGGGCCGTGTTTCGGTTCACGACGTTCAGCATCCGACAACCGGCGAAATACTGGTGCAGTCGGGAGAAGAAATAACGGAAGAAATCGCCCGGAAAATAGAAGAGTCACCCATCGAACGGGTCGAAATACGCTCGGTGCTTACGTGCGAATCGCATCATGGCGTGTGTGCAAAATGTTACGGACGTAACCTGGCCACCGGACGGTTGGTACAGAAGGGCGAAGCCGTTGGCGTTGTTGCCGCCCAGTCTATCGGTGAGCCGGGTACGCAGTTGACGCTCCGTACGTTCCACGTAGGAGGTATTGCTTCGAATATCGCGGCCGAGAGTCAGATTGCCGCCAAATACGATGGTATTCTGCAATTCGATGAGTTGCGTGTGGTCGATGTAAAAGATGCCGAAGGCAAGCCCTACAAAGTGGTGGTGAGCCGTTTGGTGGAAATGCGTATTGTCGATCCGAATACCAAGATTGTGTTGTTGACGCACAACGTGCCTTACGGTTCGAAACTCTATTTCGGAGAAGGCGATAAGGTGCAAAAGGGCGAATTGATTTGCGAATGGGATCCGTTTAACGCGGTGATTATTTCGGAGGCGACCGGTACGATTAAGTTCGAAAGCTTTACCGAAGGGGGAACCTATAAAGTGGAATCGGATGAGCAAACCGGATTGAAAGAAAAGGTTATCATCGAGTCGCGCGACAAAACCAAAGCTCCATCGGCTCATATCGTTAACGAAGACGGAGATATTCTGCGCACGTATACATTACCGTTGGGCGCGCACATCGTCCGGAATGAAAACGATACGATTAAAGCGGGTGACGTATTGGTGAAAATTCCTCGCGCCGTGGGTAAAGCCGGCGATATCACGGGAGGTCTGCCTCGCGTTACCGAGCTTTTCGAAGCGCGTAACCCTTCGAATCCGGCCGTTGTTGCCGAGATCGACGGAGAGGTTTCTTTCGGTAAAATCAAACGGGGTAACCAGGAAATTATGATCACTTCCAAAATAGGGGAAGTGAAAAAATATCTTGTTCCGCTGTCCAAGCAGATATTGGTGCAGGAAAACGACTTTATCCGCGCAGGAATGCCGTTGTCCGACGGAGCCATTACTCCGGCCGACATTCTCGCTATCATGGGGCCGACGGCTGTACAGGAATACATTGTGAACGAAGTACAGGATGTGTACCGTCTGCAAGGAGTGAAGATCAACGATAAGCACTTCGAGGTGATTGTTCGCCAGATGATGCGTAAAGTGGAAGTGATCGATCCGGGAGACACCCGCTTCCTCGAACAGCAATTGGTCGACAAACTGGATATTATGGAAGAGAACGACCGCATTTGGGGCAAGAAGGTCATTATGGATGCCGGCGATTCGCAGGTATTCGAACCGGGACAGATTGTTACTGTGCGCAAATTGCGTGACGAGAACAGTTCGCTGAAACGGCGCGACCTGAAACTGGTGGAAGCACGCGATGCGGTTCCCGCTACGGCCAACCAGATTTTGCAAGGGATTACCCGTGCCGCTCTTCAAACGACCAGCTTTATGTCGGCTGCTTCTTTCCAGGAAACGACGAAGGTATTGAACGATGCCGCCATCAATGGTAAAGTCGATCTGCTGGAAGGGTTGAAAGAGAATGTGATTTGCGGACATTTGATTCCTGCCGGTACCGGTCAGCGCGATTTCGACAAATTGATTGTCGGGCCGCGTGAGGAGTTCGAAAAGTTGAAATCGAATAAACGTTCCAACCTGTTTCAGGAAGTAGAAGAAGAGTAACTTACCGTTATTTGCTACATAATAAAAGGGTGTTCCGCAAGGGATGCCTTTTTTTTGATGTTAATCATCATTCGTTTCATCCATAGCCGATGGTTTCAAACACCGGCCAAAAAATGGAAAGGATGAAGTGAGTGTAATAAAAAGGGAGAAGAAATTGTACAAACGGACAACTTATTCTATTTTTGTACAAAGATTATTTCTCTAACTTCTATAAACAACAAAAACAGAAAGTAAAAGAATATACAAAATCAGATCATTCGGAAAATTCAAAACAGTTTCTTAGATTAATCGAAACAATTCCGCAAATTCCAACAGAATATCTTAAACATCTTGAGAAAACAGACGGTTTGTATGAAATAAGAGTTCAGTCAGGAAGTGCTATTTTTAGAATTTTCTGTTTTTTCGATGAAGGATAATTAGTTGTATTAGCAAATGGATTTCAGAAGAAAATAAAAAAAAACGCCAAAGCAAGAAATTGAAAAAGCATTAAAAATAAAAGAGGAATATGAGCACGGTGAATACTAAAGACTTGAAATCTCTTGACCAATTTGTCGATGAACAATATGGCAAGAGAGGAACTGAAAAACGTGAAACCTTTGAAAAAGGATACGAAAGGTTCAAACTTGGGTTTATTCTCCAACAAGCTCGTCTTGAAAGAGGAATGACACAAGAAAAACTTGCCGAAAAAGTCGGGACAAACAAAGGTTATATTTCGCGAGTTGAAAACAATATGAAAGACGTTCGTATTTCGACACTTCAAAAAATCATCGAAAAAGGTTTTGGAGGACATTTGGAATTGACGATAAAAATGTAATGCGTCTATGCAATTATATTTTGATGGTGGAAATAATTCTTTAAATTTTTATAGTTTATGAAGAATACAAAGCCGGCAATGAAACAAATAGCATTGATTTTTTCTTTTCTTTTGACGACGGGACTGTGTCTCGGACAAGAAAACCATTTAAAACCGGCAAGAGACTTTAGCCGGTATGAAGGCGTTTTGAAAGAGTATTACGACAATCTGTTTCTTTTACTTTATACAGGGTTTTCGCAAAAACCGTATGCCCGTTATACTTCCAAGCCTTCTTTTTCACAAGAATATGCCTTTTCTGTGGAAATGATTGAGGGGAAATGTTTTATCCTTTCGAATAGCCTTTCAGAAAATTATTGGTATGCGAAAGATAAAAAATCAGTCAGAATGGATACGTCCAAAATAGAAATCAATCAAGACTTATATCTGAAAATAGGGGAATTGTTTGACCTTTTACTGAAGCAAACGAAAGTGCCGGAGCGGAAATTCAAAAAAGGACCCAACGGAGAAGTCTATGAAATAGAAACGATAGTATTCGATGGAACCGTCTATTATTTTACGATAACCGGCAAAGACGGAAAAACTGAATCGGGTGAAACGTCGTCCCCCGGCAAAAATTCAGTATTCGGCAGGCTGGTGAAGATTTGCGACGAGTTGCATTCGCTTGAATTTGAAAGCCCTCTTATTTTAAAAGAAATAGACTTATTAGTGAGTGATTTAAAACAATGAAACGCCGAATGATCCACTTGCCGATACTTTGGTCCCTCCGCTATCGCAAGTCCGGAAAATTGCACTTGCCGGAAGGCAAAACCATCTTCGGAGATGATATTATCGCTTGATTACAGTTTTTCGACCTCTTCGGTAGAAAGGCCGCTCACTTTAGAGATCAGCTTTACCGGGATGCCTTCGGCTTTCATATTTCGGGCAATCTCTATCTGCTTGTTTTTTTCACCTTCAGTAATTCCTTTTCGCTTTGCCGAATTGATTTGAGCTAGCCGGTCGCGATAAGCTCTGATATCCGCATCGTACCGAACCCGGTCTTCCTTGCTCAACGATGCCAAGTCTGCAATCTTCTCCGATTTCTTGAAGATCTTTTTTTCTTCCTTAAAAGGAATTTCTTTTAATGGTTCCATATTTTTTAATACATAAATCCATTTGTCCAAGCCTGTTACACATTCCTCTTTTGTTTTTTTGAAAAACGGAAATTCCACGAAAATAAAACGTAGTTTATCGCTGAATTGTTTACCGGTATCACGGTCAGCCAATATGACATCTGTACGTAACTTCCCCGCCAAATTAAAATTCAGAAAAAAAATACCGTAAACTGCTTTTATACCGAACTCCCATTTCATGCCCCGTTCGCCTTGATTGGCCACTGTCTGAGAAAGATAATATAACGCCCGATCATAAAAATAGTCCTGATGTGTGTTTTGCATCTCCACAATAATATGCTCTCCTTCTTCCGCCTCGCAGGCAATATCATAAATGCCCTCGCGTCCCTTATGATACAATGGTAGTTGCTCTTTATCGATCAACCTTATTTTCTTGATTTTTTTCTCGCCGGTGAGTAAATCATTCAAAAAATCGAGCAACAAATCTTTACTGTTCTCTTGGCCGAAAATTCGCTTAAACGCCACGTCATATGACGGATTAATAAAACGTGTCATATATTTCCGTTCAATTTAATCGCGCCTTATATCCTCTACTTCTTACTCTACTTCTTATTTTCGCCTTTTTTCTCCTCTTCTTTCTTTTTCGACTTTTCGGCGTTGAGTAGCGCTTTTATTTTAGTCAATGTATATTGGGCGCGTTTGACAGGATCTTTTTTGAAAACGATTTTTCCGTTGTAGCATATTTCGGTAATATAACGATCTACATTGTCATAATACACTTGGTTGTCCGCATTAAATTTCCGGAAAGATATTCGTTTTTGGTTTTGCTCATTGTTTAGGGTTGCAATTTCGGTAACATCCGTCGTAAGACCTTCGACAAACCCGTCGGGCATGTAGGACGTAAGTTCTTCGGCATGCGTGGTTGCATAAGCGATAGCCTCCTTGGAAGCTGCCACTCCGCCTTCGATATTACCCGAATGGAATTCTTTACGGGCGAGGATTATTTCTTCCTTTTTCAATCCCGCCGATTGGAAGTAATTGCCCAAAAGCAATAGCTTGTCGTTGATATTCTTGCTTTTGTCTGCAATGGAGTCGGTTAGTATGGTCAGTTCTTTTTGATGTACATATTTCGACTCGATTTTTTGCAAGTCGGCCAATGAGGTTTGTGCTCCGGCCAGATAGGTTTCGTTCATGTGTTTAAACAGAGCGGTAAAAGCCGGTAGATCCGTGCCGAAGTTCCCAAATATCATGGTTGCTGCGGGTGCGTATTCTTCTTTTCTTAAATTTGCCATAACATCGATTTTTTAGTTATTAATTATCATTCGTTTGTTTATAAATAAATTATTTTGAATAGTATCGGACATTTCATACCGAAAATTATTCACTGCATAAAATGAATTTAATATATCATAAGTTCGATTCTTCATCGCACGATTAAAAGTGCTCAACGCACAATATAATTTGCCTATCGCACGATATAAAATACTTATTACATAAGGAAAATTGGTTATTACATAAAGGGAATTTAATATTTCACGAGAGAAACAAGCTTTTGCACAACAAAAATTTCGCTTTGCACGATGTAAATTGATTTTTTCAGAAAGTAAAAGGGTTGTTTTGCCCTGCACATTATTCACCTTGCTCGGGTTTTTAACAAGTTCACTCGGGTGATTGACACTCACGCATCGGATTTTACATGCGGTGCTTGGTTTTTTTCCTATTATACACCATTCAACGTTCATTGCATACATGTTAAAAAAACCTGTATACCTTTTTTCTATGTTTATTGCGGTTTGATTGCGCTGCAGTTCTATATGGCGGCGTATTTTTCAAATCGTTAGATGCTGCAATATTAGGGATCTTTTTTGAGATAAACAAATTTTCCGGAGATTTTTTTATATGATTATCCGCAAAACGACCTAAAGGTAACCTCTCCGCTCGTTCCTCGCTCGTCCCCTTATGCTCAGGGGACAGTTGCGGAGTGCAACTTCTCTACTCTCCCCCTTACGATAAGGGGAGTACCGCGAAGCGGGGAGGGGTTAAAAAAGGAATTGGACGCTTTGCAGATAATCAATTTTTTTTATAAGTAATTCAAGTTTAGCAGGTTATTTCTCTTAAAAGCCAACGGGTTGTAGCTTACAGTTAACAGTTACCTTCTACTGCTTACTATTGACTTCTCACTTCTTACTCCTAACTGTTCGTAATTCGTAATTCGTAATTTGTAATTTGTAATTCGTAATTTGTAATTCGTAATTTGTAATTTCTTAAAATCCCTTGCGAAACTTGAGTAAGAAACTGTTTCAATCTCCCCTCAATCCCTACCGTGTATGCCAAAGGATACTGTCCATATCGGAGTCGTAATCGGGTAGGCGGTCGGATGGTTCGGCTTTATTCCGGACGGCGGGTATTGCTGTCCTTGGCGGGTTTTCGCGGGAAATATACCGGAAGCCGAGCCACAGCAAGACCATGAATGCCATGCCGATAAGAAAGGTCGTAAAGTCGCGCCGCAGCTTGCGCCTCACGTTATACGGGTCGGACGGATCGTAGAGAGGATTCGGGAGCATTTCGCCGCACGACAGGCAAAAGAGTTTCTTTTCGTGTTGCATTTCGGGTGTATGAAACACATCCGCGCCGCATTTGGGGCAGGTAGTCCGGTAGATTCGGGAATCGGGGAAAACCGGAGACGGCAACTGTTTCCGGTTTTGTTTGTTGGATTGCTTTTTCATCGTCAATCATTATCCATAAAATCGATAAAGGCTTTTTTACCTCGCCGTTCCCCAAGGTCGGTATGAAATACTATAAAAAAGAGGCGCAGGAACTGTTTGACTTTACAACTTGTCAGGCTCTACCAAAGCCCAGTATTCAAGTAAAGCAACAGCCCCACGCCTTTTAGGCGCGAGGCGTTTATTGCTATTACTATTGAATACTTTGCTAAATTTGGTAGATTTGACAAGTTTCGTAATATCAAAAACGCTTCTCGTTTTTATCTGTAAAATGTTACGCCACCGCGTATTTCCGGCAAAGGTATTGTTTTTTTGCGAAAGACAGGTCTTTTGAGCCGTTATTTATTTCCTCCTGAAAAAATTAGTCAATGCTCTTGTTCAGGTTTCATTCTATTGTCCACTCCGCTTTTCAGGGTATTTTTTGCGTTGATATAATATAGAAACAATCGATTGAATAAATTTCTATATAAATAATTTCTTTCGGTATCTTTGCACCACAAAACAATTCAACTAAGATTAAATCAAAAAAAATTATGACATCAATTATTAATTCTCAACTCACAGAATTTAAAGTACAAGCTTATCATAAAGGAGCTTTCAAAACAGTTACTCACAACGATGTATTAGGAAAATGGGCGGTTTTCTTCTTTTATCCCGCTGATTTTACGTTTGTTTGCCCTACCGAATTGGTAGACGTGGCCGAAAAATACGACCAGTTGCAACAAATGGGTGTGGAAGTGTATTCGGTCAGTACCGACAAACACTATACCCATAAGGCCTGGCACGATACTTCCGACAGCATTCGTAAAATCAATTATCCGATGTTGGCCGATCCGACCGGATTGTTGGCGCGTGCATTCGGCGTGATGAAGGAAGATGAAGGAGTTGCTTACCGCGGTACGTTCGTGGTAAATCCTGCCGGTCAAATCAAAATTGCCGAAATTAATGATAACGGCATCGGCCGTAACGCGGAAGAATTGGTTCGCAAAATAGAAGCGGCCCAGTTTGTCGCTACACATGACGGGGAAGTATGTCCTGCGAAATGGAAACAAGGTCAGGAAACCTTGAAACCCAGCATCGACTTAGTAGGTAAGATTTAAAACGATGTTAGATGCTGCTTTAAAAGAACAACTGCAAGGTATTTTTGCCGGACTTGCCCATCGATACACGTTTGATGTCGCCGTAGCCGAACAGCACGAAAGCCGCAATGAGCTGCTGGAACTGTTGAACGATGTGTCCTCGACTTCGGACAGGCTGTCGACTGAGGTTCGTTCGGGAAATGCCTTGGAGTTCGAACTGTTGAAAGACGGGGCGAAAACCGGCGTGAAGTTTCGGGCGGTGCCCAATGGGCACGAATTTACCTCGTTGCTGCTCGCCGTGCTCAATGCGGACGGGAAAGGGAAAAACCTGCCCGACGATTTTATTGCCCACCGCGTGAAATCGCTCAAAGGGCCTATCCGTTTAACCACGTATATGTCGCTGACGTGTACCAACTGCCCCGACGTGGTGCAGGCGTTGAATGTGATGGCGTTGTTGAATCCGTCCATCACGCACGAGGCGGTCGACGGGGCGATTTATCAGGAAGAAGCGGATGCCTTGAAACTGCAAGGGGTGCCGGCCGTGTTTGCCGACGGCGAACTGCTCCATGTGGGGCGTGGCGAATTCGGCGAATTGCTTTCGAAACTCGAAGAGCGCTATGGATCGGAACAATCGGCGGTGAGCAGCGCTCCGCGTGAATATGACGTGATTGTGGTGGGCGGAGGCCCTGCCGGATCGGCGGCAGCCATTTATTCGGCGCGCAAGGGACTGAAGGTGGCGGTGCTGGCCGAACGCATCGGCGGGCAAGTGAAAGAAACGCTCGGCATCGAAAACCTCATATCGGTTCCTAAAACCACCGGCGATGAGTTGGCCGACAATCTCAAACGACATATTCAGGAATATTCTGCGGATATTTTCGAACACCGTATCGTGGAGAAAGTCGAGTTGCAAGAGAAGAATAAGGTCGTATCCGTGGCAGGAGGCGAGAAGTTCGTGGCTCCGGCGTTGATCGTGGCCACCGGCGCCAGTTGGCGCAGGCTGAATGTGCCCGGCGAAAAAGATTCCATCGGTAAAGGCGTGGCTTTTTGTCCGCATTGCGACGGGCCTTTTTATAAAGGAAAGCATGTGGCGGTGGTAGGAGGCGGGAACTCCGGGATCGAAGCCGCCATCGATTTGGCCGGCATTTGTTCCAAAGTCACGGTATTTGAATTCCTGGACGAACTGAAAGCCGACAAAGTCTTGCAGGAGAAAGCGGCGAGCCTGCCGAATGTCGAAATCTTCCTTCATTCGCAAACGACGGAAGTCCTCAGCAACGGCGAGAAGGTCGTCGGCCTGCGCGTGAAAGACCGCAAAACCGGGCAAGAGCGCGTAGTCGATTTGGACGGCGTGTTCGTGCAGATAGGTTTGGCTGCCAACAGCGGGGTGTTTAAAGACGTCGTCGCGACCAACCGCTTCGGTGAAATCGAAGTCGATACGCATTGCCGCACCAATGTGCCGGGTATTTATGCCGCGGGCGACGTAACGACCGTACCCTACAAGCAAATCATCATTTCGATGGGCGAGGGAGCCAAAGCCGCCCTAACCGCTTTCGACGACCGGATACGCGGTGTGATATAATAGTTTTATAACCGAAGTGTTTATTTAGATAGCGGGGATGTGGCCTTGAGCCATGTCCCCGCTTGTGTTAAATTTCTTCTAAAAGGAGAACGGTACTCTCATACAAGTAACGTATCGATAAATTGATGCCTACGTATGCTAATTCTTCTCCGGTGAATATTTTGCCGTCACCCCAAAAAGACTTTATTCCATTGTTCGTATTCAGTTCGGTAATGCGGTATTTCTTTTTCGTGTCGAGTCCATTCAATTTACATTCAAAAAATTTTGTCCGTTCATGATGTTGAATGGAATAGGCGAAGAAAACGGCCTTGTCTTTCTTCTCGGAGATATACATGAAGGAAGTCCAGCCGGAACCATCATACGGAGAATGATATCGATATAAATCCCCGAATTGAACGACCGGTCTTATTCTTTTATAATGGACGATTGCCTTCGCAGCAAAGTCTTTTTCTTTTTCCGTCATATCTTTGGGTTGCAGTTCCAATCCCAACCGACCGGACATGGCTACATCGAATCTGAATTTTAACGGACTGCTCATGCCCGTTTGATGGTTCGGATTTGCTGAGACGTGCGATCCCGTGCCTATGGCCGGAAACAGGTGATTCGTTCCGTATTGGATGAAAATACGGTTGAGCGGGTTCGTATTGTCACTGGCCCAAAACTCATCATGAAACCGTAAAGCGCCGTAATCTAAACGTCCTCCGCCTGAGGAGCATAATTGAATCGATATATCGGGATGTTTTTTTCTTATTCGTTCATATACGGTGTACAATCCCTGTACATAATCAATCCAGAAATGGCTTTGCTCCTCTTCCTTAAGATAAGACGACCCCGCATTCTCGACATGCCTGTTAGCGTCCCATTTCACATAAGATATCAGGGGGGATAGCCGGATGATTTCGTCGAAAGTGTCTACTATAAAATCCTGTACCTGAGGATTCGTTAGATCTAATATCCATTGATTTCGCATGACGTACGGTTCGCGACCTTTGCTTCTGACGATCCATCCGGGATTTTTCTCCGCCAATTCGCTTTTAGGATTCACCATTTCGGGCTCTATCCAAATGCCGAAGTCCACATTTTTTGTGTGTGCATATTCGGCCAGGGGGTGGATTCCTCCGGGCAATTTCTTTGTATTGGTTTGCCAGTCTCCTAATCCCGCTTTATCGTTATCCCTCGGATATTTGTTGCCGAACCAGCCATCATCCAGTACGAACAGTTCCACCCCTAACTCTGCGGCATCGTCGATCATCGAAGTCAGGATGGAATCATTAAAATTGAAGTAAGCTCCTTCCCAACTATTGAGCACGATGGGGCGTTCGACATCACCGTGCTGCATTCCGTATTTTCTTGCCCAACGATGAAAGTTTCTCGATACTTGCCCCTTTCCGTTCCAACTGTATGTCCACAGCATTTCAGGAGATTCCAGCGCCTCATTCTTCTCGAGTGTATAGGAGGAGGCGAAAGGGTTCATTCCTGCAAGGGTATGGAGTATGCCCGATTCATCTATTTGGAAACTGAGCTGATAGTTGCCTGACCATGCCAATGAGCCTCCATACACTTCTCCCGATTCTTCATTCGCTTTTCCGTTAAGGGAAAGTAAGAAAGAAGGATTTTCCGATTGAGTCGCTCTTACCCCTTTCTTTGTTTCGATCAACTTGATACCCGTCGTTAGCGCCTCTTCGGTCAGATTCATTTCTGCCGCCCATGTGCCGTGGAAATGAGTCAGGTAGTAGGCGTTGGCATGGAGAGGTAAATAAGAGGATGCCAGTTTTTGAACGAGCAAGGGATTCTTTTCTTCATTTTTTATCCGTACGCTTTCGCTAATGATGTTTTCCTTTTGATAGGCTTTTAAACAGACGTCGATGTATACCTCATATCGTTTATCCTTCAGCCTTATGTGCGTTTCTTCTATGTTATTGTCAATGGCACGCTTTGAATGAGACCGGTAAGTCAGTTCGGTCGTTAATACGCCGTTGGGGTGCGTTAGCTGGAGCGCGGGTTCAATAAAAGACCGGGCGCCGTAAGCCGGATAAACTTCGTTCCATACCGGATATTGGGTATCCGGTAAAAAGCGGGTTCTGTATTGCTCAAACAAGGCGCCGTCTCCCGATATCTTCCGCCCGAAATATTGAAAAGCCAGTCGCCCGTCGTCTTTTATGGAAAGGATGATAGACAGTTGATCGGTATTTATTTGGATGATATCCGGCTTGTTTTGTCCCGTCAATGCAATCGTAAAACAAATGAATAACAAAGCGATAAAACGTTTCTTCAAGGTCATTTCAGTTCATATTTATAGAGTGCGTAGCTGTTTTTTTTGGCAATTTTTAGCACTATCTTTCCATCTTCCCGAACCGTTTGTTTGGTTGCTACTCCATCTCCCAATACCGGGTGCAGAGTTACTTTCGACCCGGAAGGCACATAAGTGGCCATCTTTATACCCGAAGCCTCATTATTTTCCCTGTAAACGAGAATATAACCTTCGTGATTTCCTTTAATGGATTGAAACCCCGTCCATGAGGTGCCTGAAGGCTCATCACCTATCGGCAATATGATTCCCTGATGAAAGTCATAACTGACTTTTTTGTATTGTTCTACAGCTTCTTTAATCTTAAAAGCTTCGGCAGGTAAATTAGAGCCTTCAAACCATGCCAGGGGTTGGGCGGCAAGGGTTATTCCGAAAAGGTATTCGAACGAATATCCGGATGGGGCGAAAATGTCATTTTTATAATGCTCTTCATTTCTCCATTTATTCAAGAACTCGGCTTGTAATCTCTCCAGAGGAACGTATTTCGATAACATCCATAAATTTCGCAATGTCCAGAACGGGTAATAATTTCCCCAATCGGTATATCTGTTTTCGAGGAAAATATTTCCGTATTCATTCAAAAAGAAATAGCCCCCTCTGCGTCCTGCAGTTACGTCGATATTAAAAACCGCGTCATAGCCCGTTGCTTCCTGCACTTTATCGAAGAGCTCTTTAATCCGTATTTCCGATAATTTATTGGGAATCGCCAATCCGTCTATTTTAAAGGTCCTTATTCCATATTCTTTGTATAAATAGATCAGCGCCTCTATATCTTTTTTCCAATTCGAATAATCGTTTTCGAAACTCGGATTGAACCACAGGCAGACTTCGACTCCTAATTCTTTGCCTTTTTTCACTACCGGTGTCAATCCGTTGGGAAAACGCTTCGGGTCGGGTTTCCAATAATTATTCGTATCCCAAATACCCAAAAAAGAACCTCCTTCCACAGATGCCGGGCTACGGCCTGTTTGCCAGCCGTCGTCTATTTGAAAATGAGTGATGCCCAAACGGCTGCACGCTTCGAGTTCTTTTAAACAAAAGTTTTCGTTTATATTCTTATCCTGCCCCCGGTCTCCCCATGTATTCATCATCATTATTTCATCCTTGTCAGGATTGAGCGTTCTGATATTTTTTTGGTATTTTCGTAAGGCGATGTAACGGTTGACTTCATTTCCGTTATAAACTCCAACGACCGTACTGTAGATGCGGGTCCATTTTTCAGAATCGATGTCTCCGGCGTGAATACCAAAGCCTATGGTTTCCAGATTTCCGAACCGGGTGATAAAGTCAGCTCCCGGATAAGCTAATTGCATTCCCGAACAAGGCGATTCTTTCAGTACGAATAATCCCTTGTCCGATTGTTTGTCTTCGAAAAAAATTAAGTTTCCTCTGTAGCTTTTTTCCTGATAAGAAAGTCCTGAAAAAGAAGAGGCCAACGTGTTATTATTATCTGTTGCATCAAAAAATTCAACGGCGGTAATATCCCAATGTTTTCCGGGGAAAGCCAATCGATCGAGAATCGGTAAATCATTTTTGTTTTTGAGCGTATTCCAATACCCCGCGTGATTCATTTGGGTAAGTGTCGGTTCTTGTACTTCCCATTGGGCATCCGGCTTACCTTTTAGATAGATATCGCAAGCCAATGCGGGGGAGTCATCATAAATCCGGTATATTTTTTTGATAGAAAGCCCTCCTAACGAGTATTCCACTTTGACTTGCGTATGTTTAGGCGAATTGGGTAACGTGACTTGCTGTATGTCCCATTTGCCGTCGGTTGCCATAGTCGTTTGCTTCGGGATAACGAAGTCGGGTTTGTCGGCGATGGAGGCCCATTCTCTGCCGGAAGCCTTATCTTTTAAACCTGCCGTTATCAAGTTGCCGCCATTCCAGATAAATATTCTTTCGATGTAGTTATTCCCGATATACAATGTGTCGTTTTGTAGCCGTGCATAAGCCGGTGAAGAAGAAGCTTCGGCAAGTACCGCAAATAATAGAAAAAACAGACAAAAATAATTCCTGGTCATTATTCCTTTACTTTTTCTTTTTATAAACTTTTACATAATCTACGAAAAAGGTATCGGGAGCGAACGCTCTTTTTATTCCTTCCAGTTTTTCGGGCAATTCCATACTCAATATAATATATTGGTCGATATGCGATAACCCGACCGTCTGTTCGTGATATTTAAGACTGTCTATAAAAAAAGAATACTTCTCGGGAGTCCATTCCAATGCAAAAGTATGATAACCTTCATTGAGTCCTTTTAATCCGCTTTTCATAGGCCCTACCGAAACCATGTTCGGTCCGTATGCCCAATGAATGGCATGAGTCAGCGTGTCTTGACCGTATTTTTTAAAATACTCGAATATGTCTATTTCCGCTCCATATTTCGCCGGATCTTCCCCTTGCGATATTTCCGGCGATTGAAGCCAAAAGGCCGCCCAAGGGCCATCGGATTTTTGAAGTTGCGCGCGGCATTCGAAATATCCGTAACGAGTCTCGAAAAGCCCCTGGCTGCCGATAGCCGAAGAATGCAAACTGTCACCTCTTATGTCGTACAACAAATTTAAGTTTCCATTGCTTACGCTTACCGCTTCGCTGGTATTATACCCGATACGACGCGGCCCGATTTGTCTTAATTTGAACTTGGTCGTGTCGAGTTCCGTACCGTCGAAATTATCTTCCCATGCCAGGTCGTATCCTTCGTCCGACGGATTGAATTTCTCTTGCGACAAAGCTGTATTGTTTATTGCTTTATCTTCATTTTTTTTAGTTCCATTGCAACCATTGATAAGAAATACGATTGCAACTAAAAGAATAACGTTTATTGTTTTCATACTTTTAAAATTAATTTATTGCTAAAATGTCTTATGTGAATAAAGGGGAATTCTACATTGGGCGCCCCTGTTGAAATCGATTAAAAATCCTTTGCCGTAATCATGAATATCGTTCCATCCTCTTATGATGGAATCGCTCAGGTACAGACGGTAATTCCGACCACCTGTCGGTTGTACTGATTTTATCTTATAAACCGCATTATACTTTCTTAATTCTTTTGTCTCCAAGATATCGTCATTCTGAATGTAGATATATTCACCTGTCATACTCTCGGCGGATGCGACAGGTTCATCGACTTTTATATCGATATAACTGTTTTCCTCTAATGAAGTGGAAGAGCCTGTAACAACACCTTCTACAGATTTCCGCGCTTTTAGCGGTCCTATTACCGTTCCATCGTGGATGATACATTGCACCCGTCCATCTGAAAATAGCGAATAAACGCCCCATGCTCCTGAAAATTGAAATTTGTTATCGATCTTATAAGTCGTGTGCGTATCCATTGCGCTTATGATATAGTCCGTCCTTCCGTTAAAAAGCTCTACTTTAACCGCTTTTATTTTCTGCTTATCAGCCTTGCCTGTTCCTTCCGTTATTTCTACTTCTTCCACATGCTTAATCTTGCCGGTCGTTTTATACGCTTCTATTAAGGAGATAAAGGTTGTTAGCCCTGTGCCGGAAACCTGTAGAATCGGCAAATATTGAGGGTTTTGGCTTACATTGGTAGGAGGAACTGCCTCGCCCAATGTGACGAATTTATAATTACCGAGCATGGTTATTTGCAAGTGTACATCGGTCTTTTCCCTGGCTCCCTTGCCATATCTGTTCCAAGTGTCTAAGATGTTCCAATCTATGCTGAATTGTTCTCCCGTAGCTTCTGCCTGCCTTACATTTCTAAGGGTATTGGCGTGGTAGGTGATGGACGAGGTGGCAGAAAAGCTCAGACCTTGGTAACGAGTGTGAGGTTCTGACACTTCGGCAGTATGAAAATTATACGTATAGTCATGATCGCTTTTCACCCGAAAAAAATCGATAATATACGATGACTCTTCATCTATTTTAATTAATCCGGAAGTCCGGTTATAAATTTCCGCATAGCTTATTCCGCTGTTGCTCACGTTGGGGACTTCTACCTGAACCATCTTAACCTGCTCTGTATTGAGAAAGTGAGTGGGAGTTCCGAATCCAATGACATGACCGTTATATCCGAGTTTATCGAAACTGACGGTATTATGAGCAGGGGTAGATTTATTCCATTGCTGTTCCGGATTGTTATTTCCCCCCAACGTGTTGGGATAACCGAAGTCTGGCATCAGATCGAGATCATAGGCTATATAGCCTAAATTCAAAGGATCTGCATGATTGTGACTTGCCGATCGGGCTCCATAGAACATCCATAAGGTGCGTTGAAGCTCGTTGAGATGATCGCGATCCCTAAGAATAGAAAGACCATAGGCCGGGAAATTGGAGGTTTTGAGAGTGAGTTCTCCGTTGACCTTTATGATGGAGTCTATCTCTTGCGCGATGGCGGAAGGATTCGGCGAGAAAATATCCAAGTGAATGTTTTTAGTGGATTTTCCGTTCAGTAAATAAATTGCTTGTGCCAGTTCTGGTGTTTTATAGTGAGCGTATCCCGTAATCAAGTGATTTATTTTAATGAGCGAGTGCCCCGGATTGCCGGCTTTTTCACTATCCCCGATATGAGGAAAATAGTTATCGGTAAGCAATAATGGATAGTTCGCTTCAAATAATTTTTTAAATCGCTGGTTCTTGAATAAATCCGGTTCGATTCCCTTATCGAGGTTGATTTGCCCGTCCAACGTATATCCGTTCATTATATTGGCAATGGTAAGCCAGTTGCCCAACCATAATGAATTGTATAACAGTCCCACTTCATCGCCCTGTCCGTGACGGTCGATTCGGTTTACAATGATATTCATGATGTTTCCGCCATCTCTTTTTTCATCGCCTTTCCAATCTGAATAGCCGCTTTTGTAAACTGTATTTAACCATTCGGAAGTCTCCGGATTGGCGTTAAACACCACAGCGGCCAATGCCAATGTCGATTGATGCATTCCCGGGTTGCCTTGCAAATCTGCTTGGGTATAAGCTTTGGGAATTTCCCTGAGAAAGCCGTCTTCAAAATTCGATTTTATACGTGCAGGGGTTGCTTTTGCCGTATTCCCGCTTAATAAGGTCAGGGTGGAAGTTGCTTTTGACGATATCATATCGATGGCCGGGAAAACGGCATCGTAAGCATAGAGTATTTTTTTGATAAGGTCGTTGTCCCAGATACTGCCGACAATTCGTCCCCGGTTTAAGGGTGAATGATGCCCGTCGCTATTGGTGAATCCATAGTATCCACTCCGGGGAAATTCCTTTAAATGATATTCCGGAAAATAGTCTGCTATGCGATCTAAAAGAATGATAGCCGCTTCGGCATAATCGACAGCTTTTGCCCTTTCTGAAGGATCAGACGACATTTTTGTAAACAGATAAGCCAATGAGAAGTCCTCAAGCATGGGGGTAATCATTTTATACCAGACCGTCCAATGATTGTAATAAGCGATATACGTGTAAGGATTCCCATATTGTTGTTTGTCTTTGAGATTGAATCGGTATCCCATCCCGTCATCGACTCCCCATGTCGAATCGGAAAGGATTTGAGTAATTGTTTCTTCCGATACCCCGGCGTTCCTTAACTTCTTCTTTTCCTCGTCGGATAATCCTTCCGTGTAACGATTGATCAGATTTCCTTTTTCACCTTTTTGTTTTAAAACCCAGTCTGCGTGTTCGGCCAATTCCGGAATAAAATTTCCCGATTGATCCAATCCCCCGGCATAATATTCCCTGAAATTATTAGAGGGAAAGGATAATCCGCAATTGGGGCACGTCAGCTTCCAATCTAATTCATCCACATCCGAAACATAAGGATAATTACCGTACCGGTCGATATTTTTCCCGCAAGCCAGACATCCATGTAAGGAGTTGACGGCCATGCTTCTTGGTATCGATTGTGAAGGAACTAAGTAATAAAGCATCTTGGGCGAATAGTTCTTCAACCAGTGGTTGGCACGTGATACGACACGATCTTTTTGTCCTTTCGCCCAATCGTATTTCAGGATGTTTTCGGCTGCTTGTTTTATCTTCTCTTGTGTATAAAAAGAAGATTCCTTTTTCGAAGGATTTGTTTCCTTCACAGTTACTTCAACCTCCTTCGATAGATTCCCGTAATGGACTTTGAATGCCGCTCGTCCCGGTTTATTACAATGGATATACGACTGTCCGTCATCCCGGATGAGAGAAATGTTATCGCTTAATACCTCAATTTTAACTTTTGGAGTTATATTCTCTCCTTTCTCGGTGTTGCCATATACGGACAGAAGACATTTATCGCCTGCATATAGGTTAGAAGAACTTAATCGAATGGATAGATCAACTGTTTTCGGCCGTGCATGGCCGGCTGTTATACCAAAACAAGATTTAAGGCCAATGCCGACAGATAAAATACATGTGGAGATAAAGATGAGTTTAAAAAGAAATTTCATTTTCGCCTTTGGATGGTTCATTTCGAATCTATTTGGAAAGGAGACTTTTTAGCATATATCCTATAATCTTTGATCAGACCTTTTTTATCTGTATCAACGCGTGGCAGGTAGGCAAATCCAGTAATAGTTATATCCTTACCGAAATCAATCACAATATGATGAGGATATTTGTCCACTCCTGTCGAATATCTCGTATGCCAAAATGTAGATTCCTGAAGATCGTAGATTTTGTCGGCAGAGTTATTTGCCCGTACGACTTCTTCACTACTCGCATAGATAATTTTCCAGTCTTGCCGTGAAATATAGTTTCCGTGTTTGTCGAGTACTTCCAATTCTGCGATGGAAGCAAAATCATCTTTTCCGTACGAATTCAACATTTCTACGCATAAATACCGTGCTTCTATTTCTTTATTGAAAGATATCTTTTGCCAATTATGCTCCTCTTTGAATGTGCCTGTATTGATCGGTTTTTCTTTCATTAAATTAAGTACTTGTCCTTCTTCCTTATGTAATGGAGATTCTTTCACTCGTAACATATCCAGAATAGGATTTCGTCGTCCGTTCATTATGTTCTTTTCCGGCCCGCTGATATCCAATACAATGATTTCGTTTTCACCTTCTTTCAGCCAGCATCCCGGCATATACAATGTCTGTTGAGGGCCGATTTCCCAAAACCGTCCCATTGCATGACCGTTCACCCAAACCATTCCTTTTCCCCATGGACGCATATCTAAAAAGGTATCGCCCACGTTGTCCAATATAAATTTTCCTTTATAGTATCCTTGTGTTCCTGCGGCATTGCGTGACTTTTTAAAAGCCCGGTCTTTAGCAAAAGAATAATCGACGGGAAAACAGAAGATATCCCAATTCTTCAATTCTGTGGTTACTTTGCCGTTTATTAATTCAACTTTTTGCGTGATGCCTTTTCGGTCATGGATGTTTTTATTAAAGTTGACCCGTCCCATTGCTTCCACAAATATATCTAAGATATCGCCGTCTTTTACGGGAGGAAGCAATAGTGAGTTTTCTCCTTTACGCCGATCGAGTGTCCCGATTTGCATCCCGTTGATATAGATTTGCGCCCAATCGTGCATTTCTGTGATCAACAGCAGTTGCTTGACCGGAGATCGTTTCATTTCAGTTCTATATAACACGGAGCCCCAACCCTGGTCGAGGTCCTCCAGTCCGATAATATCGGCATGCCTCATAGCAGGTGGAAGATTTTCGAATAAAAGTGAGACCTGGTCAAGCGAAAATTCAGGAATCGAAATAGTCCGGATGGAGTCGGGAATGGGAGGAAGGATTGCTCCTTTATCCGGATAATCGGCCAGAAGTTTTCGTAAGGCAAAATATTTCGGAGTCACTTTTCCCGATTCATTGATCGGGGCATCATAGTCGTAAGAACTGCACATGGCAGAATAAACCGGAGAGTTGGCACCTCCCCAATGCCCGAAAGTAGTTCCTCCATGTGCCATATACAAGCTGAAGGATATATTTCGTTTCATCATATCTTTCAGGCTTCCGAGAAGCGATTCGGTTGTACGGGTTTCATGTTTTCTCCCCCAATGATCAAACCACCCCGACCAATATTCACTACACATCAACGGCGAAGTCGGACGGAGTTCTTGCAATCTTTTAAATTGTTGATCGACATCTGCACCAGATCCGAAGTTGATCGTCCATAAAAGCTCATCCAATGCATTATTTTCAAAATTAGACGTCCAGTCGCATTGGAAAAGGGGAACGCTATCGAATCCCGATTTTATTACAATATCTTTGATGGTTCTGATGTATTCTTTGTCGGTTCCATAAGCGCCGAATTCATTTTCAACTTGAACCATGATTATATTCCCACCATTGGAAATCTGTAAGTCCCTTAATTCTTTTCCGACCCGATTCATATATATTCTCGTTTTATCGATGAAATACGGATCTAATGAACGCAAGGCAATATCCTTCTTCTTTAATAACCACCAGGGTAATCCGCCCATTTCCCATTCGGCGCAAACGTACGGCCCCGGACGTATGATGACCCACATTCCATTGTCCTGCGCCAGTTTACAAAATGCAGCAATATCATTTTGTCCGGAAAAGTCGAAAGAACCTTCTTTTTGCTCATGGATATTCCAAAAAATATAGAGACATATCGTATTCATGCCTAAAGATTTGCACATTTTTATCCTGTGATCCCAGTATTCCTTCGGGATGCGCGGATAATGCAATTCAGCTGCTTTCACGACAAAAGGTTCTCCATTCAATAGAAAAGTTTTGTTACCTACCTCAAACTTTCCCCGTTGGTTTTGTCCGTAAACGGTTAAGTTAAATCCGATAATAGCAAATAAAATACACGGGATGATTAAGCGCTTCATTTTAATTGTCGTTTAGGAGTTTTTTCATTTTCTCTAATACGGTATTATTCGTCTGAATCAGTTGTTCGGTTGTACCGGCTTTATACCACTCAAGGATTCGATCCTGATGATAGAAGGAAGCGCCCGATGCACTGTTATCAAGTAAAGCGATCGCATTGAGCAAACGAAGGTTTGATAAGGATTTCATCATCATCTCGGCTTTCAGATAGCCATATTCTTTAATTTGGTTATTAAGAATTTTGATATGTTCCGGATAAGCGGCCTGTTTGTTTCCGTTGATGAGCATCGCATCGATAAAATGTCCGCCTCCGCCATTAATCTGAGGAATATCCCTCCCTAGAATACCCATTATGGTAGGAGCAATATCGGTGTGTTCGAAGTAAGGCAAGACTCTGTTTTTTGCAATACCCGCGCCTATAAACAGGAGAGGAGTTCTCCAGGCGTTTTCATCGAATAATGCATGCCATCCGATATTGCTTTGTCCGTGATCGGAGGTTATGATCAGTACCGTTTCATCCCATTTGCCGGATTCTTTTAAGTAATGAATAAATCTTCCCAATTGTATATCCGCATTCTCTATGGCCGCTACGTACGGAGAGCCTTTGGCGAATATATTATTATAATAAGGACTGTCTTTGTCCATCTGTGAAATATCGAACCCTCGTTGCCCCGGTCTTTGAAGATGGATGCGCATAAATACCGGATGTTGGGTTTTCATTATTTGGATAGATTGATCAACCACTTCGGCATCGGTCAACAGATCGTCCATGATAAGCGTTGTAAAGCCACGTCCCACGGACTTGTATGCAACCGTATTTACCACAAAGGCGGTTTGCTCTTTCGGTGAAAAGTATTCCTGTATCATTTTGTTTTCATCACTTAGGAATAGGGTGCCCTGGTGTAATACCGGATTGGGAAATGAACAGCTGTTATATTTACTGTAATCGCCAATTGTCGGATGATGAGGTAATATAACATACGATTGTTGTATATAGGTTCCTTCTTTAATTAAGCTGTTGAAAACAGGCATGTGTGTCTTTTGAGGAGCTTCCCAATGCAAGCCGTCTATTGTAAAAAGAATAACTCTTTTTACCGGTTTATTAGCTAATGAGAGGGAAACGCTGCTCATTAACAACATAAAAAGTAAAAAACAATTCTTTATTCTCATAATTCTTTTATTTTAAATATATTAATTGCGCATTATCGCTTAAATCTTTCATCCATTCTTTTACACCGTAAGATATGGGAAAAGTGTGCCCTCTTTGCCAGTCACCTCTGATGGAATAATTTAGTATATCACCTTCCCGATATTTCAGTACGACTCTGTGTTCTTGAATAGTATTTTGATAATATAAAAAACGGTTCGCCGGGTAAACGACTCCCGTTCCTATCCATCCGATTTCCGGTTCCTGAAATCCCCAAAGTCCCATAATTCCCTTTTTCTCATTGATGAAAAAATCCTCGAGGGGTAACTTGTTGAGGACAATCGCTATTTTCAGGTCCGCAGAGAACTGCTTTTTATTTTCGACGGTAACTTCAATCGGCGAATCGTATCTTCCCGCAATAGAAGAAGCTTTGATATATACGGTGTAGGGAGCCGATTCCGGGCCGACCCCTGTTACTTTAAATTCAATAGTGATCGTGTCGTTAGTCTCTTTATATAAAGAGGCAGAGAAAAACGGATCGCCTTCTTGATTTTCATTTCTCACGGGATATTCTTTGCCGTCTACATAAAGAACCAGTCCTCCTACACCTCCCGTTTTTCCTACATGAATTACATCCATCCCCCAGTCACCATTATCGATATGATAGCTTACACCGTCTGTCATGATAGGGTATATCAACTTTTTTAGCCGCTTGCCAAAGAAGTCAAAGTGACCGTCATAACATCTATATGCTGCTTGTTTGGATTCCCATCCCCAATTCGGAGGTAGCCATGTGTTATTCCATGCCACGTTTTTGCTCTTCTCCTCCTTACGCAAATCCGATAACCACAATTTATAATTGGGGAGCGGAGCATAAATGGAAAAATGGTTTATCAGGCTTTGGGTCATTTGAGCTGTCTGCCCTTTTGCTCGTACTTTATCAAAGCTATTCCAGAAGCTTTGGTTTTTATCTGATTTTTTTAACGCGGCTATTTTACTATCGGCTGACAGGGATAAATAATACAGGATGGTTTCATCACTATCGATTAATCGTTTTGATATATCGCTTCCGTACTTTTTTGTCTTCATTCCCGAATGAATCATATTCCAAATAGCATCCGTTTGATTCTGTTTGTTTTTTGTGCTTAAGGCCGATTCCAGCACTTTATTCAAGTAATAGAGGTTTTCCGGTTCCGATGCCAATATTCTGCTTTGATGTGACGAAATACCTGCATGTGTCCATTTTACATCAGCAATGCCCTCGATTGACAGATTCCACGAATCGTCAAATACGCCATCTCCGTTTGTATCGATGGATATTTTATCTACGATTCCATCCTTATCCGTATCGAACCATAAGTAATACATATCCATTTTTCCATCATAGTCATAATCCACAGAAAGCGATGTCTTGTCGCTGTTTTTTAGATGAATACGTCTGTCGGAAGGAAGAAAATAGTATTCATTCGGACTTTTAGGATTCAGTATAATTTCGTACCTCTTATTGAAAGGGCCACAATCAGGCCAACCTATTCCCGGCATTTCAAACCCTTTGTCCGTAGGCGAGGATGCAATGACTCCTTCCCAACGTTCAATGGTATAATCAGGTGTATTCCAAGCAATATTTAAATCATTTTCGTCCCACGTCATCAAAACCCGCGACCATACAACATCGGATAAGAGTTCTCTTGCTTTTCCTCTTCTTAATATGGGGCTTGCTTCGAATCCTCTAATCCGTATCTTTTCGCTCGAAATGTCATCATAAAAAAGTGTAGACCAATTTTGAGCAATGTGCTCATTTTTATTATTCTCAATGCTCCATCCCGGGGCATAGGCTGATATGGATACGTCATAATCGCGAGAGTTTGATAGGGTCGCGTCATTATCCGCGTCGAAACTCCATCGTACTGAGTTTATGCGATTCGCGTTTCCTATCACTCTGATTACTTCCTCCGTAACTCCATCTTTATCCGTATCATAAAAGAGGAATGGGTTCTCAAAAAAAGAAGTCCATCGGTTACTTCCCGGTTTTATATAGAAGGAAACGAAAGTTTCATCGCCTCCAAAATGAGAAAAACTTTCGCAGGGCTGTTGATAGTAGGTATAATCGATATCATACCAAAGAAGATTGTCATCTCCGTCGTCTCTGCTCCACCATACACGCAGTCCATATTTTTTGTCGAAATAAAACAGCCCCATTCTATCTACATCCTGATCCTGATCTAAGTCTTCATAATCGATAACGGCATCAACCGTTCCGTCCGCATTCCAATCGGCGATATATAGATCGCTATCCGTATCCGGTTCTCCATTTAAATCCAAATCACCATCTTCATCAATCACGCGGACTAAGATGGGACGTTTACTTTCACTATGTCGGGGATCGATATCGATAAACCATACTTCTTCCGGCTTGCCGTCATTATTAAAATCAATATAATGTCGTTTTCCAGGCTTATCAGCAAGTACTTTCCGTATCGTTTCGGTATTGAATTTTGTTAAATCTCCGAAAACCCATTCAAACGCAGCTTGTTTGTCCGACTGACAATAAAGATTACTCACACAAAAAATATATGAAAATAATAGTATTAGTCCCTTAAAACGTGAAAGCATATAAGTATTTTTTTAGAATCTCAATTCATGAAGGGTGGCTAAAATCTTTTAAGATATTGAAATGATTAAATCATTTTCTTTTTAAGATTTTAGCTTCCCTCATGAATAATAATTAGAAATAATATTCTTTATTAATTGTTGTTATTACCATCCCGGATTATTCGGCTTGAGATTTGGATTTCTATCTATTGCCGTACTGGGAATAGGCCATAGAGCATCCTTATCCTCATATTTATTTTGATATATACTGCTTCCAAGGATGTCTATTTCGGGTTTATTTTGGATCGTTTTAATCGTTCCCCATCTTTTTATATCGTAGTACCGTAATCCCTCTAGAGCCAATTCTACAGCTCTTTCATGCATGATTCTCGTGTGAACATCTGTTTTTGTCCGCGCTTCCAACCATGTTGGACCTGAATTGATGCGGGGCATATTGGTGGACGGTCTTTGCCTAACCTCATTGATATATTTTACGGCATTATCGATATCATTCTGTTCATTATAACATTCTGCCAACATCAGTAAAACATCGGCATATCTGATAAGAGGAAAGTTTATAGGCGTATGGTCTCTATCACTTTTACTAACAAGCTGTCCGTCCATATCTCCTTCGGGTATGAATTTCCGGAATAAATACATTAAAGTATTTTCATTGCCATAACGATTAACAGCTACGAAATTATTCGCTGTACTTATCCCCTTGGCGTAGACGAATTCACAATTTACAACATCGGTACCTATATAACCCTTATAAGTGGTATAAGGCAGGATAATTGTTTGTTTCATTCTCGGATCTCTCTGTTCATACATCCCCAACAATTCATTGTGGTATTTAGGATATGTTGCCACCTTGGTGTAATCTTTAGTTAAGGTGGACATGAATACTTCTTTTCTTATTGAAATGTCTTCATTGTATCCCTGTATGAAGTCATTCCAATTAAAAGGTTTTCCATCTTTTAGCTCATAACTATCGACCAATTCTACTGAAGGCATGATGTTATTCCAACCGAACCCGAATGTAGCGTTATTTCCAATATAATGAGCAAAAGGCATTCCATAATTAAAATCTATGGCTGTATAATTTTGAAGAGTGAAAATCATTTCATCACTTGCATCTGCTTTTTGAGTAAACAATTCAGCATACGAGGGATTTAAGCTATATTTATAACCTTTGCCAGACTTATCCAATACAATCTCTTCAAAATCCTTGCTTGCCAGATCGTATTGTTTATTATATAAATATACTTTTCCTCTTAACGCATAAGCTGCACCCAACGTTGCCCTTCCATAGTCTGGAGTCTCCCATCTTACGGGAAGCCTGTTAATCGCATCAGTTAAGTCGTTTATAATAAAGGATCTGACTTTGTCTACACTTTCGCGAGGCATCGTTAGATTGGCGTAATCTTTATTATAATCAACATTTTCATCAAAAATCGGAACATCTCCAAAATGATTAATTAAATGGAAGTAAAGCAAGGCCCGTATAAATTTAGCTTCTCCGATTGTTCGTTTTTTAGTATCTTCCGTTACTCCTTTGGAATTTTGTATGTAGCTGATAGCTGTATTGACCCTGCGTATGGCTTCGTATGAATGTTGCCATCTCTGAGTAGGATAAGCCGATGTCGTCGCCCATACGCTACGGGATATATCCCAATGGCCCACTTCGTCATATCCCGAAGCAATATCAGAGATACAATCAGTTCCGAAACTTAAACCAAAGACATAGTTTAGTTTTAACGCAGCATAACATGCAATTATTCCTTGTTTTGCATCTTCGTCATCTTGCCAGAATGTGCCGGAACTTAATTGTCCTTGAGGGTACCTATCCAAGTCGTAGCAGCCTGCAAATAAAATAGTTGTTAATATAATTGTGATGATTCTATATAAGTTTTTCATAAAAGCGAATTTTAAAATGATAGATTAAAACCAAATACAACTTGTTTCATAGTAGGATATCCCATCCCTGATACTTCGGGGTCTAATCCGGAATAATCAGTAAAAGTGAAGAAATTTTCCAGTCCGCTATATATTCTCAATCTTGTTACATTTAACGAACTCAGTAGGTTTTTGGGTAATGTATATCCGAGTTGGATATTTCTTATTTTCAGATAAGAACTGTTTTGTAACCAAAAATCACTGGCAGTTGTATTTCTTGCATTTCCCAGCAAAAATCTTGGAAAAGTTGCCGTGCTGGTTCGCCCTTCATACCAACGCCCTTCTGCGATGTCTTTATTAATTACGTTGGAGTGTCTTAAGTTCGGGGTATAGTAATCGTTTTGAAAATATGTTTGCATATCAGTTACCCCATCCATTTGACAAGAAAAGTCAAATCCTTTATAGCTGGCACCAAAAGATAGTGCATACATAAATTTAGGGCTTGCTCCGTGTCCGGTTGTTTTACGATCGTCCATATTGATGATGCCATCGTTATTAGCATCTTTATAGAGGAAGTCTCCTAATTCCGGTTTTCCCATTGGAAAGGGATTAAGTTTATTCCCTTTATCATCCAGAGGTGCGTTATCTATAGTTTTTTGTATGAGGTTAAGATCTTCCTGTGTTTGAACAATTCGATCTACTACTAACAAATATTGAGTATTTATAGGTAATCCCTCTTTAGTCATTAAATTTCCTGACAGAGCATGTTCTGTTCCTTTAAACTTAATAACTTCATTCTTATTATATGATAAGTTCCCATTAATGAAATAATTGAATTCTTCGATGTTATCTTGCCATCCTAGGGTGATTTCAAATCCGCGGTTCTGGACTTCCGCAACATTTTGCTTTGGAAAAGTTACGAGTCCGTTTTCTAAGGAAGCAGGTAAGGAAATTAATATATTCTTAGTAAATTTATCGTAGTAATCGAAAGTCCCTGTCAATCGGTTTGAAAATAAACCGAAATCGAATCCCAGATTAGTAACGTAGGTCGATTCCCATGTTAAATTTGCATTTGCTATGGCCGACTGATAGAATCCGACAATGGGAAGGTTATTTAGGGGATATTGAGTTGTTGTTAATACAGGAATGGATTCATAGTTCCCAACTGAATTATTTCCCAGAGACCCGTAAGAAGCTCTTATTTTCAGGTTATTCAACCATGAATTTTTTAATGGTTGCATAAATGATTCCTCAGAGATTCTCCATCCGGCAGATGCGGAAGGAAAATTTCCCCATCTATTATCTTCCACAAAACGCGAAGACCCATCCCTTCTTATATTAAGTTCTACTAAATATTTATCATTCCAAATCAAGTTAATACGTCCAAAGAAAGACCGCATAGCCCAATCGCTTAAAGAGCCAGAAGCGGAAGCTTCTCCGGTTGCAGCACCTATTTGGGTGAGATTCTCGTCAATTAAATTATATTTGGTTGCAGAGAATGTTTCATATTTATACTGTTCTTGGCTCGCTCCAGCCATAGCCTTAAAGTAAAATTGGTCGTCAAATGCTCTATTTTCGTATGAAATATCGGCATCCATAAAATCCCGCACGTCACGGGCATCTGTATTTGTTATATAAAGATCTGTTTTTCCAGAGGCCAGCACTGTATTGGTCTGAAAATTCCATCGGTCGTTTTGGTTAATCTGGGTAGTTACTTTTGCATCATAATAATTATAAGAATAAGACCCGTTGATATTTAATCCTTTTATAGGATTTAAGTTTGCATAGAATTTTGAAGAAAAAGTGCGAATTGTATTATCTCCCTTATATTGGTTCATATACCAGAGGGGACTTGCAACGGTTTGTACATCTTCAAGATTATTAGTACCCCCATATCTTCCGTCAGGACTTTTGTTTACGACCGTTGGAACCGCGGCCATTGCATTCGAAAACATTCCGCTTAAAGAGTTACTACCCCTATCTTTGTCTGAAAGTGATCCGGTTAAATTTGCACCCACCATTAGGTGCTTAGCTAAATTTAGCTGAGAATTAAGACGTAGTTGATACTTTTCATAGCCGGTATTTTCTATAATACCTGGAGAATTGGAATAATTGAAAGACATGAAATTGCGAATTTTATCCGTTCCCCCTTGGGCTGACACATTATGGTTAAAGGTATGGGTATTCCGAAATGTAGCATCCATCCAATCCATATTAGGCCATAACAAAGGGTCACCCCCTTGGTTATCACGCCACAATTTAATATTCTCTTTACTGAAATTTTCTTTCACTTTGGAATTTCTCGCAGCCTCATTTTGTAGTTCCATATATTCTACACTATTATTTACAAAAGGCATAGAACTGCCAATCGATTGAAAAGCCACATAACCATCATAATTGATTTGCAATTTTCCTTCTTCAGCTTGTTTTGTGGTGATTAATATAACCCCGTTAGCAGCCCGAGATCCATAAATGGAAGAAGAAGCTGCATCCTTCAGAACGGTAATTGACGCAACATCTTGTGGCGTAATATAGCCGATATTTCCTTCAACGCCATCAATGATTACAAGAGGAGCAGAGTTATTCAGTGTTCCTTGTCCTCTTATTTGTAATGAAGCATTAGATCCGGGGTCGTTACTCGTTGATTTCACATATAGTCCGGGCGCCAAACCGGCTAACCCAGAAGATATATTTGTAATAGGACGTGTTTCTGCTATTTTAGACATATCTACAGAGCTCACCGAGCCTGTTAAGTTTATCTTTTTTTGAGTTCCGTATCCCACTACGACCAATTCTTCCAGTGATTTCGTGTCTTCCTGCAACACAATGTCAAAAGTTGTTTTGCCAACTGTAAGAATATCATGAGAAATATAACCGATATAAGAAACACGAATTATTGCATTTGTTTCTACACTTAAAGAAAAATTTCCATCCATATCGGTTACCGTACCGTTAGAAGTGGTTCCAACCTCAATGATATTCGCTCCAATGACCGGCTGACCAGTTTTATCAAAAACTTTTCCGTTAATTTCTTTTTTTTGTTGGATTATTTGTTCGGAAATGCTTTCTTCAATTTTTTTCGGAACTATCGTCGTTTTATCTCGGTAGATAACGATTTGGCTATCTATTATCTTGTAGACAAGTTCTGTGTTTGACAAGATATTGTCTAATATCTTTTCGATATTTTGAGCGTTTGCCGTTAGACTGACTTTTTTATTAATTGTTTTTTTGACATTTCCCGCAAAAATAAATCGAAAATCACTTTTCTTTTCGAGTTGCTCACAAATTTCCTTTATGGAAGCAGATTTTACGTGAAGTGTAAGTTCTGTTTCTTGTGAATAGCTATTGGCAGCCCGTGAAAATAGGATGCTGAAAAATAATAAGAATAGAGTTATCCTCATGATTTTTAGAACTTGTTTAAAATTATTGACGGAGTTCTTCCCTTCAATAGAGTATTTATTCATATATTTGTACGATTTTAATTATTAATTGTTTGATGTAATTAGAATTAACCTGCCGGATGATATTGCCGTATCCTCCGGCTTTTTTGCATATTTTTTTTCATTTCTCCATAGGCATCATTGTTTTAAAACGGATTTATTTTTTATAGATATATATTTGCGTATCTCCTTTTTTGTAGGTAGTCGATGAAATCAGCGCAAGGGTGGTCATGACATTGTCTAAATTGTCGGAGAGAATGATCTTCCCCGTACAGGTGAGCCCTTGGAAAGATACTTCTTCATCAAAATTGAACGAAAGGTTATAGTATCTTTCGATTTGTTTCAGCGCCTCGATTACAGGCGTGTCTTCAAAAGTCAGATATCCGTTTTTCCAACTGATAAAAGGTGTTATATCTACTTTTTTAGTTTGAAAAACGCCGCTCTCTGAATAGAGGGCTTGTTCGCTCGGCGAGAGGAATATTTCCGGTTTATTCTCCGATTGCAGGCTGACGCTCCCTTGCACTAACACAACCGAAGGCTGCGAATTGGGATAGGCCGTTACATTGAATTGGGTGCCGTATACTTTTACATCGAAACCCGAAGCGTGTACGCGGAAAGGTTTTTGTGTGTCGTGCGCCACCTCTATATATATTTCTCCTGAGAGATATACATCGCGCGTTTTTCCGGAAAAATCAGATGGAAACTCTAAGGATGATCCCGAATTAAGCCATACTTGCGTTCCGTCGGGAAGGACGATTTTCGACCGTTTGCCGTATGGGACAATCAGTTTGTTCATCGTATTCTGTGTGATGGCTATTTTTTCTTCCGTATTATCGCCGGCCTTTATTTGGGCGGTTCGTTCGTTATCGATTTCAATATCGACGTTCTCCTGGAAAGAGGCTGTTTTTCCTCCTGTGATGAAAAGAATGTCTTTCGACTCCAATTCGCTCCCCACGATATATCCGGCGGAGATGTTTTCGTTATCTCTAAGCCAATCGGTGCTTTTTTGGATATACAGGAGTGATAAAACGAGAGCCGCCGCACAAGCTGCTGCCGCATAAGTGA
This sequence comes from Bacteroidales bacterium UBA5382, assembly GCA_002409745.1. Lineage (GTDB taxonomy): Bacteria > Bacteroidota > Bacteroidia > Bacteroidales > Dysgonomonadaceae > Limibacterium > Limibacterium fermenti. The sequence goes on from DHOU01000025.1 coordinate 41,357, forward strand.
AACGGCGCAGGGTTTGTCGTCTTGCATAACGGGCCAGCGAGTGCTCCAGACGCCGGATGGCTTCCTGCTTCTTTTCTTCCGGCAGTTTGTAAGATGATAGGTTGATATGACGGAAATGCTCTTCAGCCAATTCGAAATTTTTGCGTTCGTCGGGAAATTTCTCCAAGAAATCCTCCCAATACGCACGTAATTCGTCGTTAGGGAAAAGCTTCCATTGAATGAATTTTTCATCCTTCAGAAACCGGATAAAATCGTTATGCTCTCTCTGTAACCGCATGGTTGTTTTTCGTTATTGAAAAAGTTTTTTTATCTTTTTACAACGTGCTTTTATTATATAGACGAAGATGATGATGAAACATCATCGTTTCTCATAATAAAAATGAAGTTTTTAACATGAAGGGCGTGTTCTTGGCATCAATCCTGTTTTTCTAGCCATCGAGTCATTTTTTCCATTACGATGTCGTTGGGCTGGAAATTTCCATTTTCAATATCCTTCCGTCCGGATTCGATTGACTGTTTTTGGGCTATATTCAACTGATACAGCTCTTGCTCGGCGCTATCAAATATCGTTTGTAAGGCTTTCAAAAAACTCGTATTATAAATTTTTAATCAAATTCGCGGCAATAATCCGGTGAATGTAGACAATACCTCCGTGGACAGTATAGATAATTGCCATCTTCTTGTAGTTTATACGGCGGACATTTGCCCCGAAACGCAAGAATGAAGTTCCTGTTTGTATTGAATAACTTTCCGGCATGTTATTCAAAGTTCTCAGGATATTAAAGATGTCTTCATAGTGGCGTAATGCGGTTAATGGCGGCTTCGGCTTCTTGTGATAAGACTACATTATAGTCATTCATTACAGATTTGATTTTAATTGCCGCATGTCTACACCATAGTGTTTACTTAACTTGTCCAAGCCCTTTTCGTAAACTTCTTCCAGCGGATAAGTTTTACTTACCGGAGAAGGATACTCCAGCTTTACGGCTCTTTTATTTTGTAGTTCGCGTACGATTTTGCGTCCCGATGGCCGGGATATGTCTATAGTGGCGATTACTTTATTATTATCCATATAATTGTTTTTTGCTAAGTCGACATGACAAAAATACGAATAAATTGCTAATTCCGGATAGTAAAAATGAGGAAAATAAAATTATCGAATCATCATCAATAATGTAACGAGTGGTAGGGCGGATTTCTTTAATTTAAAAAGAGATTTACTCATCAGATTCCGCGAGGCGGCGACGGAGATGTGCATGATCTCTGAAATTTCTTCGTAACGGTATTCCTGCACGTACCTTAAGTACATGATTTCGCGTTCGCGATTGGTCAGTATACTCAATACCTTTTCTACTTTTTGACGTACTTCTTCCGCATCCTCCCTGTCGATTAGTTCGTCTTCGACGGAAACTTCCAAACGGAAGGAAACGTTTTCATCGAGGTTTTCCTCCAACGATAGTATACCGGTATATTCTTTGTTTGTACGTTGCAAATCGATAAGCCGGTTGCGTAACGATCGGAAGAGATAGAACTTGATATTGGATATTTCGTCGAGCGAGGCGTGCTTGGTGCATAATTTGTAAAACACGTCATGGATAGCATCCATCGCGGTTTCTTCATCGAAACCTAAATGTATGGCATACGAATAAAGAGAATCTAAATATTCGTTATACGTGGAGGCTATGTTGGAAAAACGGATCATTGCATTTTTTAGGGACTTGACCGATTAATGTCTTGCAAAGTTAGGATTTTCTCTGA
>DHOU01000026.1:0-42134 GCA_002409745.1 Bacteroidales bacterium UBA5382
GACCATTTGTTCAGCAGACCCTAAATACATTACTTTTGTACCATGAAAACAGGATACGAGCTATTATTGCCGGAATAAGCCTGTTTTTGACGAATAACCTTGCAAATTCCTTGTAAATTTTGCGTTTAAAAACTACGGTACTTATCCGCTCAAGTTAGTCAGTAGATAATTGACCTAATTGTTTCAATATTAGATGCCGTAAACGTTCCTGATGTTCATCTCCCCATTGTCCTGACACAGAAAGAACAGGGATTAATGTCTCTCCGAATTCGGTTAGGCTATATTCTACTTTGGGAGGAACTACCGGATAAATCTTTTTTGTGATTAATTCGTGTTCTTCCAATTCCTTCAACTGTATGTTCAGGACTCTGCGGGAAGCATCGGGTATTTTACGTTGTAACTCACTTGGGCGTTTATGCCCCTCATGGATAAACCACAATAAACGGATTTTCCATTTGCCATAAAGGACCACCCCAATTAAGTCAAGACCACAATTCAAACTTAATGGAATCTTTCTTTCATACATAGTGCAAATATACCCATATATTCAAAATTGCACAATAGGGGAATAATTTATCCCTATCTGAATCGTTTTTCCGTACTTGCATGAACTTGGTATATAACCTAACTTTGCATCAAAAGACTGAAATATGGAACAAAGATTTAGTTTTGATAATGAACTATCCGGCAAAATAGCATTGGTTACAGGTGGAACAAAAGGAGCCGGAAAAGCAATTGCGGAACGATTGCTAAAGGCAGGGGCAACCGTTGTTATTACAGCGAGAAATGAACCGAAAGAGAAAAATTCGAACCTGCATTTCATTCCGGCAGATTTAAGTAAAGCGAAAGGAACTCAAAAAGTAGTAGATGCGATTTTAATGAAATTCGGGAAGCTCGATATTTTAGTAAATAACCTTGGTGCTTCTGAGACACAGGGTGGGGGCTTTGCTGTACTGACGGATGAAGATTGGGAAACGACGATTAAAACCAACTTACTTGCACCTGTCCGTTTAGACAGAGGATTTTTACCGCAAATGATAGAACGAGGTAACGGCGTTATTATTCATATTGCATCCATTCAGGGAAGATTGCCTTTGTATGATTCGACCTTGCCTTATGCCGCAGCCAAAGCGGGATTGATTAATTACAGCAAAGGTCTATCCAAAGAGGTTTCTCCTAAAGGAATTCGTGTATTGACTGTTTCACCCGGCTGGATTATGACTGATTCTGCTATCCGGATGATGCAACGAATTGCAGAAAGTTCAAATATCACGGTAGAGCAAGCTTCACAAAGGGTGATGGATGCATTGGGCGGAATACCTATCGGAAGACCAGCCCAACCTGAAGATGTTGCGGAACTTGTCGGCTTTTTAGTCTCGCCCCGAGCCGGATACCTGACAGGAACAGAATACATAATTGATGGCGGGACTATTCCCACAATATAACAACTTAAAATAAAAACAATGGAATTAAAATTACCGAAAGTCGTTTTAGACTTGTTGACAGCACAGAAGAATTATGACAGTGATGCCTATGCCGACTGTTTCTCAGAAACAGCACTTGTCATTGACGAAGAAAAAGAGTATAAAGGTAAAAAGGCAATAAGGGATTGGATTGAAAATGCCAATCAACAATTCAACACAACAATGGAGCCAACTAAATATTCAGAAACCGATTCAAAGGCTATTATTACCGCGGTTGTCTCAGGAGATTTTGACGGAAGCCCGGTCGCTTTGGATTATCATCTGGAAACTGAGGATAATAAGATTGCCCGTTTAGAAATTACGCTCAGCAATGCTGAATAAATGAAAAGAAGAAGGACTGATACAATATACCTAATTCATATTGCTCAATCCTTTTTCTATATTCTATATTGTTGAATACCTAAAAATTCAGACAGGTAGATAGATAATGAAAAGGAATAAGGTTTTTAATCATCGCCCTTGCATTCTTGATTATTTCTTGCCGCGAGCTTTGTGTTGCCCTTGTCGAAACTTTGTAATTTCAACTTGCATAAATGTTTTTTCGGCTTGTTGAGCCTTATAGAGTTTCTCCGGTGAAAGTACCTTCTCAAATTTTTCCGAGTATTCTTTATCTAATTCAGCCTCTCTTAGTTTTACCTCTACGTCATTTTCTAATAACGCTCTGTATTGCTCGTCCGACATATTGGCATTCTCTCTTTTCATCTTTTGTATTTTATCGCGGTGTTGCTTGTAAAGTTCCAGCTTCTTTTTCGATAATTCGCCATTCAAAGGGAAATATTTTTCGGATTCGGTTTGAGAGAGGGCTGCCTCTTTACGGATATACTCCATTTTCCGTTTCTCGAATTCGGCGACATTCATTTTTTTCGTGTCTTGTGCCGAAACAACGAAGAAAACAAACCACAAAACAAATAAGCTACATCCCGGCAATATATATTTTTTTCTCATAATTTTGATCTTTCGTATGCTATCGTAATTCTTAAACTCAATTTAAAGTACCGCTATAGATATATTCGTAATAACCGTCGTTTATCATTTGATCTTCTAAATATTGAAAGAACTCTTCTTCGGATATTTGCACGGACGACCAGAACTTGTCGCTCTCATGTGTTGCTACCGACGGCATATCCGAGGATGAGGGCGGTAGCAAAGGATTAACGAACTTATCGGAGAATAATTGTATGGAAAAAAACAAAATGATACATGCGGCAGCTACATATAACCAGGTTTTTATCCTATTGGAGCGAACGACCGGAACGCTTGGAGAAAGGACGTCGTTTTCTTGAAGAGGTAATTTTTTCATTATCTCATCATTAAATTGATGAAAATAATTATTGGGAATTTTGAAAGGATTTTTTGATTTATCGAACTCTTCCAGCTTGTTAAATTTTGTTTCCATATCTTTTGTTTTTGCGCCGCACTGTTAAATGGACTAAGAGCATAAACGAAGGTTTAATGAACGTTGGATAAAAATGCCTCAATTTTTTTGACTGCATGGTGATAAGAGGCTTTTAATGCGCCGACCGAAGTTCCGAGGATATCGGACATTGTCTCATATTTCATTTCTTCAAAATATTTCATTTGAAAAACCAGCCGTTGTTTATCGGGGAGAGTGAGTATGGCTTTTTGCAACAGCTTTTGGGCTTCATCTCCATCAAAATATTCATCTCCTTCTAACGTATTCAACAGGAAAGAGTCTTCTTCATCTACCGAGATGTTATTTTGCGCCCGTTTCTTATTAATAAAGGTAATGCTTTCATTTATTGCAATGCGATAAAGCCATGTGGAGAGCTTGGAATCACCTCTGAAATTGTTGATATTCGTCCATGCCTTAATGAATACGTCTTGAAGAATGTCATTGGTGTCATCATGAGAAATTACCATCTTCCGAATCTGCCAATAAAGGCGTTCGCTAAATTCTTTAACAAGTTTGGCAAAAGCCTGTTGTTGAGTCTTTGGGTTTCGTAACTCATTGAGTAATCGCTCTTGGTCAAATTTTTCCATATATTATTGAACTTGGAAAGCAAAGATACTTAAGTTTCCGAACTTATGTATCGGGATTGTCGCCTTTTTCAAACCAACGAATAAAATTGCGGGCTTTATTAGGATTGTTTTTCCACCAAGCTAAAGATTCGGGGAAATAAGAAGAGCTGATATACCGGCAATAAATGTCATAATATTCGGAATTGGCAATATAAGAAAAGAAGGGGACATAGAAATTCCAGAATATCCCTTCTTTAGAACTGTTATTTTCTTTCTCCAAGACTTTAAGTATGGATTCATTCACCTCTTTAAAGCAGATATATAAGTTCTCATTTTCGGAAATTTGTGTAAGGGAGTCTAATGTGTGGGTAATGGCACTATAAACAAAATTACGATTTAACCCGTCGACAATGCTAAGCGGAGGAATTTCGCTTGCATTCTGATTGTTTTCTCCTTGATTGCGCATCAGTTGCTGTTGTATGAAAGAGCGTTCCACCGGTTTATCGGAAGCCGGCTTTACCCGCATCGTTTGGAGCATTTCTTCGAAAGCATTTTTCGATCGTTGGCTGTCGGGTTCGAGCAAAAGAAACATTTGAAAAGAAAAAATACTTTGAACCCAATATTTTTTACTGTTTAAGGTGTAAGCGTACAGCAAGTAAGCGCCACTATGTGTTTTATCCAGATCGATAGCTCTTTTGACATGCGTTAAGGCGTTATCGAGATCCCTTTTTTTGTAATAATTCAAGGCCAAGTTAAAATGAAGCAGATATTCATCTCCGTTTCTTTGTAATCCGTCCTTCAAAAGCTGTATGGCTTCGTCAATCATATCCATCTCTGCCAATGCTTCACTCTTCACGGCATACGCTCCGACCGATAGTTCCTTATTGTTGGAATTAATTACCTTGGTACTGTATTCCGATGCCTTTTTATAGTCTTTGAGTTGAAGATAAGACAACGACATTTCGTAGACGGCCTGATTCGACTTCGGATCGATTTTCAAAGCTTCTTGATATTTTTCAATTGCTTTTTTATACTCTGCCGCATCGTGCAACTCAACACCCTGTTGAATAATTTCCTGAACGTTGTTATTCTGCGCATTTAGAAGAGAAAAGACGAAAATTGAAAAGAATAGAGATAAAACAATCGTTTTCATTATCTGTTTTTTTGATTGGATAAAAATAAAACAAAAAAAGGAATCTTCCGGTGCTATCTGCAAAAAGATGCTCGTTTGTAACAATTGTAAACAATTAAACCGGAAAATAAATACGTTTTTACATATTTTGCGACGATTAAATGCTACTTTTGTCCTTTCAATTAAACAAATGAAATATATTCAAGCAGTTTTTGAGTGTGACCCAAACACCGAAGTGGTGAGGGATATATTAGCAGATGCTTTGGCTAAAACCGGTTTTGAGAGTTTTCTTTCTTCGGACAACGGGTTGGATGCGTTTGCTCCGTTTCCTTCTTATTCAAAAGAATCGGTGGACCGTATCATCAATGATTTTATCATTCCCGCGAATATACAGTATACCGTAAGGGAATTGGAAGACAGGAATTGGAACGAGGAGTGGGAGAAAAACTACTTTGAGCCGATTGTTATCGGAAATAGTTGCATTATTTACAGTTCTTTCCATCACCCGCAAGGCGAATATCGATATCATATCTTGATCGATCCCAAGATGGCATTCGGTACCGGACACCATCAAACGACTTCACTTGTTTTGGAGCAGTTGTTAACGATGGAACTGCTCGATAAATCCGTTCTCGATATGGGATGCGGTACCGGGGTGTTGGCTATTTTGGCATCCATGCGGGGAGCGCGCCGGGTGACGGCCATCGATATTGATGACTGGGCCTATGAGAATGCCTTGGAAAATATACGTCTTAATGGAATTCATTCTATAAACGTATATCAGGGCGGGGCGGAATTATTAGGGGATGAAACCTATGAGGTGATTCTGGCCAATATTAATAAGAATATCCTTCTGCAAGATATTCCCGTTTATTCCTCCGTATTAAACAAGGATGGTCTTCTTATTACCAGTGGCTTTTATGAAGAAGACATACCGGAAATTCTCAAAATCTGCGAAACAAATAATCTGACTTTTATCGGTTTTTCCGAAAAAGATCATTGGGTGTGTATGTGTTGTCGGAAAATATAAATATTTAACGTCAAAATCGATTCTTTCCAATAGCCCGCTATTTGATGCGAAACGAAAGCCCGGATCCATCAAAAAAGGACTAAAAAACACCGCATAAAAAAATTCAAAACAGTTTCTAAGTGTTGTTTTAAATTTTATTAATAGTATCTTTGCAACCATTTTGCTTAATCAACAGTATTTTGTCTTGATGTTTATATATGGAATGGTTGTATGATTTGATTTTTGGGAGCGGCATTGCTCACTCTATTCTTATTCTGGCTTTGGTTATTTCCAGCGGGCTTTTATTAGGAAAGATAAAGGTTTTCGGAATCTCACTCGGAAGTACCTGGATTCTTTTTTTCGGAATCTTTCTAGACCATTTTGGATTACAGCTTGAGCATGAGGTGTTGCATTTTATGAAAGAGTTCGGGCTTATTCTGTTTGTATATTCCATAGGAATGCAGGTAGGTCCCAGCTTCTTTTCTTCTTTCAAAGAGGGTGGAATTACACTCAATCTGCTAGCTACGGGTGTCGTTTTTTGTGGTGTTATAACAGCATACATTATTCACTTAATAACCGACGTGCCTATCGTTACCATGGTGGGTATTTTATCCGGTGCTGTAACAAATACGCCGGGGTTAGGAGCCGCCGAACAGACTTTTTACGATATTACAGGTGCCACCGATGATTCTATTGCGACTGCGTATGCGGTAGCCTATCCGTTAGGGGTGGTCGGGATTATCCTGATGTTGATATTCTTCCGCTACATTTTTAAAATTAACATAGATAAAGAAGCTTCCGATTTGGATGATCGGAATGACTCTAAAATGATAGAGGCGCAACGGTTTTCTTTACAAGTTAATAATCCGGCGATTTTCGGGAAAAAGATCTGCGATATTAAAAGACTCATAGAACGGGAATTTGTTATTTCGCGCGTATTGCGTGTCGAAACCGGAATGTTGACGGTTCCGCAGAATATGACACCGCTGTATGAAAATGACCGGGTGTTGGTTGTGTCGAATCTTAAAAATATAAATATGATCGAAGCCCTTATAGGGCCTCGTATTGAGATGGATAAGAGCGAATGGAATAAGTTCGATTCGCAGTTGGTTTCCCGCAGAATAGCGATCACCAAAGCGGAGATAAACGGGCGTTCTCTCGGGGATTTGAAACTCAGAAATCTTTATGGGATCAATATTACCCGTGTAAACCGGGCAGGTGTCGATTTGCTTGCCGATTCGAGACTTCAACTTCAACTGGGAGACCGGGTTACTGTCGTAGGAGCCGAAGAAGATATTATAAACGTTCAGAAGTTCTTGGGAGATTCTCTAAAAAGATTGAGAGAGCCGAATTTGATTTCCATCTTTATCGGAATTGCTTTAGGTGTCTTTTTCGGAAGCATTCCTTTTATGATACCGGGAATTCCCCAACCCGTCAAGCTCGGCCTTGCCGGAGGACCTCTTATCGTTGCGATCCTTATCAGTAAATTCGGGCCCCGTTTAAAAATGGTCACGTATACTACCATGAGCGCTAATCTCATGTTACGTGAAATAGGGATCGCTATTTTTCTGGCTTGTGTGGGTCTTGGAGCCGGTGAGGGATTTGTCGATACACTAATGAATGGAGGTTATCAATGGATCGGTTATGGCATTATCATCACGATCGTGCCGTTGTTGATCATGGGGGTGTTGGGACGAAAGATATTCAAAATAAATTATCTGACCCTTATGGGGGTACTGTCGGGAAGCATGACCGACCCTCCCGCTCTGTCTTATGCGAACTCGATTGCGGGGAACGATGTGCCGGCGGTCAGCTATGCAACCGTATATCCCCTTACGATGTTTTTACGCGTCATCACGGCTCAACTAATGATTCTTATTTTTGTATAATGTCGGTGCACTGTTTTAGGAGAATGACTCCTTTTCGGAAAGAGCAATCGTTTGCATGGCGCTTTCAGTATTTGAACGTTGCTGGGCGACCGTTTTATTTACGAAAGATTGTAGTTTTGCCTTGCGTGGAAATGGACTATCAGCTATTAGCCGTCAAGTAGCATGAGATGACAGAACGGACACTTAATAATGAAGATTAAATGATTTTTCTTACTTTTCAACTGAGTTATCATACGTTGTGGGGGCAGCAAGTATGTGTATGCGGTTCGACACCCGAACTGGGAAGTTTTGATGAAAGCAAAGCTCTCGTCTTAAATAATGACGGCGATTTGTGGAATATTCAGCTCTCTGTTCATCATGTCGGGAACATCGATTATTATTATTTTATAAAGGAAGGGGGGCATACAATACGCCGTGAATGGGGCGAAAACCGCCGATTATTTGTCGAGAATAATAAGACCTTTTATTTGCAAGACTTATGGAAGACGGAGCCGTATCATCGTTATTTGTATTCTTCCGTTTTTACGGAAAGCGTTTTCGCCCACACTAAAAAGACGTTTTCCGGAGAATATTATTCTCAAAGCATTTTGTTAAATGTCATTTGTCCGTATGTTCGCAAAGATCAAAAGCTCGTCATTAGCGGAGACAATGAAAAAATCGGAAACTGGAATTTAGAGAAAGCGCTTCCTTTGGATTGTGTCCGCAACGGGGAGTGGCAGATTGTGTTGGATGCCGCCTTTTTTTCTGAGGATGTTCATTATAAATTCGTTATTGTCGATGCCGGGTCGCTTAAGGCGATCCATTGGGAAGACGGAGGAAATAGAACATTATATGTCGATAAAGTCCGGCGCGTAAATTGTGTGTTGGTTGAAATGGGATTGGTCTTCCATTATCATTCTTTTGCTTATAAAGGGACGGGTACGGCAATCCCGGTGTTTTCGCTTCGTTCGGAAGATAGTTTCGGTATCGGCGATTTCCTCGATTTGCGAAAAATGATTGATTGGGCGGTACTGACCCGTCAACAGCTCATACAGGTATTGCCGCTCAACGATACGACAACGACGCATACCTGGAAAGATTCTTATCCGTATAGCGCCATTTCGATTTATGCCTTAAACCCGATGTATTTGGGATACGGAACGTTGCCGTTGAACGATAAGAAGAAACAGAATGCCTATATAAACCGGGCAAAGGAGCTGAATAAACTGCCTCAACTGGATTATGAAAAGGTATTGAGACTCAAAACGGATTACGGTAAGGATTTGTTTGCTCAAAACGGGAACGAGGTGTTGGCTTCGGATGAATACCGGGCTTTCTATCGTCAGAATGAATCGTGGTTGTTCCCTTATGCTTGTTATTGCTATTTGCGCGACAGCCTGGGTACGGCCGAGTTCTCCCAATGGGGCGAGTTTTCGGTTTTTCGCTACGATCAGTTGGAGCATCTGCTGAAAACAAATCCGGAAGCGAAACAAGTCGCCGATTATTATTGTTTCCTGCAGTTCCTTCTGCATCAACAATTGTATGAAACGAAAGAATATGCCCATCAAAAAGGGGTTGTTCTGAAAGGGGATATTCCTATCGGGATCAATCGTAGCAGTATCGATGCATGGACGACTCCTTATCTGTTTAATATGAATACGCAAACGGGCGCCCCCCCCGACGATTTCTCTATTTACGGACAAAACTGGAGTTTTCCGACCTATAATTGGCACGCCATGGCGCAGGAGGATTTTACCTGGTGGAAGAATCGCTTCAAAAAGATGGCCGATTATTTTGATGCGTATCGTATCGATCATATCTTGGGCTTTTTCCGTATTTGGGAAATACCGTTGGATGCCGTACAGGGACTGTTAGGCCACTTTAGTCCGGCGTTACCTTACAGCGTTCATGAGATAAACGGGGCGGGGATGTTTTTCGATGAAGAACGGCTGCTGCAACCCTTTATTCATGAACATTTTCTCTATGATTTCTTCGGCCCGGATGCCGGACAGGTTATGCAAACGTATCTGGATGTTTCCGGATGGCAGCGCTTCCGGTTGAAATCTTTTTGTAACACGCAGCAAAAAATACGACACCTTTTCGAAGGCGAAACCGATCTGGAAAAACTTCGTATTCGGGACGGATTATATGCTTTGTGTACGGAGGTGTTGTTTGTGCGTGATCCGTATGAACCGGATCGTTTTCATCCGCGGATAGCCGCTCAATATACGCATTCATACCGCTATCTGGATGATGCCGCGAAGAACGCATTTAATCGGCTGTATGATGCCTTTTTCTACCATCGGCATAATGCTTTTTGGCGCGAACAGGCTATAAGGAAACTTCCTCAGCTTGTTTCTTCGACATCGATGCTGCCCTGCGGGGAAGATTTAGGTATGGTTCCGGCATGTGTCCCGGCTGTCATGGACGAACTGCAAATATTAAGTCTTGAAATACAACGAATGCCCAAAGATCCGAATAGGCTTTTTGCCGATCTATCTTCGTTGCCCTACCTTTCCGTATGTACAACCTCCACCCATGATATGTCGCCTGTACGGGCATGGTGGCGGGAGGATCGGGATATCACGCAGCAATTTTATAATGAGGTGCTGCATCACGAGGGGGAAGCGCCTCCGGATTGTTCCCCGGAATTATGCCGGGAAATCCTGGAGTTGCATTTGCAGGCTTCATCCATGTGGGTTATACTGCCATGGCAAGATTGGATGTCTATCGATGGCCGGCTTTCGTCTTCCGATCCTGAAGGCGACCGGATCAATATTCCGGCCAATCCGGAACATTACTGGCGTTATCGTATGCATCTTTCTTTAGATGCGTTGTTGCAAGAGACGGATTTTAATGATACGGTAAGGCGATTGGCGGAAAGGTAAATCCGTCTAACGGATGTATTCCGTTTGACGGATAATATTTATTTTTATTTGTTCGATTGCCTGAAAAAAGATACCTTTGGGACAAATATTTTAGAGGAAATGAAAATTTTACAAGTGCCTTTTTTGAGCATCCCTTTGGAAGCGGAAATGCTTAATAAGATGAAGATACTTCATGAAGCGGGTTCGGAGGCTTTCATCAATCAAGTAAACTGGAAAACCGATTTTCCGGACAAAATGCCTGTTTCGGTTCGCGCGGCGCATGACGGCGACCGTCTTTACTTGCATTATTCGGTATCGGGAGAAGATGTTCGAGCCGTTACGACCGAAGATTTCGGGGCGGTGTGGAAAGACAGTTGTGTCGAGTTTTTTATGCAACGTGAAGGAGATACGATCTATCGGAACTTCGAGTGTAATGTCCTCGGCGCCCTGTTAGCCGCAAAGCGCATCAATCGGGAGTCCGCCGAAAAACTGACGGAGGATGCGGCCTCGATTGTTCGATTGACCACTATCCGGCCTTATTATCAAAACGGCCGGCAAGTCACGGACTGGTCATTATGGTTGGAGATTCCCAAAAAGGCAATGGGGTTCGACACGCATGAAACGTTATCGGGACAAAAAATCCGGGCGAACTTTTATAAATGTGGCGATGAAACGCCGCAGCCCCACTATTTGAGTTGGAGTCCGATCGATACCCCGTCACCCGATTTTCATGTTCCTCAATTTTTCGGATTATTACAATTAGATTGATCAATAATAAACAAAATCAGATCATTCGGAAAATTCAAAATAGTTTCTTAAAACAAGTATATAATATGGAAGACTTCAATAAACGCAAAGAAATCGTTTTTCAATTTCTCGATCGAGACGATAGGGTGGAAATAAAGCCCTTGGGCGCCGGTCATATCAACGACTCTTTTAAAGTGAAAACTTCGGATAACGAATATGTGTTGCAACGCATCAATCATTCCATTTTTAAGAATGTGGCGCAGTTGCAGGATAATATCCGGAGAGTCACGGCTCATATCCGTACGAAGCTCGAAGAACGCGGTACAAAAGATATCGATCGAAAAGTCCTGACGCTTGTCCCTCGTAAAGACGGAGCTCTTTTTTATCAGGATGCCAGGGGAAATTACTGGCGTATGATGTATTTCATCAAAGACAGTAAGAGTTATGACGATATTAATCCGGAGCTGGCTTACCGGGCAGGACTGGCTTTCGGTGATTTTCAGAAGATGCTGGCCGACCTTCCGGGAGGACCTCTTTTTGAAACGATTCCGGACTTTCACAATATGGAAGCGCGACTCAAAACTTTTCGGGAATCGGTGAACAACAATAAGGCAGGCCGTTTGTCGGAGGTCAACACCCTGGTAAAAGAAATCGAAGACAGAGCCGAAGAAATGTGCAAAGCGGAGAGGCTACATCGCGAAGGAAAACTGCCTAAACGCGTCAATCACTGCGATACCAAAGTCAATAATATTCTTTTCGATGAAAACGATCAGGTCTTATGCGTCGTGGATTTGGATACCGTCATGCCCGGATACGTCCTTTCGGATTTCGGCGATTTTATTCGTACAGGAGCCAATACGGGTGCGGAGGATGCTAAAGATCTCGACACTGTTTCTGTGGATATGGATATTTTCGAAGCCTATGCCAAAGGCTATTTGCAAAATGCCGCCTCGTTTCTTACCGAAACCGAAGTGAAGAATCTTGCTTTCGGAGCGAAGTTGTTAACATATATGCAGGCGGTACGTTTTTTTAGCGATTATTTGGATGGCGACACCTATTATAAAATAGACTATCCGGAGCATAATCTGGTGCGTACGAAAGCTCAATTTAAGCTTTTGACGAGTTTGGAAGAAAATTTCGAAAAAATGCAGGAGGTAATCAATCGATTGATGAAGATCGATTGAGATTGATGAAGATTGAAACGGCACCTCGGGAGGTTCGCAGGTGCGAGAGTTAGACAAGAAGATAAAAAATACATAAAATGCAACCGGGTGTAAAGAAAAAATACTATCTTTGCACCGCTTTATTTTGAGGATACAACGTGGCTAAATTCAGCTTATATAATATTTCCTTAAAAAACCTCTCAGAAGGGGTTCATCCCTACGAGTATGATTTAGATAGGAAATTTTTCGATGCGATCGATAGCGAGGAAGTTCGTAAGGGGAATGTACATGTGACGCTTGCGGTAAAAAAAGTTTCCTCTGCTTATGAGTTCGATTTTGAGTTAAAAGGAAATGTACAAGTTCCTTGTGCTCGTTGTTTGGACGAGATGGACTTGGAGGTTTACTCAAAGAACCATTTGATCGTTAAACTGGGCAAGGAGTATTTGGAGGAAAGTGATGAAATAATCATTATTCCCGAAGAGGAAGGAGCAATCAATATTGCATGGTTCCTTTATGAATTTATCGCTTTGGCGATTCCTATAAAGCCGGTGCACCCTAAAGGGGAGTGCAATCGGACCATGTCTTCCAAACTCAAAAAACATCGCGCCGTAAGTCGTGACGATGATGACAGCGAAGATACGGACGAGATAGAGGATGATATGGATGATGATGTAGAAGATGCGTCGGATGTCCAAACACCCGATCCCCGATGGGAGGCCTTAAAAGGACTCAACTTAGAAGAATAAAAACAATAATAAAAAGTAATATAAAATGGCACATCCAAAACGCAGACAGTCTTCAGCAAGACAAGGAAAAAGAAGAACTCACGACAAAGCGAAAGTTCCTACGTTAGCAATTTGTCCCGCAACCGGCGAGTATCATGTATATCATCGTGCTCATTGGCATGAAGGGAAGTTATACTACAAAGGCAAAGTGGTTATCGATAGCGAAGAATAGGATTTAATAACGTAAGAAATAGAATGCCCTGAAAGAAGAATGATTTTTTCAGGGCGTTTTTTTTATAGAAATTATGAGGATAAACAACCTAAACGCCGTCATTACAGGGATCGCTGCCGGTGTGCCGGATTATGTTCTTACCAACGAAGAGTTATCGCGTATGGTCGATACCAGTGATGAGTGGATCACGACCCGTGTCGGCATTAAGGAGCGCCGCATATTGAAAGGCGAGGCGCAGGGAGTCTCGGTTTTGGGAAGCCGGGCTGTGGCCGATTTGTTGAGGAAAACGCGTACGCAGCCTCAAGACGTGGATGCGGTTATTTTCGCCACAAGCACCCCCGATCATCTCTTTCCTTCGTCCGCCTCTATTGTGGCGGAAGAAAACGGTATTAAGAATGCTTTCTGTTTTGATATGGAAGTGGCTTGTTCGGGCTTTGTATATGGCCTGGAAATTTGCAACGGATTGATCAAGACCGGCAAGTATAATAAGATTATACTACTTGCGGGAGATAAAATGTCTTCCATAACCAATTATAAAGACCGTACCACTTGTCCGCTGTTTGGCGACGGGGTGGGGGCCGTCATGATCGAGCCTACCGCCGAAGAAACAGGAATTATGGACGTGATATTGCATTCCGACGGGGTAGGGTATGAACCGTTGCAAATGAAGGCCGGCGGCAGTAAATATCCGGCATCGCATGAAACCGTCGACAACGCCGGGCATACCGTACATCAAGATGGAAAAGTGGTCTATAAGTATGCCGTGTCGCGTATGGCCGACGTGGCGGGCGATATTATGGAGCGGAATAATCTCACGGCCGGCGATGTTGACTGGCTTGTTCCTCATCAGGCTAATTTACGGATTATTAATGCCGCCGTTACCCGTTCCGGCATTCCGCCCGAAAAGGTGATGGTCAACATCGAGCGCTATGGCAATACGAGTGCCGGTACGATACCCATCTGTTTATGGGAATGGGAAGATCAATTACGCAAAGGCGATACGATTATATTGGTTGCCTTCGGAGCCGGATTCAGTTGGGGAGCCGTTTACCTGAAATGGGGATACGACGGCAACACGATCAGATAAAAAAATGACAGATACAAATTGGATAAAGAAAATTACCTGGTTTTTAGCAAGCCAGACGATTTCTTTATTCGGTACATCGCTGGTGCAATATGCCATTATGTGGCATATTACGTTGAAAACCCAGTCGGGAATCATGATGACGATTGCCATTCTGTGTGGTTTTCTGCCCATCTTTTTTCTGTCGCCTTTTGCCGGTGTTTGGGCCGATCGTTACGATAGGAAGAAGTTGATTATTGCCGCCGACTCGTTCATCGCCTTGGCAACGTTGGTGCTCGTTGTTTTTTTTCATTTAGGTTATGGCTCTTTGTGGATGCTCTTTGCCGTATCCGCGATAAGGGCGTTCGGTTCCGCCGTTCAAACACCTGCGGTCAATTCGTTTATTCCTCAGTTGGTACCTGTCGATAAACTAACGAAAGTCAATGCGACCAATACCAGCATACAATCGATGGTGAACCTTTTATCGCCCATGATTAGCGGAGCTTTGCTTTCGCTTATCAGCATAGAATATATTTTTCTGATAGACGTCATTACGGCAGCCATCGGTATTTTCATCCTTGCATTTTTCCTGCATACGCCGCCGCATGCCAAAGCGATGAAGAAATCGGAGAATAGCTATTTAGCCGACATGCAAGCCGGGTTAACCTATATCCGGACGCATCTTTTCCTGAAAAAGTATTTTATTTATTTAGCTGTCTTTTTTGTGTTAATGGCGCCCGCCGCTTTCCTGACGCCTCTACAGGTGGCGCGGAGTTTTGGCGATGATGTATGGCGATTGACGGTATTGGAGGTCGTTTTTTCGATCGGGATGATTTTAGGCGGCGCCTTAATGGCTTTCTGGGGCGGATTTAAAAACCGGGTTCACACCATGGGTATGGCATCTCTCTTTATGGGCGGTTTTACTGTCGCATTGGGCATTGTTCCCGACTTCTGGGTCTATATCTTTTTTATGGGGTTGTTCGGTTGTGTGATGCCTTTATTCAATACTCCGGGAATGGTCCTTTTGCAAGAAACGGTGGAGCCTGATTTTATGGGGCGCGTATTTAGCGTGATGGGGATGATATCGAGTATCATGCTTCCTCTCGGAATGATCGGGTTCGGACCTTTGGCCGATGTGGTGAAGATTGAATGGCTTTTACTTTTTACGGGTATCCTGATTATGGGTGTCACGTATTTCTTTATTTCTGATAAAGTCCTTGTGCGGGCAGGTATCCCTTTAACTCCCAAGTCCCCGCAACAAGAATAAACAAAATCAGCTCATTCGGAAAATTCAAAACCGTTTCTACGCCGGAGTAATTTTTTTATTTCCTGTTTCGAAAAAGATTATTTAGCTTTGCAACTTGTTTTGTATTCTTCATGAATTTATGGATAAATTAAAATTAAACACAATGCAAAAGAGTTTGAAATTGAAGTTCTTTAGTGTTAATGTCCGGTGCCGTATTATTTGCCAGTTGTTCCAGTTCCACATTAATAGAGACCAATCCGGTCGGAGCAAAGTTGTATCTTGACGGCGAACCGGTGGGCACGACTCCTTACACCCACAGTGATACTAAAATTGTGGGTAGTTCCACCAATATCCGGTTGGAAAAAGCGGGATATGAGCCGTTGAATGTCGCGATGTCTAGAAATGAACAGGTGGATGTCGGCGCTATTATCGGCGGACTTTTTGTGTGGGTGCCTTTCTTATGGATTATGAAGTACAAACCGGTACATCGATACGAAATGGTTCCTTTGTCCGGAAATGCTTCTTATCAACAAGAAAGGGCGATCACGTTAACGGGTTCGAAAGCGGATAAGCTGAAAGAACTGAAAGAATTGTTGGATCAGAATATTCTGACTAAGGAAGAATTTGAAATCGAAAAAGCTAAAGTGTTGGCTGAATAATCTCCTCCAGTAAAGTGATAAGTTCACGAATCGATTGAATAAGACAAGGGTTCCGCCGCATGGGATCCTTGTCTTATTGCATACTTTGCACAGGTGCCGGTTTTTCTTTGCACGCAATGGGGACGGTTCCTGAAACGGTCTTTCTCATTTTATATACGTGGTTTGCGGATGATTATTCTTTTTGTCGGGTAGCGAGGTGTTCTTGTCGGATGCTCTCTTCCTTTTTTAATTTGCGGCGCGCAATAGCGGTGACGATCATCAATTGGAACGCATGATAAAACATGATGGGAAGCAAAATAACGCCGACACCGGCAAATCCCGAAAAAATGACTTTCGACATGGCGGTGCCGTGTACCAGCGACTTTTTAGAGCCGCAGAACTGTGCGGTAACCGTATCGGCATAATTGAACTTCAGGAGTTTGGTCATGAACGAAACAAATGTGTATACGATGAAAAATAAGGCAATCATCCCTATGCCGGTAAATAGTAAGGTCGAAGCCGGAAGCCCATCGAATATCCGTTCGTGAAACGATTCGCAAAAGGACGTATAGATAATCAGCAGGATCACGGTCTGATCGAACAGCCGGAGTTGCTTATTATGCCGCTCGGCGAACTTACCCCACTTCCGGTTCAGGAACATGCCCAGTGCTACGGGCAGCAAAATTTGAAGCGAGAGTTTAACAATGATAGACGTCAGCTCGTTGGGTTCCATACCGCTCGATCCGGATAATACCAGACCCATCCAAAGGGGCGTGAGAAAGACGCCCATAAGGCTCGAAATGCTGGCATTGAAAATGGCTGCCGGGATGTTGCCCTGGGCAAGCGAAACCATCACTACCGACGAGGAAACCGTTGAAGGGAGCGCTGCCAGATAAAAAATGCCGAGCCACAGGAGTTCATTTTCATCGCCCGTAAAGAAGGGTTTCACCGCTAAAACCACCAAAGGAAAAATAATAAAGGTGGTTACATGAATTAAAATGTGCAGCCACGGGTTGGATAGCCCGACCCGGAATTTCTCTTTGCTCAATTTTAATCCGTAAAAGAAAAAGATGACCGAAATGGCGTAATTTGCGATGGACGATAGCGAGTAAGGACCGGTTCCCGATCCGATTTCGGGTTTTAACCAAGCCGCGAATACGGCTAAAATCAGGAGAGAAAGAAAACGGTCTATTCCTATTCTCGATAACGCATCGTTAAAGCGTGAAAAATTCATATTGTTCTTTTAATCTGCTTGCTGTAAAAGCGACCCAAAGGTAAGGCAATTCTAAAACGAGGGCAAGAAAAGGGCTGGATTTTAAAGATTTTTGACGGTTTCACTCTTTCTGCCGGCGCTGCGGGTCGGCAAGCAGAAGAAAAACAAACCAAGGAAAAAGTGTTTTTTATCCGTTTTGCTTGCAGGGATTTTACGGATGCGGCATCTATGGAAGAAAAGACATATGAACAAGCTAATTATTTTAAGTGCGGTATGTTTGTTGTTTTCCGTTACGCCTCGGGCCGTTGCGCAACGTTATACCGTCAGCGGGTACGTCACCGACCGCGCAAACGGCGAGACCTTGCTATCGGCTGCGGTTTTCGATGCCGTTTCGTCGCAAGGCAGCGTCACAAACAATTACGGATACTATTCGCTGACCCTTCCTGCCGGGGAGGTGTCGCTCGAATATTCGTATGTCGGCTATCGGGCCGAAAAACATACCTTCTCGCTCCGGAGCGACACGGTACTGAATATTCGTCTCGAACTCGATAATGAGTTGCAGGAAATCACCGTCGTCGGCAACCGTTCCGAAACGGGAGTCCGCGGCTCGCAAATGAGCGCCGTGGAAGTGCCGATCACGCAAATCAAAAATATCCCCACGCTCTTCGGCGAGAACGACCTCATCAAGGCCTTGCAACTGCTGCCGGGCGTGCAATCGGGCACCGAGGGGTCGGCCGGTATGTATGTCCGCGGCGGCGGTCCCGACGAAAACCTGCTCTTGCTCGACGGAGTGCCGTTATATAATGTAAACCACATGCTTGGCTTCTTTTCGGTGTTCAATAGCGATGCGTTGAAGAATGTAACGCTATACAAGGGCAGCTTTCCGGCGCGTTTCGGCGGAAGGCTCTCTTCCATCGTAGATGTGCGCATGAAAGACGGTGACGACAAAAAAATTCGCGGCACGGCAAGCATCGGGCTTATTGCTTCGAAAATCCAGTTGGAAGGCCCCATCATCAAAGAAAAAACCACCTTCAATATATCCGCCCGCCGTACTTATATCGATGTGCTCGCGCAGCCGGCGCTATGGTTGCTGTCGAGTGAGGAAGATACGAAAGTTAGCGGTGCGGGCTATTTCTTTTACGATGTGAATGCAAAGTTTACGCATAAGATTTCGGAACGCGATAAGTTATACCTGAGTACTTATTTGGGTGATGATGTCATCTATCTGAAGGCCAAAACCAGAGATTCGTATACCGCTTATTCCGGCGATTCGTCCGATCCGTACGCAAATCAGGGCATAGAGGAGTCGAAACAATATATGAAGGTCGATTGGGATTGGGGCAATGCGATTGCCGCCCTTCGATGGAATCATATCGTGAACAATAAGCTGTTTATGAATGCGACCGCTTCGTTTACGCGTTACCGCTCGTCGTTGGGATTATCGCAGGAAGAAGTCGTGAAAAATGATGCTAAGCCCGATGCCGGTCAGAAGAACGAATCGGGACTGAAGTATAATTCGGGTATCCGTGACTGGACATTGAAAGCCGATTTCGATTATACGCCCAATACCCACCACGATGTTAAGTTCGGAGCGGCATACACCTATCACACGTTTACGCCGGATGTCACTGCCGTAAAGATAAAAGATGATGAATTTGTAGACGAAAATATCGATACGGTAGTGGGAAGCCCTCGGGTATATGCCCACGAAACGGCTGCCTATGCCGAGGATAATGTGTCGTTGGGACGCCGGTTGAAGGCTAATCTCGGTTTGCATTTCTCCTCGTTTCATGTGCAAAAACGACATTACTACTCGTTGCAGCCGAGAGTAGGGATGCGCGTGCTGCTCAATGATAACCTGTCGGTAAAAGCCGGATATGCGTATATGAACCAGTATATTCACATGCTGTCGAATAACACCGTCAGTTTTCCCACGGATTTATGGGTGCCGGCAACCGATAAAATCCGCCCCATGCGTTCGCATCAGTATTCGGCCGGTGTGTTCTATGCATTGAAAAACATCGCCGACTTTTCGGTCGAAGGCTATTACAAGACGATGGAAAATCTGCTCGAATACAAAGACGGAGCCTCGTTTATGGGGGCTTCGACCAATTGGGAAGAAAAGGTGAGCATGGGGCGCGGCATTGCTTACGGCGTGGAGCTGTTGGCCCAGCGCTCGTTTGGGAACACCACGGGTTGGATCGGCTATACGTGGTCGAAAGCCGACCGTATTTTCGATCAGCCGGGCAATATGCTCAACAACGGGCGCCGCTTTCCGGCCAAGTACGATCGCCGGCACGATATCAACGTGACCGCCATGCACAAGTTCTCCGACAAAATCGACGTGTCGGCTTCATGGGTGTTCAGCACGGGAAATGCCGCCACCTTCGGCTTTCACGAATATGCCGCCGCCGATTCGCCCAGCTACGATTATTCCGGGTACGCTTCAAACAAACACACGTACATCGAGGGCCGCAACAACTTCCGCTATAATAGTTATCACCGCCTCGACTTGGGCGTTAACTTTCATAAAAAGACCCGCCGCGGCCACTTGCGTACATGGAACATCAGCATCTATAATGTATATAATCAAATGAATCCGTTTTACGTGTACGTGTCGAGCGAGTATGTTTTCGATCCGAAGACGCAACAGTATCGCGATAAAAATGTGTTGAAACAAGCCACGCTATTCCCCATTATACCTTCCGTTAGTTATACGATTAAATTTTAAGAAAATGAAACGAACTGTCATTGCTTTCGTATTTTTATTGACCGCCTTGTGTTGGATATCGTGCGAAAAAGATATCGAATTTAAAGGCGAAATCACCGATCCTTTTTTGGTGATGAACGGATTTTTGAGCTCCGACTCGGCTGTGTCGGTACATCTGTCGCAAAGCCGTTTTGTGTTGAACGGATATTATTCCGATACGCTGGCAGCGGTCGAGAATGCAACGGTGAGCCTGTACGTGAATGAGGTGTTGAAAGAGAAACTCGCGCACGTTTCGCAGGGCATATATCGCGGTTCCTATCTTCCCCGTCCGCTCGACCGCATACGCGTGGAAGCCGAAGCGGCGGGTTTCGATGCGATTCTGGCGGAGACGCTCATTCCCAAAGGCCCCGATGTCACCACCGTCGATTCGGTCATCACGATTACGGAGTCGGAAAAATTCACACCGTATTACGCGTATGGCGGTGAGGAAGGAATGGAGTATGAAACAACCTCTTGGAATGCCAAACTGCAATTAAAATTATCCGATCGGGGCGGTGAAGAGAATTATTATTTTATTAAAGTAAAGAAAAACACCTGTTACCAAGACGGAACGCGTTATTCGTGGCCGGTAAATATCGATTATGAAGAATTGTTGAAAAATAACCCGTCGGGCAATGCCGATTTTCTCGAGGAACTTATATTTGACGGCGATTCGGGGTGGGGCGATAACGTATTTAATGATCTTTTCATCGACGGAAAATCGCTTCTCTTCGATTTCGAATTCTCCGGCGCCATCGAGATGAGAAAATACAAAGACGGAAAACCCGTGGAGGAAGAAGAAACCGACGAAGAGGTCACGGAGGAGTATCAGGTGATCATAGCGGAAGTGTCGAAAGATTTCTATCGATATGTGGTATCGGCGAATAAGGCCGATAATGCCGACGGGAATATACTGGTAGAGCCGGTGCAGATTTATAATAATGTGGAAAACGGCATCGGCATCCTGGCGGGATACCGTTCCCATACGGTTTCGTTACGGTATATGAGAAAGCCGAACATCTATGATGATAACGGCCAGTATGCTTATCCTCCGACTGCTTCTCGTCATTCAACAAGAACGAATACACGCCCGGCAAAGACAAATATGCGTTCCCGCTGACTAATATGCGTCTCCGGCGGCTTTGCATCGGTCTCCGCGCACTTCGAACGCTCCCCGGCGACTTCGCATCGGTCTCCGCGTACTTCGAATGATCTCCGGCGACTTTGTATCGGTCTCCGCGCACTTCGAATGATCTCCGGCGACTTCGCATCGGTCTCCGCGTACTTCGAATGATCTCCGGCGACTTTGTATCGGTCTCCGCAGACTTCGAATGACCCTCCGGCGACTTTGCATCGGTCTCCGCGTACTTCGAATGATCTCCGGCGACTTTGCATCGGTCTCCGCGTACTTCGAATGATCCCCGGTGACTTTGTATCGGTCTCCGCAGACTTCGAATGACTCTCCGGCGACTTCGCATCGGTCTCCGCAGACTTCGAACGATCCCCGGTGACTTTGTATCGCTCTCCTCACGCTTCGAACGACCTCCCTCCCTGAAGCTGCAAAAAAAGAGTCGTTCCCCTCAACTTAAATCCATGTCTTGTAAAAGTTTCTCTTCTACGAAAAAACTTTTCGACAACTCTTTCAAAACCCGGATTTTTTTCTACCTTTGTGTTCTAATATCAGACAATATCAACTCAATATAACTAAATACGCACTATGTATACTGACAAAGCGGTGCGGTTGGTCCTCGAAAACGGCATGGTTTTTCAAGGACGATCGTTTGGCGCCGAAAAGATGACATCGGGAGAAGTGGTTTTTAATACGGCAATGGTCGGCTATCCCGAAAATTTAACAGACCCGTCTTACGAAGGACAAATCCTCACTCTTACGTATCCCATCATCGGAAATTACGGTGTTCCTGCAAACAATCAGGTCGACGGAATTTCCGATTTTTTTGAGTCGGAGCGCATTCATGTGAACGGGCTCATCGTTCAGGAGTATTCCCGCGAATACTCGCACTGGAATGCCGTCAAAAGTCTCGATGAATGGCTCCGGGAAGAGAATGTCCCCGGAATATACGGTATCGATACGCGTATGCTCACCAAGGTGCTTCGCGAAAAGGGCTCGATGTTGGGCAAAATTGTCTATGACGATGCGGATGATATTCCGTATTACGATCCGGAGAGCGAAAATTTGGTCGATAAAGTATCTTGCAAGCAAATAATCGAATATAAGCAGGGTGAGAAGAAGGTCGTGTTGGTCGATTGCGGTGTGAAACATAATATTATCCGCCAATTGTTGTCGAAAAATCTGCATCTGATCCGCGTGCCGTGGGATTACGACTTTAGCGGCATCGATTACGACGGGTTGTTTATTACGAACGGCCCCGGTAGTCCCGACTATTGCGGTGCCACCGTCGAGCACCTCCGGAAGGCGATGGCGGGCGACAAGCCGATCTTCGGTATCTGCATGGGCAACCAGTTGCTGGCTAAAGCGGCCGGAGCCAAGGTGTACAAACTCAAGTACGGTCATCGCGGCGCTAACCAACCCGTGCGCAAGGCCGGTACCAATACCTGTTATGTGACTTCACAGAATCATGGTTACGCGGTCGACGATAAAACGCTCGACGGTGATTGGCTTCCTTATTTTGTGAATATGAACGACGCAACCAACGAAGGTATCCGCCATCTATCGAAACCATTTTTTTCGGTACAGTTTCATCCGGAAGCGGCCGCCGGGCCTACCGACACGGAGTTTTTCTTTGATGATTTTGTAAAACTGCTCTGAAAGACATTAGACATTAGACATTAGACATTAGACATTTAGACATTAGACACAGAAATGAAGAAAGATATAAAAAAAGTGCTCATCCTCGGATCGGGCGCATTGAAGATAGGCGAAGCCGGCGAGTTTGATTATTCCGGTTCGCAGGCATTGAAAGCTTTGCGCGAGGAGGGGGTGGAAACCATTCTGATTAACCCGAATATCGCGACGGTGCAGACATCGGAAGAATCGGCCGACAAAATTTACTTCTTGCCCGTCACGCCTTATTTCGTGGAGAAGGTCATTGCCAAGGAACGTCCCGAAGGCATCCTGTTGGCTTTCGGAGGACAGACGGCGCTCAACTGTGGGGTCCGGTTGCACACTTCGGGAGTACTCGAAAAATATGGCGTGCAGGTGCTTGGTACGCCCGTGCAGGCGATTATGGATACGGAAGACCGCGAACTCTTCGTGAAAAAGCTCGATGAAATAGGGGTGAAAACGATCAGGAGCATGGCGGTCGAAACGCTCGATGATGCCCTGAAAGCGGCCGAAGGATTGAGGTACCCCATCATCGTGCGGGCGGCTTATGCGCTCGGTGGGATGGGATCGGGATTCTGCGATAATCCGGCCGAACTGAAAGTGCTCGCCGAAAAAGCGTTTGCTTATTCGCCTCAGTTGCTGATCGAAAAATCGTTGAAGGGCTGGAAAGAAATCGAATATGAAGTCGTACGTGACGCCTACGACAATTGCATTACGGTGTGTAATATGGAAAACTTCGATCCGCTCGGAATCCATACCGGCGAGAGTATCGTGGTGGCTCCTTCGCAAACATTGACGAATTCCGAGTTTCACAAGTTGCGCCGCCTGTCCATCGCTATCGTCCGGCATATCGGTATTGTAGGGGAATGTAATGTGCAGTTTGCCTTCGATCCCGAATCGGAAGATTACCGTGTAATCGAAGTCAACGCGCGCTTGAGCCGTTCGTCGGCATTAGCTTCGAAAGCTACCGGCTATCCGCTTGCATTTGTCGCCGCCAAGCTCGGATTGGGATACGGGTTGTTCGATCTCAAAAACTCCGTAACCAAGTCCACGAGTGCTTTCTTCGAACCGGCTCTCGACTACATTGTCGTAAAGATTCCCCGCTGGGATCTGGGCAAATTCACCGGCGTATCGAAAGAGATCGGTTCGAGTATGAAATCGGTGGGCGAAATCATGGCGATCGGGCGTACGTTTGAAGAAACCATCCAAAAAGGCTTGCGAATGGTAGGGTTAGGCATGCATGGTTTTGTGGAAAACAAAGAGTTGCAGATCGAAAATATCGATAAAGCGTTGCGCGAGCCCACCGATCAGCGGATATTTGTCGTCAGCAAGGCTTTCCGCAAGGGATATACCGTCGATCAGATTCATGAGTTGACGAAAATCGACAAATGGTTCCTCGAAAAACTCTATAATATCATCGAGACGGCCGAGGCGCTTGAAAAACAGGCTCCCGGATCACTCGATTTTGAAAGCGGGTCGAATCCCGGCTTCGATGAACTGTTGAAAACGGCGAAACAGCAAGGCTTTTCCGATTTCCAAATCGCCCGCGCTTTGTGGAAGGAGGATGCCGACGAAAACAACCAGGCCGCCGTTCGCGCTTACCGTAAAAAACGGGGTATCGTCCCCGCCGTGAAGCAGATCGACACGCTTGCGGCCGAATATCCGGCGCAGACAAATTACTTGTATCTCACCTATAATGGAGTCGAGAACGATGTCCATTACTTGGGTGACCACCGCTCGGTGATTGTACTCGGATCGGGCGCCTATCGCATCGGTTCGTCGGTCGAATTCGACTGGTGCTCGGTGAATGCTCTGAAAACGGTGCGCAAGGAGGGATACCGGTCGGTGATGATCAACTATAATCCCGAAACGGTTTCGACCGATTATGATATGTGCGACCGTCTTTATTTTGACGAGCTGACGTTTGAGCGGGTGATGGATATTATCGAACTCGAAAATCCGCATGGCATCGTCTTGTCGGTGGGAGGGCAAATTCCCAATAACTTAGCGGTGCGTCTCGACAATGCCCGCGTGAACATTCTCGGCACATCGGCCAAAAGCATCGATAATGCCGAAGACCGCCATAAGTTTTCGAGTATGCTCGACCGTCTGCATATCGATCAGCCTCGTTGGATGGAGTTGACCTCGCTTCAGGAGGTGCACGGTTTTGTCGATAAGGTGGGGTATCCGGTATTGGTGCGCCCGTCGTATGTATTGTCGGGAGCGGCCATGAACGTATGTTCGAACGACGAAGAGTTGAAAAATTTCCTTCAACTGGCGGCCGAAGTATCGCAAAAACATCCGGTTGTGGTGAGTGAGTTTATCGAGAATGCGAAAGAAATCGAGTTTGATGCGGTAGCCGATAAAGGCGAAATCGTGACGTATGCCATTTCGGAACACGTCGAGTTTGCCGGCGTGCACTCAGGCGATGCGACCATCCAGTTCCCGCCTCAGCGATTATATGTCGAAACCGCTCGGAAAATAAAAAAGGTGTCGCGTGAGATTGCTTGTGCATTGAATATTTCCGGACCGTTTAATATCCAGTTTTTGGCGAAGGACAATAAGATACGGGTGATAGAATGCAACCTGCGTGCGTCGCGGTCGTTCCCCTTTGTGTCGAAAGTCCTGAAGATTAATTTCATTGAGCTGGCCACGAAAGTGATGCTCGGACTGAAGGTGGAAAAACCCCACAAAAGCGCTTTCGATTTGGACTATGTAGGAATCAAAGCCTCGCAATTCTCTTTCTCGCGCTTGCAGAAGGCCGACCCCGTGTTAGGCGTCGATATGTCGTCGACGGGGGAAGTGGGATGTCTGGGCGACAACTTTTATGAAGCGTTGCTCACGGCCATGTTGGCGGTAGGATATACCATTCCGAAGAAAAACGTATTGTTCTCGACGGGGCCTGCCCGTTCGAAAGTCGAACTGCTGGAGTCTGCGAGGCTGCTGCATGAAAAAGGATATAACTTATTTGCGACCGGCGGTTCCCAAAAGTTCCTCGAAGAAAACGGCGTGCCGGCTACATTAGTGTATTGGCCGAATGAAGATAAAAGTCCGAATACCATCGAGCTGATTCAGAACAAACAGATCGATTTGGTGGTGAATATCCCCAAAAACCTTTCGCCCGGGGAATTGCGCAACGGCTATTACATCCGGCGGACATCCATCGACTTTAATGTCCCCTTGATTACCAATTCGCGTTTGGCAAGCGCTTTCATCAATGCTTTTTGCAACGTCGATATCGATCAGATCGAAATCAAGGCTTGGAACGAGTACGAATAAAATTACCGGTGATTCTTCCCGTCAAACCGCCTCTGGAGCGGTTAGACGGGAAAGGAACCCCGGCTCATTGAAAAGAGATTCCCGTTATCTCTATTTCCGAATGATTTTCAACAGATTTTTCACCTTCCGTTTGAGGGAGGAAAGGCGAATTGAAAATTCACGGTAAAAAAACATCAGAGATACGGTCCAGATATCATCAGTTTTCGATACTTCCGCGTATGCAGATCCTACAATAGCGTATTTATCTGCCGGTAAACTCAGGCGATACATATTTTTCATCGATTCTCTTAGGGAGTATTCCCCAAAATGAATACGATTATTGTCGATCAGGCAAAAATCATAATCCGCTGAGCGCCGTATTACTAATACGTTACTCAGGCTGTAATCCTTATGATACACACCTTTTAAATGAAGGTGATAAGTAAAATGACCGAATGCCCTGAAGAGTGTTTCTGTTTCGGGTATGGACAATGCCCTAAAATCCGAAACCGACGGATAATTGACGTACAAACAGATAAAGAAACTTTTCTGCAACATCTTATGCCGATAACAATCGATATAAGCGATCGGTGCTGGAGTGCTTATACCTCTGGCGGTTAATTCTAACGCATGGTTATAAGCTCTTTCAGCCTTTGATTTTCGGACGGTCGCATAAATGATTTTATTGGCCAAGGTGATATGCTTATACGCTTTAATCGTTAAGCGAACGCCCATTATTTCCATTACACTGACATCGTTCCGTTTGGAATAAATAATTTTACCCGGCAATGAGGCATTCCCCGGTAAAGCCATTACGAAGTCCGTTAATTGTTTGAAAAACGGATTGGTTACCATTTCTATATCCAGTTTTTTCCCATCATATTCTTTCTGGAAACAGACCTTTTCGTGGGATAAGCTTTCTTTCATTGCTTTTTTACGGTTGTCCCGTCACTTGCTTATATTTTGACTGTTTTATACGGTAATTGGCGAGCGCTTCGGTATGTTGGTCGCGTGCCTGCTGTAAAGAGCTTTGGGCATCTAAAAGATCGGTAAGGACACCTGTTCCGGCCTTATAATAATCCGAGTTCAACCGGACGTTTTCGACCGCCGAATCGATGGCTTTCTCCGACAACCGTACTTGGGCCAAAGCTTCGTTCACTTCGTTCCATAATTGTTGCATCTGTATCAACAATAACTCCTCGGTGTCCTGTTTTTCGCTCTCGGCTATTTTCACCTGCATCTTTTGTTTCTTTATTGCATGTGAGCCACCCCACCAATTGGTAATAGGGATCGAAATGGTCACAAAGCCCATTCCGAAATTATCTTCCATGCCCATGGGCGAGTTTTTATCGATGTTCATATAATTCCACCCCGCGCCTATGGCAACGGTAGGAAGATTTTTGCCTGTTTCCATTTTTACCTGTAACTTATTCGCTTCAATATTCTTATCCAACAACCGGTATTCCGCCCGTTGTTGTAAAGCCGACTCGTGGTCTGCTTTTACAGGGAGCATCGGTTCTTCAGCCATTAAAGATGGATCCTCGACATCGAAATTATCGGAAGTAACGCCGATATATTGCGCCAATACCATTTTCGCAAGTTTCAATCCGTTCGATAATTTCAATTTGTTACTCTCCAATTCATTCTGTTTAAGTTCTACTTTCAGCAATTCATTTTTATTGACCAAGCCTGCTTGGTAAGAATTATTCACATCCTGATAAGCCTGCTGGAGCAATGATTCGGCTTCCGCGATCGTTTTCATCTTTTCTTTCAGCGTTACGATTTGCCAATAATATTGTTCTACGGTGAGCAACAACGCATCTTCACTCATCGATTTTTGCAATTCAGCCACTTCCACTCCTACTTTTGCCAATTTATTACCGTTAACGATTTGTCCTCCGGCAAAAACAGGTTGGGTAGCGCTGACTACTCCTATCATTCCTTTTTTCAACATGTTCAATTCGAATGGCGGCATCTCGGGATTACCCATCAGCGCGCCTATCGGTATTTCGCCTGCCATCATCGGCTTGGTTGCCTTGAATCCTACTCCCATTGCGCTCACCGACGGAAAGTATTTGGTGAAAGCTTCTTTTTTCGATTGACGGGCAGCCTCTAATGCCAGTTCGCTCTTTTGAGCTTTTGTATTATTCTGTAACGCTAATTCCTTGCATGTTTGCAATGTATATGTTTCTTGGGCATATATCCCGATAGTCATGAGGGATGCCATGCACATTGCCATTATTTTTCGTATCATATTCTGTCTGCTATTACTTTAACTTTTCTATCCGATTTTTTGTACAATAACCAATAAGCTACGGGTAATACCGTTACGACAAATATCATGGAGATTAATGTGCCGAAAAAGATAACCGTTCCCAACGGCGCCCACATCAGGTCGCCGCTCAATACCATAGGCAATACGCCCATAGAGGCGGCGGCAGAGGTGAGGAATATAGGGCGCATACGTCGCTTTCCTGCCTCAAAAGCGGCTTTTCCTACGGGCAATTTGTATTTTTGCCGGAGTTCGTCGGTGTAATCAAACATGATAATACCGTTCCGTACCACGATTCCCGCAAGGCTCACCAATCCCAACATGGCTGTTACGCTGAAGTCGATACCCATGACCCATACCCCGAAAGCAGCTCCGAAAACGGTAAGCGCCATCGATGAGAAAACCAGAAGCGCCAATTTAAGCCTCTTGAAATGGAATACGAGTATCAGGAATATGATGAATACGGCAATGACCATTGCGTTGATCATATCCGGGATAATCTCGTTGTTCAGTTCTGTTTCGCCCCCGTACTCGACATTTACCCCTTTTGGTAATGCCGGAATAACTTCCGAATCGACATGCTGTCGGACTTTTTTGATGACTTCGGTTGCATTCACATTCCATTTCAGATCGGCCAGGACGCTAATGGTCAGCATGCCGTTACGGCGGACGATTTGCCCTTCCGTCCAGTCGGGTTTTACGGTTCCGACCTGGCGCAACGGTACGATCGAGCCCGGTATAACGCCCGATACATCCACATTTTCAATGCTATTGAAGCCTTCGTTATCTTTGTCGGATTTCAATACGACCGAAAGCGGATAGTCGCCCTCCCACATGGTACTGACAGACATGCCTCCGTAATTGGACGACAAATTCAGTGATGCCAATGCTTTATTGACACCTAAGCGGCCTGCTTCAACCGGATCCAGTACAATCTCGGCTCCCGGAAGCATATCATCGAAATCCGTCCGTACGCGCAGGCATTCATCCAATGTGTTGAGGTAGGAAATCATCTTTTCCGATTGGGTTTTCAATTCCTGTAAGTTTTCTCCCGAAAAACGGATCTCTACAGGCGCCGCCACGGCTTGAAAATCCAATTGTTTAAACCGGATGTACGCTTCGGGAAAATAAAACGCGTATTGATCGGTATATTCCGTCAGTATTTCTTCCGTAGCTTTTGCCGATGTCGTATTGACAATGAACTGTGCATAAGCGGGCGATGGCATGTTAGGCGCATACACCAGATGGAACCGAGGCGAGCTTGCTCCTACAAAGGCTGTTACGGATTCCACCCGCGGGTCGCGGCGCAAAAGATGTTCCATACTGTCGCTTACCGCACCGGTGGAGCCGAGGGTGCTTCCTTGCGGAAGGTACATTTCTACGGCAAACTGATTCCGTTCTACTACCGGCATCATTCTTTGCGGGAGGGTTGCGAACAAATACAATCCTACTCCCACCGAAATAACCGCTATGCCGATGGTTGCCTTGGGATGTTTGAACACTCCGGTCAATAATTTATCATATCCGCCTTGCAAATAATCCAGTATTGTTTTCCTTTCCGGTTTTCCTTGCAACGCCCGTTCCCGCTTAGTGGCCAACAATCCCTTTCTTATAAATACATATTGTATGAACGGAATAACGAATATGGCAACCAATAACGATATGGATAAGGTAATGGTTACGGTCCATGGGAAATATTCCAAAAAGTCGTAAGTCGTTCCCGTCATCGTGATAAGAAAAGGGAAAAAAGTGATGCTGATTGCCAGGGTCGCCGAAAAAATAGACTTCAGATATTCTTTCGCGCTAACGATTGCCGCATGCCATCGCGACATGCCATGATCCAACTTATCCAGATAATTATCGACAATTACCACCGAATTGTCCACAATCATTCCGAGTACCACGATCAGGGCGGCCAGGGTAACCATATTCAACGGAATACCCACTGCATATAATATTGCTATTGAAATAAATATGGTAATCGGAATGGACGTGGCCGCGACTGCCGCAACGCGCAAAGGCAGCAACAGCATGATGACCAATACCACGGCAATAACAGCCATCAGTAATTCCTGCAAAAACGAGCTGATTGAGTTGCCTACGATTTCCGGTTGGTCGGCAATGCGGTGCATTTGTACGCTTTCGGGTAATTCTTCCTCGAAATTTTTCAAGACCTTATCTACTTCCTTACCGAAAGAAACGATATTCGCGCTCTTCTGCACTTCCAACGATAACAGTACGCACTTTTTCCCGTTGTGAGTAATATAACTCTCCGGATCGGGATACTCGCGTACTACCCGTCCGATATCCTTGACACGAATGACATTTCCCTGCGGATCGGAATAGATGATCTGTTCCTCTATCTCTTTTTCGGAGGAAAGCGGATCGGCGATATGGATCGGCACGTGCATTTGATCGTTGTCTATTTTGCCGCTTGTTGTGGTAACCCCTTGGGTAAGCAAATTCAGCAGGAGTGTTTTGGAGCCGATGCCGTAAGCGCTTAATTTATCATTATCCAGATAGATGGATATTTGTTCCTTTTGCGAGCCGTGCCGATTTACATTCGCTACGGAAGGTACTTGGCGGAGGCGGCTTTCAAGGACATCCACGTAGCCGTCCATTTCGCGATAAGTCTTATCTTCCGATTCCATTGCGAGGAGGATGGCGGCGACGTCGCCGAAATTATCATTCGCAATCAAGGCCAGGACGCCACTGGGAAGTTGTGATTTAAAAACCGACAAAGAATGTTTTATCTTCGACCATACGATATCTTTGTCCTTAACATTATCCGCCAGCTCTACATAAAAGTAAACGATGCCGTCTTTCGTATGCGAATACGTTTTTTTACGATTTACTTCGGGAAAGGTAAGCAAATATTTTTCGAGCGGTTTAGTTAGTTGTTGTTCTACAACCGACGAGTTTGCCCCGGGATAAACACCTACCACTACTCCTTGCCGGATGGTAAACGTAGGGTATTCTTGTTTGGGCATCACTGCCAATGCATAAATACCGGCAACAACCAGAATTCCTATCACTAACAGCATTATTTGGTTATGACGCATAACCGAACCGATACTTCCTGAATTCTTTCTCATGAGTCTTTTTTTATTTCACGATAGACACTTGCATTCCCTCGCTTACCTTATTGCTCCCTTCTATAATCACTTGCTCGCCCTCTTTCAGGCCTTCCTCTACGATTACACCATAGTCGGCCAAAGACCCGGTAGTTATAAATCGGCGCTTGGCCACATTGTCTTCCGCCAGCCATACGAAACGTTGTCCGTCGGGAGAAATCCGGACGGATTTATTCGGAATGATTATTTTTTTGTTTCCGTCTTCTTCCAAAGGACTTAAATATACTTTACAAACCATACCGGGAATAATTTCCGATTGCGGATTCCTCAGCTTAACGGTTATTTTATAGGTATGTGAGATGGGATTTGCTTCGATGCCTTTTATATCGACTCTTCCTTCGTATGCCTTCTCCTGTAGAGCCGTTACCTGGACTTTTGCCGGTTGTCCTACCCGTACCGTTCCTATTTCGTTTTCGGGGATAGCTACATTTATATTGACATCGTCGATGGAAACAATCTTGAATGCCGAGAGCCCCGGCATGGCATTTTGTCCTTCTTCCACGGAACGCTCCGCGATGATACCGGACATGGGAGCATCTAGTTTGCAATCGTCAAGGCTTTTCCGGGCGATTGCTTCCATGGCTTTAGCCTGTTCCAATCCCGTTTCGACTTCTATGAATTTTATATCCGGCAAACTCCCCTTTTTATGCAATTCCGACATCCGGGCGTACGCATCCTCAGCTTGTTTGAGTGTCGATTTGGCGACTTCATAGGCATTTTGTACGGTAACCGAGTTTAACTCGGCCAAAAGCTGCCCTTTATTTATTCTTTGTCCTTCCGATACGTACACCCGTTCTACATTTCCCATTCCCGAAAAACTGACGGAAATAGCGGATGAACCTTCTGCCGTCCCCACGTAATTACGCTGGATATGTTCATTAAAAAATTCGACATTCAGCACTTTTACGGGAATAACCTTCTGCGGTTTTTCCGTGTTCTCTTTACCTCCGCACCCGATTACCGATAGGGCGAAGAGGGTTAGATAGATGCTTTTTTGCTTTGTTATGCTAAAGATTGATTTATTCTTTTTCATATATTGCTGATTTTAAGCTTTATAAATGTATCAAACGACTAAAAAAGAAGGAGGAACTTTCGAGTGCTCCTCCATCTTTTACAACAATTATCATCGTTTCGCACGAAATTAAAACCGGTAGCCGAGTCCTAAACTGATAGTTTGAGGTAACATCGTCGCATCGTCTTTTCCGGCATTCAGGGCATCGATCACGCCGATCTTATACCCTGCATTGATTTGGATACCCGCCTCGAATTCATAGCCGATCATGATTCCTGCACCGAAATCAAAACGCTGCAAAGCCGATTTTTTATTGTCGTATTCTTTGTAGAGTTTAAGATCTTCCGCGTTGTCATTATCTGATTTGTAACGGGCATCAAAACCTAAGCCTACATAAGGTCCCACGCCTATATAGCCCGTTCCACTACCTAAGTTCATTTGTCCGACGGCATAAACAGGGATCTCCGCACCGAAATATTGATAATCTTCGAAAGAATTTCCCGCAGGATTATTTTTTATTTCGGATGTTTTGAAATGAAATAGTAGTTCGGGTTGAAGAGCAAAGTGATCGGTGAAATTGATTTTTGCAAATCCTCCGAGACTTGCTCCGAACCCCAGATTGCTTTCCACATTGTCCAAATCACTTAAAATAAAGTTAGACATGTTGGCGTCTGCTTTTACACCCAAATCCACTTTTTGTGCACTTACTTGCGTTGCCGTTCCTAATCCAACCATCAACGCTAATGATAACATGATTTTTTTCATTTCTAAAAATTTAGTTATTAAAATTGTTTTCCTTCTTTTTTGTTTTGAAAACTTGTGCAAAGATAGGATGACCGGGATGGCTCGGCAAGGTCAATAATTCGCTAATTGTGTTCTAAAAGTCGGTTTAAATAGATATTTCACCTGAAATAGTCCTATATTTGTAGCCTAAAAGAGATATTTATGACAAATGACGTCACTCCCGACGAAATAAAATCAATAGAAGATCGGCTTACTCAGGAACTCATTACCAACGACCTTTTCGTATTGGATGACATCAGCAAAATACCTTATTTTGATCGTCCCATTAAGATTGATTATGCTGTAGGCGTTATTTGTCTGGAAGGTTCTGTGGAAGGCAGTATTAATTTGAAGGTTTACAAGTATTCCAAAAATGATTTTTTTATTATGCTTCCGGGACAAATAGCGCAATATTCCTATAAAAGTCCGGACTTTAAAGGCTTGTTTATCATCGTTTCAAAAAACTTTATCGATAATTTTGACCTGAATGCGAAAGAATCGGTACCCGTATTCTTTTATTTAAAAGAGAGTCCGATCATGCATCTAAATTCGGATGACATGAACCTGATGCATGAATATTATTCCTTATTAAAAAGAGTTTTACGGATGGAGAATACCATCCCTCGCATGAAGATTGTCCGTTTGTTGGCACAAGCCTTTTTTTATGGGCTTTACGATGCTCAGCAGTCACAACAAAAGACAAATGATGATAAGCCCAAACAGGAAGTTTTATTCGATGCCTTTTTCAACCTGATTCTTCAGCACTATAAAGATTCGCGCGAAGTAAGGTTTTATGCAGACAAACTTTACTTAACTCCAAAATATCTATCGACTGTAGTAAAACAACTTACAGGAAAAACAGCGTTGGAATGGATTAACGATTATGTAATCCTGGAGGCAAAATCCCTCCTAAAATCTACCAATAAGTCTATTCAACAAATAAGCGAAGAACTGCACTTCCCTTCACAATCCTTCTTCGGAAAGTACTTTAAACGGTTAGTCGGTATTTCTCCCAAAGCATACCGGAATATATAGGCAAAAAAGCCCAATTAATCTTTCTATGAGAGACTGTCATTCATTTATGGGATGGCTGCCCGGTTGATATTTAAATCGCCGGATACTGCGTTTTGGAGTTTTCTCAAACTCCTCGTCCTGCAATACTACTGCTGAGATTTTGCTGTAGGAAGGAAGTTGCGAATTGATTTCCTTGATTGTTTCTTCAAAAAACGATTGGTAGTTTTCCGGGGCGATTCCATCGGCTTTCAACGCA
The DNA here is from genome assembly GCA_002409745.1 of Bacteroidales bacterium UBA5382. Lineage (GTDB taxonomy): Bacteria > Bacteroidota > Bacteroidia > Bacteroidales > Dysgonomonadaceae > Limibacterium > Limibacterium fermenti. Next base: position 34,649 of record DHOU01000026.1, read on the forward strand.
TCCGCATCCGGAAAGATCAAAGCGGTGATTTTGCCGTTTTCTTCAATTGCTAATGATTCTGCAATATAGGGCGAATTGTTCAGTTTGTCTTCCACCTCTTCCGGATAGATGTTTTGTCCGGATGCGCCCAATATCAAGTTTTTATTTCGACCTTTAATGAAGATGAAATGATCTTTGTCGATAAGTCCCAAATCTCCGGTTTTCATCCACCCGTCTTTTTGCAATACCTCATCGGTTGCTTCCTGATTTTTATAATACCCGAGCATCACATTGGTTCCTTTCACACGGATTTCGCCGACGATATTTTCCGGATCTTCGGAGTCGATTTTTGCTTGCATACGATCCACAATTTGTCCGCACGACCGTTCCTTAAATTTTGTCCAGTACGAATAAGAGACAAGCGGTCCGCATTCGGTCATTCCGTATCCTACCGTGTAGGGGAACTTTATTTTCCTCAGGAATTTTTCGACATCCGCGTTCAGCGCTGCACCGCCGATGACAACCTCCACTAAGTTTCCTCCGAATACTTCTATCAAGGACTTCCGCACTTTCCGATAAACGATCGCGTTCAATAAGGGGATTTTCTTTAATGTCTTGGCCGCTCCTTGTTCGAGTTTAGGGAATACATTTTTTGTAACGATCTTCTCGATGATCAGCGGAACGGCCAATACTAATTTGGGTTTTATTTCTGCGAATGTCTTAACGAGTACCTGCGGCGAAGGCGTTTTTCCCAAAAAATGGATATGTACGCCCATCGAAATGGAATTCAACACTTCGAATGCCAATCCGTATGTATGGGCCATGGGAAGCATGCATACGATATCGTCACCCGAATGGATAAAAGGTAATTGTTCGTTGGCAAATTTGGTGTTCGACCATAAGCTGCGGTAAGGGAGCATAACCCCTTTGGGACTGCTTGTTGTGCCTGAGGTATAATTGATAACGGCAAGTTCTTCACTACGGTCGTGACGGAAGGCGATGTCATTCACAAAGAAACCGTTTTTATAGTTCTCTTCGAAGAAAGATTCGGCTGAACCGGCAAACGTTTGCAAGTCTTTTGATACGGAATGTAACAAGGACAAATTATCGAGGGAAAAAACCGATTCTACTTTCGGAAGGGCGTTTTTGTCGAGTTCGTTGTAAATGGCTTCATCGGCAAAAATAATTTTCGAATCGGAATGATCGATGATATATTGGATACTTTCTTTGTTAAATTCATGTAAAATACTTACGGCTACGGCTCCGTATGATAACGTAGAGAAAAAGGCGATCGCCCAATGAGCGGAGTTGCGCCCGACGATAGCAATTTTGTCTCCTCGGTGCACATTCGCCGCCTTGAAATAATGATGTATTTTGTCCATTTCACGGGCAAAATCTTTATAATAAAACGTCTTCCCCTGAAAGTCTGTCATTGCCGGTAAATCCCAATGAATCCGGATACTTTGCTCTATTAAATGTAAAAAAGACTGGTCAATCATTTCTTCTAAATTTTTATTACCATACAAACAACTAATTCTATCGGATTGTTTACTTTCACTTTTATCTGGCAAAAGAACAACGAATCAGGGGTTAAACGAAACTCCCGGGAATAATGTTTTGATAGTTGATAAGAAATTCCTGTTTTTACAGATATTTACAATAAGGCTTGATTGCTACGAATCTTATACTCCGGAAATTTTACTGTAAAAATAATTTGTAGTAATTTTACGGCCACTATTCGTTTCCCGCACAATTACGCGAAAGCATAGGAAATCTCGGTTTTATATATAGTTTCAAAATAATGAAGGACATTTACACAAAGTATTCCAAAATGCGATTGTTTTGGTTGGTTTTATTAAGAGTATTAATCGGTTGGTATTTTTTATACGAAGGAACGGCGAAACTTTTTACGCCTAATTGGTCTGCGAGCGCTTACTTGTTGGATTCTAAAGGTCTGTTTGCTCCTCTTTTTACCCTGTTGGCCGAAAACCCTACGTTACTTTCCGTAACGAATTTCATCAATATCTATGGGCTGATTCTTGTCGGATTATCTCTTATTCTTGGACTTTTCAATAAACTAGGGTATTGGGGAGCTATCGTCTTTCTTATATTGTTCTATTTGTCACATCCGCCGATGTTGAATGTCGAGTATTTGCTTCCGGCCGAAGGTTCTTATCTTTGGGTGGACAAAAACCTGGTGATGTTGGGGGCAGTCATGGTGCTGTCGTATTTTCCCACTTCACATCTTATAGGATTTGACAGAATCATTTTCGCAAACAGAAAAAAGCACAACTAACTTATGGATAACGATAAAAATCTTTCTAACGAAAAAAATACAAACAAAGAGGAGCTTCCGCATGAAAACGCTCCTAAACGTCCTGTTTCCGAAGGGCGCCGCGATGCGCTGAAAGCAATCGCTACGGTTCCGGTGTTGGGGGCTATGGCTTACGGCATTTACAAAAAGCGCAGAAATGAAATGAATAATAACCGTGCATCGGAGATGTTTCGGTTTAAGTCGGATGAAAGGCCGATGACTCCGATCGCGTCCGATGAGAATATTGTACGCGTGGGAATTATCGGAGCGGGTATCCGTGGAAGCCAATTGCTCCGCGGGCTGGGTTTCGCAACGCCTGAGTATGTCGAGGAGCTCAAACAGCAATCGCTGAAAGATTCGAAAAACACCCGTTATGCCGATTTCATGGAGCAGGAAGATTTGCGCATACAACTCACCGCGGTGTGCGATGTCTTCGACAATCACGCCTATGACGGTATTAAAGCCGGTGCAAATATTCATCGTGAAGGTGTCAACGGTACTTACGGCCCTGAACCGAAACGGTATTTGAATTATAAAGAGTTGCTTGCGGCCGACGATGTGGATGCGGTGGTGATTGCTTCGCCCGATCATTGGCATGGAACCATGGCTATGGACGCTATCAAGGCCGGTAAGCATGTGTATCTCGAAAAACCGATGACGTGGACGGTGCCCGAAACATATGCCTTGAGGGATATTGTAAAAAGTAGCAATCGGGTGTTTCAACTCGGGCATCAAAATCGTCAGATAGAGGCCTATGAAAGGGCGAGAGAGATTATTGAGAAGGGATTGCTGGGCCCCATAAGCCTTGTCGAAACCGGCACAAACCGCAATGACCCGAATGGGGCGTGGGTATATGCCATTCATCCCGATGGAAACGAAAAGACCATCGATTGGAAGCAATTCGAAGGAGATCCCGACAGGATAAAAGAGTATCTGGATTATATGACTTCCGCGGGATTGGCTAAATATGTCGGGCCTGACCCGCGCGATAAATTCAGTCTGGAACGTTTCTTCCGCTGGCGTTGCTGGTGGGATTACAGTACGGGTCTGAGCGGCGATTTGCTTACGCATGAGTATGATGCCATGAATCAAATCCTCAAGTTAGGTATTCCCGATTCTGCGGTTTCTTCGGGAGGGGTATATTTCTTTAAGGATGGACGTACGGTTCCTGATGTGTTGCAAACAGCTTTCGAATATAAAGACCGCGGTACTACGTTTCTCTATTCAGCCACGCTTGCCAGCCAGTATGATCGTCCTCGAAAAATCATGGGGCATGATGCGACGATGGAAGTCGGAAGCACCTTAACCATTACCATCGATCCCCGTTCGGAACAATACAAAGAAAAAATAGAAAAAGGCATTATAAAACCCGGGGAACCGTTTTATCAGTATATTCCCGGACGTAGCGTGGATGCTGTTTCGTCGGCAACCGAACTTTATTTCGCCAAACGGGGATTGCTGTATTCATATGTAGGCGGAAAAAGGTACGATACTACTTTTTTACATCTGAAGGAGTGGTTAAGTTGCATTCGTCATGGCGGTACGCCGGCGTGCGGCATCGATCAGGCGTTTCAGGAAGCAATTACCGCCCACATGGGAACAAGGGCGTATCTGGAAGGCCGTACGATGTATTGGGATGCCGAGAAGGAGGAAATAACAAGGGGATAGATTAATTAGCGAATTAGTAAATTAGCGAATTAGCAAATTAGCAAATTAATGAAAACCGTCAACTTGTCTGTTATCTGTGGGTTGTTATTCAGTATCTTCCCTTTGTTTTCCCAATCTGTGGCAAAGCAACCGGTTGATTATGTAAATCCGTATATCGGGGGCATCAGTCATTTATTGGTTCCGACTTATCCTACCATACATCTTCCGAACAGTATGTTGCGTGTGTATCCGGAGCGGGCTGATTTTACGGGCGATTTGTTGAACGGTTTACCCTTGGTTGTAACCAGTCATCGGGGAAGTTCTGCTTTTAACCTGAGTCCTTTTCAAGGCTCGGTTGACAACTTGCAGCCGGTTATACAATATAGTTATGATCAGGAAAAAATCAGGCCCTATTCCTATTCCGTTTATTTAGACGAAGAGGAGGTGGAGGTAAAATATGCCGTGTCGCATCAATCAGGTATTTATGAGTTACAATTTCTTGGAAATGAAGAAACGGTTTCACTGGTAGTCAATTCTCGCCGGGGAGCAATGCGATGGGACGGAAAGGCGGTATTTGGATTTCAGCAGTTGGATAATAACACAAAAGTATATATTTATCTTGATCCGGATGTTTTACCGGTGTCCGTTCGCTCGTTTCACAACGGCATTTGGACAAAGGAACGCCAAACGTCGGGAGACAACGCGGCTGTTGTTCTCCAATATGCCCGGGAAAAGGAGAACCTCACCCTTCGGTATGGTATTTCGTTTATTGATGAACAGCAGGCGAAGAAGAATTTCGAAAGGGAGATACGCGGACGTCATTTGCCCGATATTGCCGCATCGGGGAGAGATCTTTGGAACAAGACATTGGGGAAGTTGTCGGTAGAAGGAGGCAGTGAAGATCATAAAGCGGTTTTCTATACATCTTTATATCGTACGTATGAACGGCCGGTATGTATTTCGGAAGACGGCCGGTATTTCAGCGCTTTTGACGGGAAAGTACACAATGATGAGGGCATTCCTTTTTATACGGATGATTGGATTTGGGATACGTATCGGGCTACGCACCCGCTGCGGACGATTATCGAACCGGATATGGAACGCGATATCATCCGGTCATTCTTGCGAATGTCGGAGCAAATGGAACATTTTTGGTGGCCTACTTTCCCTGAAATAACGGGTGACAGCCGTCGGATGAATTCCAACCACGGGGTTGCTACGGTGATAGATGCGTATCGGAAAGGCATCAGAGGGTATGATTTGACCAAAATTTATGAGGCTTGTAAGAATGCCTTAACTCAGAAAACATTGGCGCCTTGGTCGGCAAAACCTGCCGGGGAATTGGATCGATTCTATCATACAAAGGGGTATATTCCGGCCCTTCGAGAAGGCGAAGAAGAAACTATTCCGGAAGTCCATTCCTTCGAAAAACGTCAGCCGGTGGCCGTGACGTTGGGGACGGCTTATGATGAATGGTGTCTTGCCCAAATAGCCAAAGAATTGGGTAAAGAGGCGGATTACCGTTACTTTTTGGAAAAGTCTTATAATTATCGTCATCTGTTCAATCCGAACACCGGGTTCTTTCATCCGAAAGATAAAGAAGGCCGTTTTATCGAACCGTTCGATTATGCTTTCCCGGGTGGAATGGGCGCCCGTGAGTTTTATGGTGAGAATAACGGGTGGATTTATCGCTGGGATGTACAACATAATATTCCGGATCTGATTCAATTAATGGGAGGAGATTCAACGTTCGTCAAAAATCTCGATCGTATGTTTTCCGAACCTCTGGGTAGAAGTAAATACGATTTTTATGCAAAGCTTCCCGATCATACAGGCAATGTAGGCCAGTTCTCCATGGCGAATGAGCCTTCGCTGCATATTCCCTATTTATATGCTTATGCCGGCCAACCGTGGAAAACGCAAAAACGCATCCATACCCTCATTGATCAGTGGTTTAGAAATGACCTGATGGGAGTTCCCGGGGATGAAGACGGAGGAGGTATGACGGCCTTCGTGGTTTTCTCTCAAATGGGATTTTATCCGGTGACTCCCGGATTGCCGGTATATACCATCGGTAGCCCGTTCTTCGAGAAAACGGTTATTCAGTTGCCCAACGGAAAAACGTTTACGGTGAAGGCTGAAAATTTTTCAGGGGATAATAAATACATTCAATCCGCAAAACTCAATGGAAAAGAATGGAATAGGGCATGGATCGAACACTCTGCCATTGTAAACGGTGGGGTGCTTGAGTTAACAATGGGAGATAAGGCAAATGTGTCATGGGGTAGCGGTCTATCGAATTATTTTAATCCTGTTGTTAGATCCGATGCTCCCGATCCATCGGTTATTCTTGCTGAAGACGGTTGTTTTTACCTTTATCACACAGGAATTGGAATTCACCGTTCGACGAATTTAGTTGACTGGGAATATATAGGAAATGCTTTTACCGATGCCGGACGGCCTCGTTGGGAACCCAACGCCGGTTTGTGGGCGCCCGATATCAATTATATCGACGGAAAATATGTGATGTATTATTCCATGTCGGTTTGGGGGGGAGAACAGACTTGTGGTATCGGGGTAGCGATCTCCGATAAGCCCGAAGGGCCATTTACCGATCATGGAAAATTGTTCCGGAGCAACGAGATCGGCGTGCAAAATTCCATCGACCCTTTTTATATCGAAGAAAACGCAAAGAAGTATCTGTTTTGGGGCAGTTTTCGCGGCATCTACGGCATCGAACTGACGGATGACGGGCTCAATCTGAAACCTGGCGCCGAAAAAAAACAGGTGGCCGGCACGGCTTATGAAGGAACCTATATCCATAAACGCGGCGACTATTATTATTTGTTCGGTTCCATCGGTACCTGTTGCGAGGGGGTAAAAAGTACCTATACCACGGTGGTCGGGCGTTCCAAAAATCTTTGGGGCCCGTATGTCGATCAATCCGGCGGCAGGATGCTCGACAATAAGCACGAAATCGTCCTTCACGGAAACGGTTTGTTTAAGGGAACGGGACATAACTCGGAAATCTTTCAGGATAAAGCAGGCAACGACTGGATACTGTATCATGCTTTTGAAATAGCGCATCCCGATCGTCAGCGGCAAGTGTTGTTGGATAGAATCCATTGGGAGAACGGTTGGCCGACAGTAAAATCGAATGCGCCTTCCTCCGGGGCGGAGGCTCCCGAATGGTAGGTTTTGTTTTGTTATAAAAATGATAAAGAAGCTGAAGACAGGCCGTGGATCCGTCACTATTTTAAATAACCCTGGCATCTCTATCTGTAAGCGGCTTGTGTTATCAATATAAATAACATCAATAAATAGTATAGAAAAAATCAATTGATTTATTTATGTTTTATTCTTGTTTGTTAGAAAAATCGTGTATATTTGCCTTTCGAAAATAGGTTTACTGCCTACACGACAGAAAAATCTAACTGGTATGTAAAACTCATGACAAAGGATCGGAAAAATATCAAAATAATGACTTCGGCGCCCCTGTTAACGCCTGTTAAAATGGGGGGGGGGGGGGGGGTTTTTAATTTTTTT
>DHOU01000026.1:42371-42851 GCA_002409745.1 Bacteroidales bacterium UBA5382
TTCCCATATTCTTTCTTTTAAGGAAAAATCCGTCTGCGGTTTTCATCCTAAGGATACATTTTCTTTTCCGTTTCTTCCGGTTACTTTTCCGGAAGGGCTTTGTTATTTCCGTTCGTGGCGGGAAAAAAGCGAAATAAGCCGTTATCGGGCTTCCTGTCCTTACCGCTCGAGATTCGCATTTTTATTCATTCTATATATTTTCAATATCAATAGTTAGATAATCATGAAAAGATTAACAATTCATTTTGTCCGGTTGGCAACAATCGGTTTAGGGACCCCGGGGCATAACACCCCGAATGTGTCCGAAAAGAATACCGGCATGTCGGTGTTGGAACTTCCGGTTTATCCGGATGTGGCGATCAAGCCTCCAAAAGGTTCATTCACGATAAAAAGGAGGTGAAGAGGGCAAGGACGAATTATCGTCCGGTAAAACATTCTATTATAAATCTATTTATTAATCTAAACAAATGAGAAAAAAGA
>DHOU01000027.1:0-193 GCA_002409745.1 Bacteroidales bacterium UBA5382
GTGCGGGGCGGTGATGCAGGACGGCTACCTTTTTTCGGACACGATCGCCCGCAACATTGCCGTGTCGGACGACGAGATTGATGTGAAGCGGTTGCGTGATGCCGCCCGTGTGGCTAATATTGCGGAGTACATCGAAGCGTTGCCGTTGGGTTACAACACGAAGATCGGTCAGGACGGGCAGGGGGTGAGCCAG
>DHOU01000027.1:370-555 GCA_002409745.1 Bacteroidales bacterium UBA5382
GGTGAGCCAGGGGCAGCGGCAGCGCATCCTGATTGCCCGGGTGGTGTATAAAAACCCGCCGTTTGTCTTCCTGGACGAGGCGACCAATTCGCTCGACGCGAACAACGAGCGGGCGATCGTGGAGAACCTGGAGGCTTTTTACCGCGACAAGACGGTGGTTGTGGTGGCGCACCGCCTGAGCACGG
>DHOU01000027.1:810-978 GCA_002409745.1 Bacteroidales bacterium UBA5382
TGGAACTGGGAGGCAGCTAAGACAGGGAGACTATTAAGACAAAGGGACAGAGGGACAAAGGGACAGAGGGACAAAGGGACAGAGGGACAAAGGGACAGAGGGACAAAGGGACAGAGGGACAGAGGGACAGAGGGACAGAGGGATAAGGAGACAGAGGGACAAGGAGAC
>DHOU01000027.1:1158-57653 GCA_002409745.1 Bacteroidales bacterium UBA5382
TGGAACTGGGAGGCAGCTAAGACAAATAGACAAGGAGATAAAGGGACAGAGGGATAAGGAGACAAAGGGACAAGGAGACAGAGAGACAGAGAGACAAGGAGATAAAGGTGAAATGAAGAAAGAGGATAAACAGATAGAATTGCGGAGCGAAAAGGTGCGGAACATCATCGGGCAGATTCCTGCGGTGATGGTGCGGTGGGGCACGGCGATGATCGGACTGGCATTGGCCGCGATGGTGGTTGCGGCGGCCATTATTCCTTACCGGCCGTCGGTGGATACGGTGATAACCGTCACGCAGGATGTGAGGGGAGGGTTGCACTACACGGCCGCGATACCGCAAAAAGAGCGGGCCAAGTTGCCGGAGTTTTCAGGAGTAAGTATTCGGTCATCGCCTTACGGTACGATCTTGCCGGAGTGCTTTACCATCACCGCCGTTTGCGATACGGCGGAATTGTCGGGGCGGGGAAGTGTATACCGGATAACCCTGCAACCGCAAGGCAATGTGGCTCCGAAAGTGGAATTGAAAACAGAACTTATCCTTCAGGGTAAGATTGAGATGAACAAGACCACGCTGCTGAAGTGGGTTATCGGCAAGATTCTCCCTGCCGCCTCTTAATAATCTCTTTCAATCTTCATCAATCTTCAAAAATCCCGGATTGCCCGGTACACTTTATAGATGGGTAGCCCCATTACATTGAAATACGAACCGTCTATTTTTTCCACGCCCACGTAGCCAATCCATTCCTGCACACCATACGCACCGGCCTTGTCCATAGGCTGATATTTCTCTACATAATAATCGATTTCTTCGTCGGTGAGTTCTCCGAAAGTCACAGATGCCGTATCGGAAAAGCTGACTTGTTTTTCTTTTGAAGTGAGACATACGCCGGTTACCACACGGTGAGTGTTGCCCGTCAATTTTCGCAACATCTGTTTGGCTTCTTCTTTATCGGCAGGCTTTCCGAGCACAAAGCCTTTAAGCAGCACCACGGTATCTGCTGTAATGAGCAGTGTATCGGTATCCATTTGAGAGTAATACGCCGAGGCTTTTTTCTTTGCCAGGAACTCCGGTATTTCTTCCTGTGAGATATTCGGAGGATAGGATTCATCAATATCCGGGAGTGTGTGAATTTCGTACGGCACATCGATGCCGGAAAGTAATTCTTTGCGCCGCGGAGAGTTGGAAGCCAAGACGATGCGGTAAGGGGTGAGGATCATAATGCTTGACGTATCCGGACTAATTTCGATAAGAGGGATTCCAATTGCGATAGCGGCAGCATGTTTGCCCCGTCGGACTTGGCATGGAGCGGATCGGGATGGGTTTCGATAAACAGCCCGTCGGCGCCGACGGCGATGGCGGCTTTGGCGATGGTTTCGATCAGGCGGGGCTGTCCGCCGGTTACGCCTGACGATTGATTGGGTTGTTGCAAACTATGCGTCACGTCCATTACGACCGGAAACCCGAATTGTTGCATGGCCGGAATGGAGCGGAAGTCCACCACCAGGTCGCCGTAACCGAACGTTGTTCCCCGTTCCGTCAGCAAAACATTCTCATTGCCGCTGTCGGTTATTTTTTGTGCGGCAAAACGCATCGCTTCCGCCGATAGAAACTGTCCCTTCTTAATGTTGACGACTTTTCCGGTTTTAGCTGCTGCAATCAACAAATCGGTTTGACGGCACAGGAAGGCCGGTATCTGCAACACATCTACATATTCGGCCGCCAAGGCGGCTTCGTGCGCTTCATGGATATCGGTCACCGTAGGAATGCCGAAAGTCTTTCCTACCTTTTGTAAGATCTTCAGCGCTTTCTCATCGCCAATGCCGGTAAACGAATCCACTCGCGAGCGGTTGGCTTTGCGATAGGATCCTTTAAAGACATAAGGAATGTTCCACTTTTGCGTGATCGCGACGATTTGTTCCGCTATTCTCAGCGCCATCTCTTCATCTTCGATGACGCAGGGGCCGGCAAGCAGAAAGAAAGGCCCTGCCTTGAAAAAAGAAAGATTCATGTTTCGTTTGTTTAAATCGAGCCGAAAGATACGAAAAAAACATTTTATTTTACTACATTCGCCCGCAAAACGTATGGTATATGGAACTCGAAGTGTGTCTTTCGCCGGCTTTATATCCGGCTTATCGTCAAGAAAACGACAGGGTGATAGTGGTGGATGTTTTCCGGGCGACAACCACTATTTGTGCCGCATTTGCCAATGGTGCGCGCGCTATTATTCCCGTTGCCGGTATACAAGATGCCGAACGGTATAAAGCGCAAGGTTTTCCGGTCGGGGCCGAACGGAATGCCCGTAAATGCGATTTTGCCGATTTCGGGAATTCGCCTTTTGATGTGACTGCGGAAAAAGTCGGCGGCAAAACCATTGTTTTTACTACTACCAACGGGACACAAGCCGTAGAGGCGGCAAAAGATTCCGCTTATTTGCTTATCGGGGCTTTCTCGAATATCGATGTGTTGATGGAGAAATCGATTGATCTTGGCGGGCGAGTTGTTATTCTCTGTGCCGGATGGAACAATCGGATAAATATAGAAGATACGCTTTTTGCCGGGGCTTTTGCCGAAAAGTTCATTCAAAAAGCGGTTGTCCGCCGCCTTCCCGATTCCGTGCGTATCGCCCTGCATCTATGGGAAAAGGCGAAAGCCGATCCGTTGGAATTTGTAAAACAAACGGAGCATTATCAGCGTCTCATTGCCAATCATGCGGAAACCGATGCTCCTTTTTGTTTGCAACACGATACGTGTCCGGTTGTGCCATATTACGACAAAGAGAAAGGATGGTTATCGGTTTCCTGAAGTGATTTCCTTATAAAAAAACAGTTTAGTAGTGGATGGGTCGACATTTACGATTAAAATACCCACAGCCGAACCTATACGATGAAAGCGGCACGGAGACCAGAGAGAGGTGATAAAGGTATCGATCAATCGGGTGTCGTTTTTTAGGCGATCCGTTTCAATTCTCAAAATCGAACTCTTCGAAATCGAATGTATCCGTGAATTGCTCCAATTCCCGGCGATCTTTCTTGGTCGGCCGGCCGGTACCGCGTTGTCGATCCACAAAGCCGTTGATTTTATTTAATTCGAGAATTTCGTATTGATCCGGGGGAGTGACATTTTCCATGAATTGCGGAACCAACTTCGCGCCCATGCGCTTATCCGACAGGTAGAGGACTTTGAATGAGAACGTTACAGGAGGTTTTCGCACTTGGATGATTTCCCCTACGCGAATCATTCGCGAGGGTTTCACGGTTACATCCTGTATCATAACCCGTCCTTTTTTGCAAGAATCGGCTGCAATGGTGCGGGTTTTGAAGATTCTTACCGCCCATAACCATTTGTCAATTCGAACGTCTTCCATAATTGATGCTCTCCATAAAGCAGGTTTTAGCCATCTTATTTGTTATTATACTGATTCATGGTGATATTTACCCCGGCAAGGCAAAAACTACGAATCATATCCGAAGCGGTTTCCATCCGTTCGGGGAGAAGGAGTTTCTCTTCGCCCGAAAAATCGCTTAATACATAATCGATCTGCATTCCCCGGGGAAAATCATTGCCAATACCGAAACGTAGCCGTGCATATTGCTGTCCAATGAGTTCTTGAATGTTTTTCAGTCCGTTATGCCCGGCATCGCTCCCCTTGGACTTGAGTCGCAACGTTCCGAAAGGAAGCGATAGATCATCTACCACAACGAGTAACTGTTCATTCTCGATTTTTTCTTTTTGCAACCAATAGCGGACGGCATTGCCGCTGAGATTCATAAAAGTCGACGGTTTGAGAAGGATAAGCGATTTGTTTTTCAGCCGCATCTCGGCCACAAAACCATATCGCTTATCCTCAAAAACAGCATTGGACGCCCTTGCAAAAGCGTCCAACACCATAAATCCTATATTGTGGCGGGTATTCTCGTACTCTCGTCCGATATTGCCCAATCCGACAATCAAGTATTTCATTTATTCGTTTCCTGTATGCTGTTTTTATTTTGCTGCTTCGGGTGCTTTTGCTGTTTCGGTTGTTGGTGTTGCAGCAGCTCCTCTTGCGGCACGGGTCAGTTGAACGCGGCATATAACGGCATTCTTTGCATTCAGCAGTTCCAATCCCTCATAATGAAGGTCTCCGACTTGAATGGTTTTGCCTAATTCCAGCTTTTCGACATTGATCTGCAATTCTTGAGGTAATTTAGCCGGAAGGGCTTTTACTTTCAGTTTACGGATGTCTAACGAAAGTTTACCACCGGCTTTCACGCCCGCGGCTAATCCGACTAAACGAACCGGTATATCAATAACAATAGGAGCATTGTCGAAGATATGCAGAAAATCCATGTGAAGAATCGTGTCTTTTACCGGATGAAACTGGATGTCTTTTACAATTGCGTGAATGGTTTTATCACCCAAGTTTAAGTTGACCAAAAATACTTCAGGGGTATAAATCAAATCGCGAACGTTTCTTGTTTCTACGACAAAATTTACATTTTCCCCTTCATGTCCTCCATAAACGACACAGGGGATAAGACCTTGCTTACGAAATGTCGAAGCCGCTTTTTTTCCGAAACCTTGTCTGATTTCGCCTTTTAATTCAAATGTTTTCATTTTTAATCTTGTTGTTTGTGTTACTCAAAATAAAGCTCTTTCTTTATTTCCCATCACACGGGAGCTTCTAAAAAAGCCGGGCAAAGGTAGTGATTATCTTTTTATTCCGCAAGCATTTGTTCCTTCTTTTTGAGTAACCGGGAGTATCGCTCCGAGCGATATCCCCGGTTGGGGTTATCCTTTTATATCGTAGTTTATATCGCAGTAAAGGCATTTGTTGACAAACGTTTCGTGCATTTCATTGGTATATTCCGAAAATTTGTCTACTTTTGTAACTTTAAAAAGTTCATTTCAACAATGATAAATAGAAACTTAATTCGTATAAGAATAGTCCAAATTATCTATTCGTGGTATCAAAATACGAATAAAGATTTGCTGAAAGCAGAAAAAAACCTTTTGTTCGCGCTGCAAAAGTCTTATGATCTTTATTATTATCTCTTGCTCTTGATGGTCGAGCTCACCCTTCTTTATGAAAACAGAGTCGAGACTAAACGGAACAAGTTTCTTCCTTCGGAGGAAGATTTGAATCCCAATACTCATCTGATAAATAATAAGTTTATTTCCCAACTTCGGGACAATCAACAGTTCAATGATTATTTGGGCGAGCGTCCCATGTCGTGGAATGAGCATGATGTATTTGTGAAAAATATGCTCGACGAGATCTTGGCTTCAGATACGTATCAAAAATATGCCGCATTGGATCATCCGGATTATGATGATGATAAAGAGTTTTGGCGAAAAGTCTTCAAACAATTCATTTATATGAATGAGGCGTTGGACGATCTGCTCGAAGATGAATGCATTTATTGGAATGACGGGATCGATATCATACAGACATTTGTGTTGAAAACGATTAAAAAGTTTTCGGAAGAAAACGGCTCGAAGCAATCGCTATTACCGATGTTTAAAGATGAGGGCGATAAGAAATACGCGCTGGAGCTATTGAATGATGCGATTCACAATGAAGACAAGTATCGCGCGCTCATCCAAAAGACCACGGATAAGTGGGATTTTGACCGCATTGCCTTTATGGATATGATTATTATGCAGGTAGCCCTTGCCGAAATCTTTACATTCGAATCGATCCCGGCAAGTGTTTCACTCAACGAATATATTGAAATTGCGAAATTCTACAGCACCCCCAAAAGCAGTACGTTTATTAATGGAATTTTGGATGCTGTTGTCAAAGAGATCAGAACGGAAAATAGTATCGTAAAAATTTAATTCAAACAATTTAAAACGGTTATTCTATGAATATTTTATTACAAGCGGCCGGAGGTGCCGGCGGAGGAATGGGCGCTTCCCTTATTATGATGGTTGCCATTATCGCCATCTTCTATTTTTTCATGATTCGTCCCCAACAGAAAAAGCAAAAAGAAGTTGAGAAGGCTCGTAATGCCATCAATGTAGGCGACAAGGTGGTTAGCGCCGGAGGAATACACGGACGGGTAAAAGAAGTCGGCGACACTTGGTTTTTAGTAGAGGTAGCCGATGGCGTTAAGATGAAATTCGAAAAATCATCCGTCTATGCAGCGCCGTCGAATACAAAACCGAACGAAAAATAATAAAGGGTTGCGTATTGTATGAACTTGGCATCAACCATAAGGAAATGGAGACCGAGATTGAGAACGTATTTTTCCAACTTCCCTTGGAAAAATCTGTTCACTTTCTTGTTTTTTGTTCTATTGTCTTTTATCTTTTGGTTGATGTTCTTTTTTCAACGCGATATAGACGGGACGTATCGGATTCCCTTAAAATATACCCATATTGCCGATAATGAGATTTTCGACAGCCCCCTTCCCGAATTTCTGGAGATACGGGTATCGGGCAAAGGGTCGGAAATGTTTCGATTGGATCTTTCTAAAAGAGATTCCCTTGAAGTTAATGTTGAGGAATATAAACAAGACGGCATCGTCACATTACAGGGCAATCAATACATACAACTCATCGGGTCGCGGTTGCCCGGAAACGTTCAATTGCGGGGATATTCCCCGGCGAATATTTCATTGGTAACTTCCAAATTGCAAAATAAAAAGCTTTCCGTCGTCTTTGATGGGGAAATTACCACGAGCCGGGCAAACCTGGTGGCCGATACCGCGACATTTGTACCGCCTACCGTAACGGCTTATGGCGCTCAACGCGATTTGGATGAATTAACCGCCGCCATCACCGAATATACGGTTTTCGACAGAATTAAGGCTACGTCGCAGCTTTCGATAAAAATAAAGCCGGTCACCGGTGTGAAGTTTGTCCCCGATGCCGTGGAGATTTATATTCCCGTCAAAGAATATACGGAACGCACCATTGAAATCCCTATCACGTGCCGCAATCTTCCTCAAGATCGGGATGTGAAGTTCTTTCCTTCCCGAGCAAGCATCTCTTTTTCGGTCACGTTGGACGAATATAAGAACATTACCCCTGAGGACTTTCAAATTCAACTCGATTACCGCCAGTTTCACTCGAATGAGAATGGAAGAGTCGAGTTGGAGCTGACCAAAAGTCCGTCTTCGATTGTCAATACGCGCATTTCTCCCTCTTCCGTAGAATTTCTTTTTGAAGACAGATAATCATATTTCAAGGTCATGCTGAAAATAGGGATAACCGGAGGTATCGGAAGCGGTAAATCGATTGTAAGCGAGATTTTACGGCTTTATAATATCCCGGTCTTTGATGCCGATACGGAGGCTAAGAAACTGAACGACCGTTCACCGGTTATTCGCGAAAAGTTAATCGCCTGTTTTGGAAAAGAAGTGTATGACGAGAACGGGAAATTGAATCGAAAAAGATTTGCGGAAATCATATTTAAAAATCCCGATTATCTTCGTAAAGCGAATTCCATTATCCATCCGGAAGTAGCGAAAGCATTTTCTTTATGGGCCGAACAGCGGAATCAATATCCGATTGTGGCAATCGAAGCGGCGCTTCTTTTTGAGGCGAATTTTCAAGAGTATGTCGATAAGGTGATCGCTGTTTATTCTCCCGAAGCGCTTCGTATAGCGAGAATCCTCTCCCGCGACAATACGCAAGAGTCGGAAGTCCGTAAGCGCATGGAAGGACAACTGCCGGAAGACGACAAACGGAGACGAGCGGACTTTATCGTCTATAACGATCCGTCGCATTCGCTTTTGCAACAAATTTCCGATATTTTTGCGCACCTTTGTCCGCTCGGGGCATTTTAAAAGCACTGGTTTGTTTGCGTATTTTAACTTTTACGTAAAGATTTTTTTTGTATGCATTGCTGTTGTAAAAATATAACTCTATCTTTGTAGCCGTAACAGGTTATTTTTAAAAATCAGAAGAAATGATTGAAAAGATTGGAACAAATGCCGGAAAAGTTTGGACTCAATTGGATGAAGTTGGCCGGCAGAATATTAAGGATGTCAAAAAAACGACAAAATTGACGGACAAAGATCTCTATGCAGCCATCGGTTGGTTGGCAAGAGAAGGTAAAATCTTCGTGGAAGAAGTGGAAAAAGACGTATTTATTTCGTTGAAATAAAGCATTCTTCATCGTTTAGTAAAAAAGAAATTATTAAAAAGCTGCTCTGAGCAGCTTTTTTTCTGTTTTTTTGTCATTAAAATCACTTTATATCTATTATCTTTGATGCAGCGAATCGAAAAGATACGTCGTTAAATTCTTTTTAATCCATTATAAATTCAATCATATGGAAGCATCACATTTAAACTCACAACTCGCCTCTTTATTTTTAAAAAGTCAGGTTTTTACCGATCATCTCTCGTGTGTGACCAAAGGCACCGATGCGGGATTATACAGGCTCATCCCGAAAGCCGTTGTAAAAGTGGATTCGGAAGATGAAGTCATTCGTTTGTTGCGATTTTGTCATCAGAATACGGTTCCGCTTACGTTTAAAGCCGCGGGCACCAGTTTGAGCGGACAAACCATATCCGACTCTGTTTTGATGGAGATCGGGCAGGGATTTGAATTTTCGACGATTACCGATAACGGCTATACGGCAACGTTCGGCTGCGGATTAACCGGTACTGCTGCGAATCGCTTGCTGATGCGTTACAAACGGAAACTGGGGCCGAAACCGGCATCGATTAACTCGGCAAAAATCGGCGGAATTATCGGCAATAACTCCAGCGGGATGAGTTACGGGATCAAATATAACAGTTACAATACGATCCGATCGATGCGCATTCTCTTTGCCGACGGAAGCGTGTTGGATACGGGCGACGAAGCCAGTCGCAAGAGTTTTGCCGAAACGCATCCGGCTTTGATCAAAGAAATAACCGATATTCATCGCGAAGCGGTCGGCAATGAGTCGATACGAAATAAAATAGCGACGAAGTTTCAACTGAAAAACACGTGCGGCTACGGCGTCAATTCTTTAATCGATTTTGAAGATCCGATCGATATCATTCAACATTTAATGATCGGGTCGGAGGGAACGTTGGGGTTTGTTTCGCAAGCAACGTTCGAAACGGTGCACGATGCGCCGCTGAAAGCCACGGCAATGATTTATTACCCCAGTTTGCGCGAAGTGTGTAATGCGATCGTTCCGTTGAGGAATTGTGAGGTTATGGCTGCCGAGTTAATGGATCGCAACGCCATGCGCGCGGTGGAAGACGAACCGGGAATGCCTCCCGAGTTGAAAACCCTTCCCGAAAATGCCGTCGCTTTATTGATCGACACGTCGGCCGACGACGAAGAAACCCTCTTCGCGCAAATGCAGGATATCGAGGCCAAGCTCAGCCATATTCCCACGCTATTTCCGATCAAGTTTACAACCGATAAACATCTGTACAACTCTTATTGGAGTGTGCGTAACGGGTTGTTTACTTCGGCTGCGGCCGGAAGGCCTGTCAATACGGCCTCTATTATCGAAGATATTGCTTTTGACGCCGAAGTGTTGGGCGATGCGCTGGTCAGCGTCCGCGAATTGCTTGTACGTTCGGGGTATGCCAATGCCGTTATGTGGGGGCATTTGCTTGACGGGAATGTTCATTTTACGGTTTTCCCTGATATTAATTCGCCCGACGGAGTCGAAAAATACGGGCAGTTTATGCACGAACTGTGTGAGATGGTTGCCGTGGCGTATCATGGTAGCCTGAAAGCAGAGCACGGCACGGGACGTAATATGGCGCCCTTTGTCGAACAAGAATGGGGAACGGATATTTATGCGCTGATGAAGCGGATTAAAAAGGCTTTCGATCCGATGAATGTTTTAAATCCCGGAGTCCTTATTAATGAAGACAAAGAAATTTTCATTAAAAACCTCAAGAATATTCCTTCGGCGAATCCGATTATCGATAAGTGTATCGAATGCGGATTCTGCGAAGTGAGTTGTCCTTCGAAAAACCTCACCCTTACGCCCCGTCAACGCATTGTGGCTTACCGCATGTTGGTGGATGAAGCGAACGCGAAGAAGAACGGAAAAGCCGTGCGTGAACTGGCCAAGCAGATTTCTTATCCATTGGATGAAACTTGTGCTACCGACGGATTATGCAGTATCGCTTGTCCCGTGGGGATTAACACCGGCACGTTGGTGAAAGAGCTGCGTTGGCAGAATAACGGGCGCTTTGCGGGTAACGTGGCGGAAGCTATTGCCGATAATATGGGGAATGTGACGGCTTTGATCCGTTCGTTGCTGAACGTACCCCATTCGCTCGCCCATGTGATAGGATACGGGAATATGGAAAGCATTACCAAAGGAATGTATAAGCTTTTTGACGGCGGTTTTCCTCTCTGGACGCGGCAAACACCTTCAGCGAGCCGTAAGATCAAACGAAATATTTTCCCCGTGAGCGCCGAATCGCCGATGGTGGTGTATTTTCCGTCGTGCATTACCCGTTCGATGGGAGGTCCCGGGCATGAGGGGTACGGCAAGCAAGAAGATGTGCCTTCGGCCATGATTTCTCTCCTGAATAAAGCCGGTTATAATGTGATCATCCCTGAAAACAAAGATCGGTTGTGTTGTGGAATGGCTTTCAGCAGCAAAGGCTTCCGGAAACAGGCGAAACAAAAGGAAACAGAACTCGGTGAAGCGTTGATGCAAGTCAGTCGTGGAGGCGAATTGCCCATCGTGTGCGATATGAGCCCCTGTTTACTTCATATGAAAGAAACGCTCGATCCGAAACTTCGGTTATACGATCAAGTGGAATTTATTCATGACTTTTTGTTGGATCATCTTCAAATCAATAAACAACCGATATCGGTGGCGATTCATACCACCTGCAGTTCCACGAAAATGCAATTGCAGCAAAAGCTGTATCACGTAGCTTCGGTTTGTGCGCAGAAAGTCGTTGTGCCCGATAATGTCGGTTGCTGCGGATGGGCCGGCGATCGCGGGTTCTTCTATCCCGAATTGAACAACTCGGCGTTAGCGCCGCTGAAGCAAGAGATATTGGATGCCAAGGAGGGGTATTCGAATAGCCGCACGTGTGAAATCGGATTATCGATCAACAGCGGTATTTCTTACCGGTCGCTCGTATATCTTGTGAATAAGGCGAGCAGCCCTCTTCTTTCCTAACGGATACATTCTTTTTATTATTGCAGGGAATCTTTCGTATATTTGCTGAAAAAATCAGGTTATGGAAACAATTAAAATTGACATACTCAATCCGAAAGCCAGATTGTTGCTTGAGAACTTGGCTGATTTGGATTTAAAAAGATAAGCATATAAAAAAGGTGGTATCGCGTTTAGCGATCCACCTTTTTTAATTATTATCGAGTCTTACAATTATTATTTCAGTTTCCGGTAACCATATACGGCGCGGTCGCCCAACTCTTCTTCGATGCGAAGCAATTGGTTGTATTTTGCCATACGGTCGGAACGGCTCAACGAACCGGTTTTGATCTGACCCGAATTGGTTGCCACTGCAATGTCGGCGATGGTAGCATCTTCGGTTTCGCCCGAACGGTGCGACGTTACGGTGGTATATCCGTTGCGTTGAGCCATTTCGATAGCGTTCAACGTTTCGGTCAATGTGCCGATTTGATTTACTTTAATCAAAATCGAGTTGCCGCATCCTTCTTTGATACCTTTTTCCAGGAAGTCAACGTTTGTAACGAACAAGTCGTCACCCACCAACTGGCATTTGCTGCCGATACGGTCGGTAAGCAATTTCCATCCGGCCCAATCGTTTTCGTCCATTCCGTCTTCGATAGAGTCGATCGGATATTTCGCAATCAATTGTTCGAGATAGTCGGCTTGTTCGGCGGAAGTACGTTTTTTACCATGAGCGCCTTCAAATTTGGTATAGTCATAGATACCATCTTTATAAAATTCCGAAGAAGCACAGTCTAAAGCAATCTTCACATCTTTTCCGGGTTCATAACCGGCGTTCCGGATCGCCGTCAGGATCGATTCGAGCGCTTCTTCTGTTCCTCCGGCAAGGTTGGGAGCGAAACCGCCTTCGTCACCTACAGCAGTGCTTAATCCTTTATCGTGAAGAACTTTCTTCAAAGCGTGGAATACTTCGGCGCCCATCCGCAACCCTTCTTTGAAAGAAGGAGCGCCAACCGGACGAATCATAAATTCCTGGAAAGCGATGGGAGCATCGGAATGAGACCCCCCATTGATAATATTCATCATGGGAACAGGCAATACATACGTATTGGTTCCGCCGATATAACGATACAAAGGCAAGCCGAGATAGTTTGCGCCGGCTTTTGCTACCGCTAAAGAAACGCCTAACAAAGCATTTGCGCCGAGGTTCGATTTTGTTTTTGTTCCGTCGAGTTCGAGCAGTTTTGCATCGATTTTCGTTTGTTCCAATACGTTCAATCCCACCAAAGCAGGAGCAATCACGTCGTTGATGTTTGCAACGGCTTTCAATACGCCTTTGCCGCCATACCGTTTTTTGTCGCCGTCACGAAGTTCGAGCGCTTCATTTTCACCGGTAGATGCGCCGGATGGCACGGCTGCACGGCCGAAAGCTCCGGATTCCGTCAACACGTCTACTTCGACTGTCGGATTCCCTCTTGAATCCAAAATTTCACGTCCTAAGACACTAATAATCCTCATGTTTTTTTGATTTTTTTATGCTAATACTAATGATCTATTATTTATAAGAGAAACCTTAAACCGAACACATACAGTTCTATGCGTTTCGTGCGCAAAGATACTTCTTTTTCCGTTAAAACACGAAACGTCTTGCAAGAAAAAATATTAAAATGGAGGTTGAAGAGAATTACGAATTGCGAATTGCGAATTACAAATTACAAATTACGAATTACAAGTGAAGCCAAAGGATTAAAGACTGAAGACCCGGCGACCGAAGGCCGGCAGCCGGTGACTTATCCTATTGGAAAGAAGTAAACAGAATGCTGATGTTGGATGTCAGCAGTTTTACCGAAATGGCCATGAGCACCACGCCGAAGAACTTGCGTAAGATAAATACGCCCCCCACTCCCATGATTTTTTTTACCACATCTACATACCGCAATACCAAATAAACAATTACCATGTTTAATAATACGGCGATAATGATGTTAATCGAGTGGTATTCGGCACGCATGGAGAGAAGGGTCGTAAACGTACCGGGTCCGGTGATTAAAGGGAAGACTATCGGTACGAGCGTAGCCGAGTTGTCGGATTCGTCCGGGCTTTCGTTTTTGAATATTTCCACTCCGAAAATCATCTCGATGGAAATGATGAGGATCACCAGCGCCCCTGCGACCGCAAAGGAAGAAACATCGACCTGGAAGAGTTTCAAAATCCATTCCCCGACAAATAAGAATAACAGTAAGATGAGGAATGAATAAGCGGAAGCTTTAAACGGCTCGATCTTCTTGCCTTTACTTCTCAGGTTGAGAAATATAGGCACCGATCCTGTAGCGTCGATAATAGCAAACAAGACCAAAAAAGCACTTATTATTTCTAATGCGTTCAACCCGAAAAAATCCATAGCTGTAGAAGAATGAAACTTTATACTTACATTTTGTCTGCAAAAGTACACTTATTTATACAATAATCCAATTATTTTTTTGCTGTCGGCGGTCGGTCTCCGGTCATCAGTCTCCGGTCTGTAGTCGTCAGCCTTTTGTCTTTTGTCACGGTTCTTATCAAAATAAAATCAGTATCTTTGCCTCTTATCATCATTCAAAGACAAAAGACAAGATGAAAAAGATTTTTATATTCCTTTTATTTATGACGACAATAGCAACAGGGAAGGCCGGCGACAATCCGTTTCTCCGACCTTTCGACACGCCGCACGGTACCGCACCGTTCGGCTTGATCAAAACGGAGCATTATGAACCGGCTTTCGAACAAGCCATTCGCGAACATCAGCAGGAGATCGACCGGATCGTGGCGGATACCGCGCCTGCGACATTTCGGAACACCATTGAAGCAATGGAATTTAGCGGTCAGTTGCTTACCCGCGTGAGCAGCGTTTTCTTCAATTTATTGAGCGCGGAAAGTAATGACGAAATGATGGCTGTTTCGCAGCGCTTAAGCCCCAAGCTTTCGAAGCATTCGAACAATATCAACCTGAATGAAAAACTGTTCGAGCGAATTAAGGCGGTCTATGATGCCCGCTTGACATCGGGACTTACGCCTGAACAGATTCGCCTTACGGAAGAATATTACGATAATTTCGAGGATAGCGGCGCGACGCTTTCGCCCGAAAAAAAACAGGTCTACCGGCAACTGTCGGAGGAACTGAGCAAGGCGACTCTCGAATACGGGCAAAACAACCTGAAGGAAACCAATGCGTTTGAGATGTTGTTGACGAACGAAGCCGATTTGGCCGGCTTGCCCGAAAGTGTGAGAGAGGCTGCCGCATCGAAAGCCAAGTCGAAATCGAAAGAGGGCTGGCTGTTTGACTTGTCGGCGCCGAGTTACATCGGATTGATGAAGTATTCCACCCGCCGCGACTTGCGCCGCAAACTGTATATGGCCTACAATACAAAGAGTGTGAACGGCGGCGAATTCGATAACAAGAGGCTGGTGCAACAAATCGTGAACCTCCGCTTGCAGATCGCCAACTTGTTGGGTTATAAGAATTATGCCGACTATGTGTTGAAAAACCGCATGGCGAAAAACCAACAGAGCGTGTTTACCTTGCTCGACCAACTGGCTGCCGCATACGGTCCTGTGGCGAAGCAGGAGGTGAGCGAAGTGCAGGCGTTTGCCGCCGAAACGGAAGGGGCGGCGATCGACATCCAACCGTGGGACTGGAGCTTTTATGCCGATAAACTCAAGCACAAACGATATGATTTGAACGACGAAAGGGTGCGCCCGTATTTTGAACTGGAAAATGTGAAGAAAGGCGTGTTCGGCCTCGCAACCGATTTATACGGGCTTACCTTTGTGAAGAATGACGCCATCGCGGTGTATCATCCCGAAGTGGAAGCGTTTGATGTGATGGACGAAAACGGTGCGTTTCTGGCCGTCCTATACACCGACTTCCACCCGCGCGACGGGAAACGTTCGGGCGCATGGATGACCTCGTACAAAGAACAATATATAAAGGATGGGGCAGACAGCCGCCCGCAGGTGTCGATTGTCATGAATTTTACCCGCCCCACGGAAACGAAACCGGCGCTGCTGACGTTCGACGAGGTGGAAACCTTCTTGCACGAGTTCGGCCACGCCTTGCACGGCATGTTGGCCAAAAGCGCCTATCCGTCGCTGTCGGGAACGAACGTCTACCGCGATTTTGTGGAATTGCCTTCGCAACTGATGGAAAACTGGTTGGTGGAAAAAGAATACCTCGACCGTTTTGCGTTCCATTACCAAACCGGAGAGAAAATGCCGCAGGAATTGGTGCAGAAAATTATCGACGCATCGAATTACACCACCGGCTATTTGTGCTTGCGCCAATTATCGTTCGGGTATCTGGATATGGCTTGGTATACACTCGAAAAACCATTCGACGGCGACGTCCGCGCATTCGAGCAAACGGCCATGCAGCGCGTGCAACTCATGCCCGTTGTCCCCGAAGCGTGTATGTCGACGGCCTTCGGGCACATCTTTTCGGGAGGCTATGCCGCCGGCTATTACAGTTATAAATGGTCGGAAGTGCTCGATGCCGACGCCTTTTCGGTGTTTAAGAAAAACGGGATCTTCGACCGTAAGACGGCGCGATCGTTCCGGACGAACATTCTTGAAAAAGGAAATACCGAAGATCCGTCGAAACTTTACCTGCGTTTCCGCGGGCAGGAACCCTCCATCGATGCGTTGCTCGAACGGAACGGGATACGGCAATAGAAGGGTTAGAGGCTGGAGACAATTACAAATTACAAATTACAAATTACAAATTACAAATTACGAATGAGGTCTAAAGACCAGTGACCGAAGACCGGTGACTGGAGACCTTTTTTTACGTTTAATTGTCTTTTTTCCCCTGAAATTGAAAAAAAAAGACGAATTATGTCGCTACCAATGATTTTATTCCTATCTTTGTCCGTGCAAAAGTATTTAAAACAGGATGGTTGGCAATTTAGTTTCTTTACATTAACCTGTTAAGTCATTTTCTAACTTCTCTGGTCTAATTTCTTTGTGCAGAATTTTTTAGTTTATTTATTATTAATTTTTTTACATGAACATTTTTGTAGCTGGCTTAAGTTATCAAATAACTGATGCCGATTTAAAAGAACTTTTTGAGGAATATGGAGAAGTTTCCTCAGCAAAAATTATTTCCGACAGAGATACCCGTCGTTCAAAGGGTTATGGCTTTGTTGAAATGGCTAATGATGCCGACGGACAACGTGCAATTGATGAACTCAATGAAGCAGAGTACGACGGACGTACCTTATCGGTATCCGTAGCTCGTCCCCGTCCCGAAGGCGGCAGCAGCCGTGGAGGTAACCGCGGCGGTGGTTATGGTAATCGCGAACGCAGCAGATATTAATATATCTCTCGATAGGTTTAAAGAAAAAGACTGCATCCCGAAAGAGGATGCGGTCTTTTTTGAATTGCCTCATCTCTCATCCATCTCCTTCATACTTCATACATCATACTTGATACATCATATATCGTTCATTTATTATGGCTATCATTCTACATATTGAAACATCTACACAAGCCTGTTCGTGTGCCTTGTCGCGCGACGGCGCGGTAATCGTGAACCGGGAAGAGTTTGAAGGACAAAAGCATGCGGCCTTGCTGGGTGTTTTCGTGGAAGATATCATGACCTATGCCCGCGAAAAGCAGTTGACCGTCAATGCGGTGGCGGTAAGCAGCGGCCCGGGATCGTATACGGGCTTGCGTATCGGCGTATCGGAGGCCAAAGGACTGAGTTACGGGCTGAATGTGCCGCTTATCGCCGTTCCTACGCATCTCCTCATGGCTTCGCAGGTGCAAAGGCGTGTGGAGAAGGATGCCTTGGTGTGTCCGATGATCGATGCGCGTCGCATGGAAGTGTATGCCGCTTTTTTCGACACGTTGTTGAACATGGTGCGCCCTACGGCGGCCGATATTGTGACCGCCGATAGTTACGCCGAACTGTTGGAACAACACACCGTTTATTTTTTCGGAAACGGAGCCGATAAATGCAGGCAGATCCTCACCCATCCGCATGCCGTATTTATTCCGTCGGTTTATCCGCTCGCATCGGGGATGGTGGCTTTGGCCGAAAAAGCGTATGCCGCCCGCGATTTTGTCGATACGGCCTATTTCGAACCTTTTTACCTCAAGGAGTTTGTGGCCACCGTCGCTAAAAATAAAGTTATTCCCGGTTAATCCTTCCGGAAGAGCGATCCATTCCTTTGCCGATTCTTCCGGCGATATTCTTTTAAGCAACCTTTGTATTCAATTTCATAACTCAAGTTTCGCAAGGAACTTTAAGAAATTACGAATTACAAATTACGAATTACGAATTACGAATTACGAATTACACACTAAGAACAGTTAGGAGTAAGGAGTAAGAAGTTAAGAAGTAAACACTAACTGTAAACTTTCAGGCGAAATAACTTGCGAAACTTGAATTAATAATAATTGTTTTGGACCCTCTGAAAATTTCAGAAAGGCCAAAACAACTGTCGGGAAGCTTGTGAAAATTTCAGAAGCTCCGATTCACTTGTCGTGGCGGTTCTGAAAATTTCAGAAGCTCCGATTCACTTGTCGTGGTAGTTCTGAAAATTTCACAACCACCAATTCACTTGTCGCGGCCCCTTTGAAAATTTCACAACCGGCAAAACCATCGTAGCGGGGTTTGTGAAATTTTCACAAGCCTTCCGCCACATTGTTATCGCCATAAATAACTACTTTCTGATATAAAAATCATTATTTTTCGGTATTGCGGGCTTTTGCAAGAGCGCGTACATTTGTAGCGGAATTGCAAAGTGGGTTTGAAGGCAGAGTTGAAAGGCTTTGGAAGTCGTGAAAAGCCCGCTCATTATAATTAATGATATAGTTATTAATAAAAAAGATGAAGAAAATAAAGATGATGATAGCCGCTCTGCTCTGTGGAATAGCAGCGTTTACGGCATGCGACAAGGGAGAAGACCCTATTGTGGAAGAGGGCATAAAGATAGAAGGCAAATGGACGATAAAAGAGATTAATTTTACGTCGAATGTGAAGCAATGGGGAAGTAATTGGGTTGAAAATCAATATGAATTAATTCCTTGGGCGCCATCAATGTTTGGAAGTCTCTCAGGGGTGGAATTTACGAATCAGGATTATATCGATTCCAAAACCGGAATATCGGGGAAAGTGTACAAGCAATATAACAAGAGTTTCGGCAATTCAGGTACGATCTATTATGTGTGGAATTACTCAAGCGACGGTAAGGGTTTTAGCGTAAAACAGTTTAATGAGTCGATGCCCCCGTTCGATTTTTCGCTGACCGAAACCTCCTCCTTGAAAGAGGCGACTATCGACGGTAAGCGTTCGTTGGAATTTACGACCACCGTTCAAAGTCTTGATCAGGCTAAAAAGGACGTACCTTATACCGATCCGTTTGGACGCCCGAAAGTAACGGCTACCGCTACCTTTACACTCGTTGAAGCTACGGGTGAAATCGATACGAATATCACGCCGGCGTTGAAATTGAACGGGCAAGAGTTAATCGTTCCCGAAGTATTCACACCCACAGTGACAAATGAAAATATAGCCGGTAAGGCCTGGTTGCTGAAAAATGGTTCGAATTTATATGATCCCGGATTTTCTGTTCAAGATCCGAAGTATGAATTTGCCAAACTGATGACGCTTCATTTTTACCGGGAAGATTCCGTAAAAATACGATATTCGTATCCTGCGGGAATCATACCTACCAAACAAGCTTTGCGTAGTTTTGACGAAAAAACGTCGCTTCTCAGTTATGTCAAAGAGGCCGGGGCGATGGCAAGCAATACCCAGAAATTTGTCTGGAAAGCATCGTATGCGTTAGAAGACGATACCCAGTATCTGGTGCTCGATTTGCAGGAGGTCATCGATAAGTACAAAACAGAAAACGAAGCCAAACTCGATTTAAGTTCGGTGGATCAAGCGCTTTTCAAACGGCAGTTTATCTCCGTCAAACCGGATGATACGGAAGATGATAAAATAGTCAAAAAAGACAACTACACGATCTTTAAATAATTTATATTACAAAGGAGTATATCCGGAGGACGTCATTCGCACGATCATAAAACAATTGCTATCACGGAAATTTTTCAGCCAACTCAATTTCCATTTTAGATCAAGGGTTTTACAGCAAAGTCACTTTTGCCATAATGAAGTCATTTATATGTCGGCGGATCACGGTTATTGAGTACAAGCAGCGCAATTGCCTTATTGCCCTTTTGTCAAAAACAGAATGGAGCTGTTTTGGCGGAATATCGCGATAAGATGCAATGCACGGATGTACATCATCAATCAATAACACCAGCCGGATATGCTCCTTTCCTTTTTGCATCGGTTCAGAATGAAATATATATCTCTCTTCTTGCTTTTTATTTTTTCCGTGGCGGTGTACTCGCAAGACAAACCTCCCGGTATAAAAGATACGGTGTTGTTGAACGAGGTCACTGTAAGCGCTCCGAATAAAACGGAACGGTTGCGGTTGAATCCGATCAAATCGGAAGTGATCGATGTGACGCAGTCGCTCGATAAAGCTACGAATATTCAGAATTTATTGAACAATAGTCCGGGGGTGCGGTTGCGCAACACGGGAGCTTTAGGTGCCACGACCGATGTCATCATCAATGGTTTCAGCGGCCGCTCCGTGAAATTGATGCGTGACGGCATTCCGTTGGATTATCTGGGCTCCGGCTTCGGGATCTCGAAGATTCCCGTCAATTCCCTCGAACGTATCGAAGTCTATAAAGGCGTTTTGCCGGCCGAAATCGGGATAGACGCGTTGGGCGGGGCGATTAATTTGGTCAGCCGGCAGTTTTATCGGTCGGAATGGCAGGTTTCTTTCGAACGCGGCTCGTTTAACACGAATATCGCGACGATAAACGGCTTGCACCGCTTGAATAACCGTTTGTCGGTCGGCGTGTATGCGTTCGGAAATTATTCCGACAACGATTATACCGCAAGAGGACTGCCATATCTCGACGAGTCGACCGGGCAAAATACGTATATCGACGCGCGTCTTTTCCATAACGCCTTCAAACAATATTTTGCCGAAGCCTTCCTGAATATAGACAATGTCCGTTGGGCCGACCTGTTGCAGTTCCGGCTGACAAGCCTGGCGTTGCATCAACAAATACAAAACGACTTTACCACGCGCGACCGTGCTTTCGGCGCCGTGTACCGCACGGAAAAGGCGCCGCTCATCCCTTCGGTAACCTACAAAAAGGCTTTTGCCGGAGGAAAAATAAATACGACGCAGTTCGCCGTCTACAGCCGTATCAACACCTTGTTTGTCGATACGCTGAAGAATACCTGGTACGATTGGAAAGGTGCGGCGCATCCTACGGTATCCGGGTCGGAAATAGGCAGCGCCTACACGTCGCATCCTTCAAAGAACGGCGTAGAGTCGGATTTCTCCAACTTTATTTATCGCGGATGGGTGTCGTACCGTCCCGTTTCGTCGCATGCCTTCACCTTTAATATAGTCGAAAACCATCTGGTCAACACGCGCGATGATGAGGCCGATCCGTTGCAGAAAAAATCCATCCTCTATAATCGCCTGATTGTAGGAGTGGGGCATGAAGGCCGATTTTTCCGCGATCGCCTGAGTACCATTGCGCAGGTGAAGTCGCTTTCGTATCACACCGATGGCGAAACAACCGATTATGTGACGCTGGAGAAGAGGAAGCGTTCGGTGACGAAGCAGGGATGGAGCTTTTCGTTATCGGCCAAATATGATATCGTCCCCCGTTTATTGGTTCGTGCTTCGTTTGAAAATACCTTCCGCCTTCCCGACCAGGAAGAAATATTCGGCGATAATACATTTGTCGTGCCCAATGCGGATTTGTCGCCCGAAAGAAGCGTGAACTACAATATCGGGCTGAAATTTTATAAAAACAACACGTACAATTTCGAGGTGAATTCCTATTTCCGCAACACGCGCGATCTGATCAAACTCAAAGAGCTCAATCAGTATCAGGGAATGTTTCTGAATCTCGAGAAAGTAAAAGGATACGGAATCGAGTTCGATGGGTATTATACATTCTTCGACCGGTTGAAAGTGATGGGGAACGTCACGTATAATGAATTCCGTTACAACGGGTCGATCGACGAGATTAACGATGTGCATTACCAGGATGCAAGGATCAGCAACATGCCGTTTTATTACGGAAACCTCGGCGCGGAATATGTGTGGAAAGAGTTGTTCGGCAAAGAGAATAAGTTGAAAGCTTACTGGAATTATTCGTATGTCCATCAATATTATCTCGATTTCATTGAGCGGCAATTCGAACCCGATGGATTTTTGGGGCTGTTCGGCAAAACGCAAATCTACACCGACCGGGTGATTCCCGTGCAGCAGCATCATACGGTCGGCGCTACATTCGATATGGGCGTGTCGGGCAACGACCGCGTAACGTTGGGCCTCGAGGTCAGAAATCTGTTCAACGCCGATATCTACAATAATTTTAAAATACAGAGTCCCGGAAGAAGTTTTTGGGCGAAAGTAGTGTATTTGATAAAATAGAGGCTGGAGACATTCGACAATTACGAATTACGAATTACAAATTACAAATTACGAATTACGAATTACAAATTACGAATTACGAATTACGAATTACGAATGAAGTCAAAAGTCTGGAGACTAGTGACCGGAGACTGGAGACAATTACAAATTACAAATTACAAATGAAGTCTAAAGACTGGTGACTAATGGCGACTGAAGACCGGTGACCGGCGACTGAAGACTGGCGACTAAAGACAATGAGTACAATAAAATATCTTTCTTTTTTATGGTTGGGAGCGCTTTTATTCGGCGCCTGCACCATCGAAAATCTGGAGCGGGAGAATGTTCCCCGAGAAGATTTCTCTTCTTATAATTATGTATTGGCAATCGAAGAAGCTTCGAATGTCGATATCACCCGTTTTTTTACGTTCGAAATGAATACGGTCCGGCAAAATACGGCTCCTTACGATTTGCTTCAGGAAGATGCGTTATTCACGAATTCCGATCCGTCGGTTTCTTCCGGACATCATTCCTTCGGGAGATATTTCTTTTCCATGGCAAAGGATAAGAAAGGCTATTCCTCTACGCCCGGTATTTTCCGGCTGACGATGAACGCCGACAACCGGATCTTTATCGATCAAAGTCTCAATTTGCGAAAGAACAATTTGTTCCCGACCAAAAAGATGTGTATCGTCAATAATAACACAGGCTTTTATTATAATGAAGGATTAGTTCCGCAACGTATTTATCAGTTTAATCCCTCTACGATGGTCATGACCGATGCCTTCGACCTTCGCGAAGCGATCGAAGCATTTCGCCCCCATGCACAATGGGTGGATGAGAGCGGAAACAATATGGTGCGCACCGGTTCGCTGGTGTTGGAAGAAAAAGAGGGCAAACTGTATGTAAGCGTGGTATTCCTCGAAAAAGCCGCTTTCAACATTATTGCCGATGATGAAACGCATTTCTATCTCGCCGTCATCGATATCGAATCGCGGCAAGTGGAGAAGATTATCCGTTATCCCGACACGAAAACGGTCGGATTCTTTGTTAGCGAAAACAATCCCACAACCAAAGACGAGGACGGTAATTTGTATTTTTGTTCCTGGGGATGGAATCAGTTCGGTACGCCCAATCCTTCGAAAATCTTCCGCATCAAAAGCGGTGAAACCGATTTCGACCGTGACTGGGAGTTTAATGTGGAAAAGCATTTCGGGCAGGGACGCATTGCCCAATCCATCATCAGTTATAATAATAAAGTGTATTTACATATTTCCGTAGGGCCGTATGGATTTTCGGAAAGCGATACGCCCGGCGGTATTCGTATGGCGTATTACGAACTGAATCCCGCCGATTTGTCGATCCGCAAACTCGATATTCCGGAATCCGACACTTCCTCCCGGATGAATGTCTTTAACCTCGTCGATGATAAACTGTATATCTGCGTCCCGAACAGCGATGCGTCCCGCTTCAACGGCTTGTATTCGGTTGATCGTTCGGGCAATGCGGTACAGGAATTGTCGTTGGAGAATAAATACAGGCCGACAAGACTTTATAAACTGACTAATTAATTTGCCGTATGAATAAAAAAGGAAAATATCTGTTATGGATAGCGGTGGCTGCTATTGTCGCTGCCGCGGGATGGATCGTTTGGAGTAAAACAGCCTCCCCTACAAAAATAGCGTTGGTGAATTTTCAACCTTTCCAGGTCTCGAATATGGCGTTATCGAACGATGACCCGTTTATCCGTTATGCGTCCTTGGCGACGGAAGAGGTGGATAAGTGGAAGGACTATGATTTGGTGTTGGGCTTCGGTATGGGTTTAAAACTATCGGCCGAACAGCGGGGGCATATCCAAAAGCTTATCGATAAAGGACTGCCGGTATACATTTTTGCGGCTACGAGCCCGGAGAATCATATCAATAGTCTCGATAGTGTCGATTTGGAACAGATTTCGGGCTATTTGAATAACGGCAATAAAAACAATTACCGCAATTTTGCGCGATATGTCCGTAAGCATATCGATAAGAAATCGTTTTTTGTAACGCCTCCCGAGCCGGTTGCGGAGAGTATCGAAGATGCCTTTTTCCATCTCGATGAGGAGGTCTCGTTTACTTCTGCGGGCGATTATGAAACCTATCTGAAGAAGTTGGGGCAGTATAAGGACGGAGCCGGTAAGGTGGCGGTCATCGCGGGTATTCACGACCCTTTCAGCGGAAACAAGGAGCATTTGGACAGCCTGATCGTTTCGCTGCAAAATGCGGGATTGAATGTGTATCCCTTCTCTTCCATGACCAAGCGCATCGAGTTTCTGGATCAGATCCATCCCGATGCGGTGATTTATTTTCCTCACGGCCGTCTCTTGATGGGACAACCCGATAAAACGGTTGAATGGTTGCAAGCTCGCAATATACCGGTTTTTACTCCTTTAACCATTTTACAGTTGCGCGAGGATTGGATGAAAGATCCTATGGGAATGTTCGGGGGATTCATGGGTCAGAGCGTGGTGATGCCGGAATTGGACGGAGCGATCTATCCTTACACGTTGGTCGCGCAGGAAAAAAACAGCGACGGAGTGTATCTGTTCCGGACCATTCCCGACCGCTTGCGGAGTTTTACGCAAATTGTGAAGAATGTCCTTTCACTGAAGCATAAAAAGAATGCCGAGAAAAAGGTTGCCATTTATTATTTTAAAGGCGCCGGACAGGAAACGTTGGCGGCTCAGGGGTTGGAGACGATTCCCTCTCTTTATAATTTATTGAAACGACTGAAAGCCGAAGGATATACGGTCGATCGCTTGCCTGCAACGGTAAAAGAGTTTGAAGCCTTATTGATGAAACAGGGGTCGGTGCTGAGCACGTATGCCGAAGGGGCGTTCGACGAATTCCTGAAAAACGGGAATCCGCAACTCGTCGGTAAAGAAGAATATGAGGAATGGGTGCGCCGGTCTTTGTCCCCCGAATCCTATAAAGCCGTGACGGATGTGTACGGCGAAGCTCCCGGGGCGTACATGGCGCTGAACAAAGACGGGAAAGAGTATTTGGCTGTTGCGCGCGTTCAATTCGGGAATGTCGTCTTGCTGCCTCAACCGATGGCGGCTTTGGGCGACGACAGTTTTGCCATCGTACACGGTGCGAAATCGCCGCCTCCCCATACGTATATCGGTTCGTATTTATGGACGCAATACGGTTTCGGAGCCGATGCACTCATCCATTTCGGCACGCATGGAAGTCTCGAGTTTACGCCGCAGAAGCAGGTCGCATTAAGCAGTAACGATTGGGCCGACCGTCTGGTGGGAACCATCCCTCACTTCTATTATTACACCATCGGCAATGTCGGCGAAAGCATGATCGCCAAACGGCGTTCGTATGCAACAACGGTTTCGTATCTTACGCCGGCTTTTATGGAAAGCAATACCCGCTCGCAGTTCAACGCATTGCAAGATAAGATACGCGATTATTATAAGAGCCAAGACTCACCTGCGAGGACAAAAGAAACGGAGCAGACCCAAGCTTCACTATCCATAAAAAAAATTACCGTGCAGATGGGTATTCATCGCGACTTGCGGCTCGACAGTATTCTATCGAAACCCTATACCGAAGAGGAAATAGAACGTATCGACAATTATGCCGAGGAAATCGCGAATGAGAAGATGAACGGGCAATTGTATGTTTCCGGCGTTCCTTATTCTCCTGAAAAGATAAAGTCGACAGTGTTGGCGATGAGTGCCGATCCGATTGCATACAGCCTTGCTTCGCTCGATAAACAACGGGGCAAGATTACCGATAAGCAGCTCCAAAGCAAGCCGTTCTTTACGCGGCGCTATCTGGAGCCGGCAAAGACTCTTGTCCATCAGGTGCTGGCAGGAAAGCCCGCCGACGAACAACTCGTTTGCCGCATTGCCGGCATTACCTCGCAGGAGTTGGAAGAATCGAGGGCGGCTTTGTCTCCGGTCAAACGAGGCATGCCGGGAAGGGCTCAACATAAGCCCGAAAAGAAGGAGTATACGAAAGAACAAAAAGAACATGCGCGGGCGGTGTTGGAGATAGAGCGTACGATCCGCAATATTACCCGTTACGAGCAAGCTCTGCGCGAAAGTCCGGAACTCGAATTCAAGGCATTGATAAATGCTTTGTCGGGAGGATATACGGCCCCTTCTTCGGGGGGCGATGCGGTAGCGAATCCTTCGGCCGTGCCTACAGGGCGCAACCTGTATTCGATCAATGCGGAATCGACGCCTTCGGAACTCGCATGGGACCGCGGAGTGGCTTTAGTGAATACGACGCTCGAAGCATATAAAAAGCAGCATGGCGAGTATCCCCGTAAAATCAGTTATACTTTTTGGAGCAGTGAGTTTATCGAGACGGAAGGAACGTCCATCGCCCAGGTATTGTATATGCTCGGGGTGGAGCCGATTCGCGATACGTACGGCCGGGTAACCGAGCTGCGCCTTATCCCGGCGAAAGAGCTCGGGCGTCCGCGTATCGATGTCGTTGTACAGACATCGGGGCAGTTCCGCGATTTGGCGGCTTCGCGCCTGATGCTTATTTCGAAAGCCGTAGAGATGGCGGCCGCGGCAAAAGACGACGGATATGACAATCTGGTTTCCGCCAGTACGGTCGAAATCGAACGCCTGCTGGTCGAACAGGGCGTAGCGCCGAAAGATGCCCGTGAAATGTCCACACAACGTGTTTTCGGGGGAATTAATGGGATGTACGGTACGGGAATACAGGAAATGATTACCGCCGGCGACCGTTGGGAAGATGAGAAGGAAGTGGCCGACACGTATATTCATAATATGGGAGCCGCATACGGCAGCGACAAAAACTGGGGACAGTTCAACGAGGGATTGCTCCGTGCCGCGCTTCACAATACGGATGTGGTGGTTCAACCGCGTCAAAACAATACCTGGGGGCCGTTGAGCCTCGACCACGTGTATGAGTTTATGGGAGGGATTAATCTGGCTGTTCGCAGCGTTACGGGAAAAGATCCCGATGCGTATCTGGCGGATTATCGCAATCATAACAACATGAAAATGCAGGAGCTGAAAGAAGCCATCGGCGTTGAATCGCGCGCTACGGTACTCAATCCGTCTTACGTCAGGGAAGTCATGTCGGGAGGCGCCGAAAGCGCGGCCAAAATCACGGAAGTGGTAACCAATACCTACGGCTGGAACGTCACTAAGCCGGATGTGATAGACAATGAATTATGGGACGAGTTGTATAGTATGTATGTGGAAGACACCCGGAATTTGGGAACGAAGGAATTCTTCCGTCGCGAAAATCCGGGAGCATTGCAGGAGATTACCGCCGTGATGATGGAGACGGCCCGTAAGGGTATGTGGAAGGCGACCGATCGTCAATTAACCAATATCGCCGGTTTGCATTCGCAGTTGGTAAAAGAATACGGTTCGACCGGCAGCGGATTTGCCGGCGGAAACGCCAAACTTCAGGATTTCATCGCCGGGAAGCTTTCCGCGCAGGATGCGCAGGCGTACAACCGGCAGATAACGGCGATGAACACAGCGGCTTCCTCCTCGCAATCCGGTCAATCGGGGATGGTCCTTCAAAAACAACAAGTGCAGCAGGGCGATGATGCCGGAGAGACAAAATCGTTGAACAGTATATGGATTGTTTTAGCTGTTTTGATTATCTTTACAGCCCTTTTGGTGATTCTTCGGAAAAAAAGAAGAAAATAGGGCATGGATATATACATCATCATTTGTCATTAGTAATTCGTCATTAATTTGGAGTTTCTCATACACATATTACTATTGTTTATAGTCATCAATACGGTCTTGAAGCTCAGCTTTTGGAAATGGTGGCAGGCAGGTCTTTTTTCATTCGTCTGCGGCCTGTTTATCATAGCTATGTATCCCTATTCCATCCTGCAATCCAAGACCCAATTGCACGATTATTTGTCCGATATACCTGTTTTGCAGAATATGGCCGTATTGGTGACGATTGAATCGGCTATCTGTTTCGCTTTCTGCTATGCCGCCTTATCTGCCGGGGAGCGATTAACCGGTGGGGGGGCTCCGGGCCACGCCCCCGGCAAGGGGAGGAAATGGTATAACCGTTTGTTGTACTGGTATCCGAGTTTGCTTATTTTCCCCGTGTTGTTTTATCTGCTTACCCAAGCGATATTCAGTTTTTCGGGGATGAGTTTCTCGCTTACGGCGTATGTATTGGCCGGCGCGGTGGTTGTTTTGCTGCCGTTACTGAGTTATGTGTTGAATTATTTTTTCCCTGAAAAAGAATTCCGTTTGGAGATTCATTTTATTACCAGCTTGTTCGTCGCTATTCTTGGGTTGCTGACGACGGTCGATACCCGCATGACGTATGGGGTGGCCCAAGAACCGCTTAATTTGAAAGCCATAGGCGTATCAGTAGGGCTCATCGTTACAGGATTCCTGCTCGGTTGGGCATGGGATAAAATGAAATGGAGAATCAGGCGGAAAAGAAATAAATAATGCCCGTTTAATTGTTCGAAAGCGGTTTAACAGGTAAAAAATAAAAACGGGTTCGCTATCCGTCAGACCGCAGGACGCCGTCAGACGGCGGAGAATCAATGATATAATAATTTAAAATAATGGAAATAATTTCAAAAGCGCTTTTTTGGGTGGCAAACAGCCTGCTCATCCCGGATATCATCATTCTTTTATATCTTTTTGCCCGGTCGTTGTTATTGATTGGCAGTTTTTACAATCAATTCATGACCAAGCGGGCGAATGATAAGGCGTTGGCGCATCGTATCGCCGATTTATCTCCGGCTACGGTCGATGAGCTCCGAAATGCGTTGCCCGAACGCGATAATGCTTTGTTTGTGGCGTATCTGCGCAAGATG
This sequence comes from Bacteroidales bacterium UBA5382, assembly GCA_002409745.1. GTDB lineage: Bacteria > Bacteroidota > Bacteroidia > Bacteroidales > Dysgonomonadaceae > Limibacterium > Limibacterium fermenti. Next base: position 29,577 of record DHOU01000027.1, read on the forward strand.
TTGGAGAAACCGGTCGATCAGGATTATGCCGATTTCCTCCTTTCGTGTCTCGAAAACGATGCACAGAAGGATATTTCGCTTTCCAAGATGTTAGCCAAATTGGGCCCCGTATTAGGGTTGATAGGAACATTAGTTGCTATGAGTCCTGCATTGGTCGGGCTTTCTACGGGCGATATTGCGGGCATGGCATACAATATGCAAGTGGTGTTTGCCACCACCGTAGTAGGATTGGTGATTAGCGCCGTGGGGTTGGTAACCTTGCAATACAAACAGCGGTGGTATTCGAGGGATGTGAGTAATTTGGACTATGTGGCGAGTGTTGTCACGCAAAATAAAGCAGAGCAATGAGAAGAAGACAACGGCGTGTCAGTAAGTTTTCGCAAGAAGAGGATACCGATCCTCTGAGCGTGGTCGTCAATTTGTTTGATGTGGCGATGGTGTTTGCCGTGGCGTTGATGGTGGCGATGGTTATGCATTTGAATATGACGGAGGTGTTTACGCAGGAAGATTTTACGGTGGTCAAGAATCCCGGCAAGGAAAATATGGAGATTATCACGAAAGAGGGAAATAAAATTAATAAATATACTCCTTCGGGACAACAGTCGGATGGGAAAAAGGGCCGGCGGGTAGGCATTGCTTATGAACTGGAAAACGGCGAAATCATTTATGTGCCCGAATAGCGCTTTACCGGCGTGTCGGTAAAGCGTTTTAATGTGTACAAGAAGGTTGCCGGGGGCGAGGCGCCGTAATAAAATATGCTTAACACAATGTCTTTTCAACAAAAAAAACATTGTTTTGTTTAATTAACATAGAAATAGCCGATTTATTCGTTATTTTGCTGCTAAAATTATTAAACAAGCATGGGGAAGATTATAGCGTTAGCAAATCAAAAAGGCGGAGTGGGCAAAACGACCACTTCCATCAATTTGGCGGCCTCCTTGGCTGCCTTGGATAAACGGGTGTTGGTGGTCGATGCCGACCCTCAGGCAAATGCTTCATCCGGTTTAGGCATTAATATCAGAGAGACCAAGAAAACGGTTTACGAGGGACTCATTGGAGAATGTACTTCGGAGGAGGCGATTCATCCGACTCCTTTTGATAAAATCGATATCATTTCTTCGCATATTAACTTGGTCGGCGCGGAGCTTGAAATGGTACAGATGGATAACAGGGAGAAGAAAATGCGCGATTTACTGCATCCGGTCAAGGATATTTATGATTATATCTTGATTGATTGTTCTCCCTCGCTGGGAATTATCACCGTGAATGCTCTTACCGCTGCCGACTCGGTCTTAATTCCTGTACAATGCGAGTATTTTGCGCTCGAAGGGTTAAGCAAATTGCTCAACACCATTAAAATCATCAAGTCAAAATTAAATCCTACCTTAGAAATCGAAGGATTTGTCCTGACAATGTATGATGCCCGGTTACGACTACACAATCAAATTTATGAGGAAGTAAAATATCATTTCAAAGAACTTGTTTTTGACACCGTTATTCAGCGGAATATCACCCTCAGCGAGTCTCAAAGTCACGCAAAACCGGCTTTGATGTACGACCCGGGATCCCGCGGGGCAATGAATCATATACAACTGGCGCAAGAACTAATCAAAAAAAATTCCTAACTTTGTGTTTCTTTACAGATAGAATATGGCTAAAAAAAATGCATTGGGAAGAGGGTTGGATGCGCTGATTACGTTTAATGACACCGAAACGCAAGGCTCTTCCTCCATTAACGAGGTGGAACTATCGAAGATCGTGAGAAATCCCGATCAGCCGCGGCGGGATTTTGACGAAGAATCGTTGGCCGAACTGGCGGTTTCGATCAAAAAGATCGGGGTGATTCAACCCGTTACGTTGCGCAAAGTCGACGATGATGCTTATCAGATCATTGCCGGCGAGCGGCGTTACCGGGCGTCTCTGCTGGCCGGACTGGAAACCATTCCGGCGTACATTAAATCGGTCGAAGATGACGACGTTATTGAAATGGCGCTCGTTGAAAACATTCAACGCGAAGACTTGAACGCGATAGAAATCGCGTTGGCTTATCAAAACTTAATCGATACGTTTTCCCTTACGCAGGAGCAGCTTAGCGAACGGGTGGGTAAGAAGCGCGTTACCATTACCAATTATTTGCGGTTGTTGAAGCTGCCTGCTGAAGTTCAGATGGGGGTTAAAGATAAGAAAATCGATATGGGGCATGCTCGTGCATTAGTGACGATGAATGATCCGGTAGCGCAGTTATCCCTCTATAATCTGATTTTACAAGAGAGTTTATCCGTACGGAAGGTGGAAAATATTGTACGGGAATTCGGAGAAGAAAAAGCGAAGGGAGGGTCCGATAAGAGTAAAAAGAAAACGCAGACACAAAACTCGGTCTCTTCATTATCGGAAGATTTCGCCTCGTTGAAAGAGCATCTGTCTGATTATTTCAAGACGGATGTGCAATTTAATTGTAATAAGCAAGGAAAGGGTAAAATCACCATTCCCTTTCAGTCTCCCCGTGAACTGGAACGGATTATCGGGATATTCGATCAAATAAAAAAGTAATCCCAACGATTATAATGAGAAGGAGATGGTTTGTCGGAGTTGTGTTTTGCTTGTTGCTGGGAAGTGCGCAGGCGCAGGAAGTTATTGATGCGCAGGATCCCGACTCGTTGCGTAATGGCGCGACGGACTCTGTCGGATTGGTGCTGTCTGATTCTGTCATGGTTGGCGCACAACCGCCTTCTTCAGGCATTTTACCGTCCGATACGTTAGGCGCTTTTTCAGATAGTGTTCTGCAAGCAACCCCTCCTTCTGTTTTGAAAATAGAAGAGAAGCAATTTAAGCCCGATCCTACCAGAGCGGTGATTTACTCGGCTGTTTTTCCCGGACTCGGGCAGATTTACAATCGGAAGTATTGGAAATTGCCTATTATCTATGGTGGATTTGTCGGTTTCTCGTATGCGATTTCGTGGAATAATCGTTACTTTAAAAATTATTTTAATGCTTATCGGGATATTATCGACGATAATGAGCAAACGAATAGTTGGCACGATTTTATTCCTTACGGACAAACACCCGAAACGGTCGATGTGAACTCTCTAAAAGAAAGATTGGAAAGCCGGAAAGATTACTACCGGTATTACAGGGACTTTAGTATCATATTAACGGTCGCCTGGTATTTGCTGGGCATGGTAGATGCGTATGTCGATGCGCAGCTTTTTGAGTTCGATATCTCTCCTAATCTTTCGATCAATATACAGCCTGCGATAATGCGCGATAGTTATACCAACTATCTGGCGCAGGGATATGGCTTGCAGTGGAGTGTAAGCTTTTGATAGTTTTTCCGGGACAAACGCGGCCCGGGAACATTTTTTTATTAAAAAGGAAGTTCGTATGAAAAAAATAATTTTTTTCGCGTTGATAGGCGCATTTGTTTCAAATCTTGCGTTGTATTCTCAAAAGAATACGTCGTCGGCCCAAACGGTCGTAAAAGATTCTTCGCTCATTTATCCTGAAAGTATGACGGAGCAGTTAAGTTCGTTACTGCATGATTGGCAACTCGATTTTTCGTCTTCCGATACACCTTGTAAGAATGGGAATAATGTGTTTTTCCCCGATAGTATATATGCCAAGCGGCTATATTCCATGCCCTCCGAAATGGAGCTTTCCTATAATCATGTGGTGAAATCGTATATCGATATGTATGCGGGGCGTAAACGAGAGCTGGTCAGTTATATGCTAACCTTAGGCGAATATTATTTCCCGATGTTCGAAGAAGCTTTGGATAAGCAAGGGTTACCGCTTGAGTTGAAATATCTTCCGGTAATCGAATCGGCATTGAATCCCGTGGCTGTTTCGCGTGCGGGAGCTACAGGCCTTTGGCAATTTATGCTCCGCACGGGAAAAGGATATGATTTGGAGGTGAACAGTTTGGTCGATGAGCGTCGCGATCCCTATAAAGCTACTCAGGCGGCCGTTCTCTTTCTACGGGATTTATATAAAATTTATGGCGATTGGAACTTGGTGATAGCGGCTTATAATTGTGGCCCGGGAAATGTTAATAAGGCCATTGCCCGTAGTGGGGGAAAACGCGATTATTGGGAAATCTATTATTATTTACCGAGTGAAACAAGGGGCTATGTTCCGGCTTTTATCGCGGCGAATTATATTATGAATCATTATGTGTATCATCAGATTTGTCCGGCCAGCGTTTACTCTTCCATGAGTGCGCTCGATACGGTGCATGTTGCCGAACAAATACATTTCGATCAAATCGCCCAATCATTAGATATTCCGATGGGGGAAATCAGGCGGCTTAATCCTCAATTCAAAAAAGATATTATTCCCGGCAATCACCGCCCCTATGCTTTAGTATTGCCGACCAATAAAATGTTTGCCTTTATCGATAAAAAAGACGAGATCCTCAATTATAAAAAATCGACTTATCTTACCCACCGTATTAATACCGACCAATATCTGACTGAAAGTACTACGGCGGCAAGAGGGCATACGGCGAATATCTATTATCGGGTGAGAAAAGGGGATAATCTGTCGAAAATAGCGAAAAAAAACGGGGTGACAATCGCTCAGTTAAAATCGTGGAACCGTCTTCGATCCAGTAAAATAGGTGTTGGAAAAAGATTGGTTGTTAAAAAGAAGAAAGTCGTTCCTCCGCCTACTCCCGAACGCCAAGAAACTATTGTTTATAATCGTCCCGATTCTAAAACAACCTCGGACAGTACTATTATTTCCGGTTATCTTGATGAGCAGATAGAGAAAATGGAAGAATCGCAGCGTAATAAAGGCGACAGCGAACAAACCGACATGGCAGGCTCTCCCGTAACACGCAACTGATTTTCGTTATCTTACCAGTATTTTTACAGCGGGCGGATTGCCCTCTGTTGTCTTTACTTTCACGATGTAAACGCCTTTGGGTAACCCGGCGCTCGAAAATGATGCTCTGTTTATGCTGTTTTCAAGTTTCTCTTGATGAATGATTTGTCCGGAAACATAAAATATTTCCCAAGAAACAAGATCGCGGTTTGTTTCGGCGATAATCCGGTTTACTTTCGCATCGTGATACACTTTTAGATTAAACGTCTCTTTCTCCGGATCGACTTTCACGGAATGATCCCCCACAACATAAGGAACGATGAGTAATGAGGTGTTGATTGGATTTTCCATATTTTCGGAAGAGCGTACCCATCCCGTTGAATTTTTCATCCATGCGGTCGAAGAACTTTCGGAGCCGATTTTACGCGGTTCTGTATTGAGCGCCGAAAACCCTGACGACGCATAATTCAAATCAATATATGATATATAGAATTTCCCTGTTACCGATACCGGCTCGTTGAATTCGATATAATTCTCTAATGTATGATTCATATTGCGGTTATCACTATGGAATCCGCCTTGCTCATAATAGGAGAATGAACAGTTATACGGTTGCTCATACAGTAAGTTTTGAGGGACATCGTCGCCGGTATAAACGCGTATATTTATTTTTTTGTCGTTCATATCTTTTATTTGTGCCGAAGAGATAAATACCCCTCTTAATTGTGTCGTGCTACGGGCATTGAATTCTTCCGCAAATTCACTATAACCGAAGGTATTGTTGGTGGCGAACAAAGGAACGGTGTTATGGAACGTTTGCATGGGAATTTCATTCACGTCAAAGTTGTGGCTGCGGGAGAAAAGAGTATCGGAATAGGGGTTATAGCTATCGATCCTTGATAATTGAGTGTCGGCAGAGTCGAGATAATGCTGCAAGGAATTCGGATTGTCTAACGACCCTGTGATCTTCCATGCTTTGTATAAGGATGCATAATAATCGGGCCCCTTGGGCGAAGAACAATAAGATAATCCGCCCGTAAGTGTGCCGATAATTCGTTTATTATTGTCCAATAACGGCGAACCGGATGAGCCCAGTTCGGTTGATCCCGTCTCCCAATCGTTTATTTTCCAATGGGCATTATCTTGCAATTTTATAATGTCTCCTTCAGTATTTTTCCATTGAAAAGTTGCCAACGTCAACCGATCTTCCTCTATCGCCACCTTTTGTATTCCTCCGTTAGGATGATGAATCCCGTGGAAAGGAGCCGAAGGCGATGAATTTACATTCCACCCCAAATAATAAGGCTGGTATTCTTTAGGCGGCGTTTCGTTTAGCCTCAGCAAAGAAATATCATGCTTTTCATTAATAAGGATGGAGTCGGCCGAAGCTACGGTCATTTGTACAGGGCCTCTGACATCTTTAGGGATAACCGGCGACTTATAATTGAAAAAAGCGACAATGCTCCCCGCTACGACATCATAACGTCGATTGGCGAGAAAAGATGCGTTATAGTCGTCGTTCAAACAATGTGTTGCCGTTAACAGATAGGGTGTGCCGTCATTTAAAGAATTATTTACAAGAACACCCGTACAATAAGTCGTTCCGTTGATGATGAGCGCTACGACGCCGCTGCCGGGAGTCACGTCTTCCGGATAAGATAATACATTCGGATGGCATGATTGCAGCGGATCTCTTGGTTCGGTACTTCTAAAGATCCCGGTATAATCGTGATTGACTTCTCCTATTTCTATCTGTCCTTTTACAGGAGAATTTTTCGGTTCTTGATATTCTACGATGAGTTCGTCTCCTCCGATGGGTTGGATAGGCAATAATCCGTGGTCGGAGTTGTTTTGATGGGTATACGAACCGAGTATTTCGGTTTGTTCGGCATTATAGACAAAAACCTTTGCCCCTTCCGGCAAGGAAAATTTGCTAAAGAGGATATTGAGCGAATATGCTCCTTTCGACCGTACCCCCACTCGCCATACGTTCATGTTATCGGATGTTGTAAACGTAATCCCTGAATTATCGGGCCGTAAATGAACGTGAAACTTATGAGCGAACGTCAGGCTCTTAAACGCACCTTTTTCTGCGGTGGATCGCCATAACTCTTTATTTGCATTAAACTCCGGCATATCGACAAACAACGGATTGGAGGTTATCCTGCTTCGTGCATTCATTCCCGCCTCTAATGGCAGCGGAGAGCCTCCGTAGCTGATTTGCGCATCCAGCGCGAAAGGAAAGAAACAGATGAGTAGAAAAAACTGTTTTCTCAAAACATCTATTGAAAAATATCGAAGAGTCATTGTTGAATTTTATTCTACTATTTTTATGCTTGGCACAATCAAGCCTTCTTACTTCTGCCATCGCGTAAGGAAATAGTTCTTATTTCTGTTAAAAAGAATGTTGTTGCAAATTTAAGATGTTTTTAATAATTAGGATTACTTTTGCAGGGAATAATTCAAAAAGGTATGTTTCTTTTGCAACAACACTTAAAAGATCTTCTTGATTATAAAGCGGAAGTTTATAATACGCCTTTGTTTATCGAGAATGATCCGATTAGCATTCCCCATCGTTTCACCCGAAAGCAAGATATCGAAATTATGGGCTTTTTCGCCGCGATGTTGGCTTGGGGACAACGAAAAACGATTATTGCCAAATGCTCCGATTTAATAAACCGTTTTGGGAATGAGCCGTATGAGTTTATCCTCCATCATTCTTCCGAAGATTTAAAAGGCTTATTGGGTTTTAAACATCGTACGTTTAACGATACCGACTTGTTGTATTTTGTTCATTTTTTGCATCAACATTATTCTCATCACGAGAGTTTGGAACAAGCATTTGCCGGCGATGCGGGCTTCTTGGATATGGAAAACTCGTTGATCCGGTTTGAAAAATCTTTTTTTGACGATCCCGATGCCCCTATCCGTACCCGAAAACACATCGCCACTCCTGCGCGACAGTCTGCCTGTAAGCGCTTGAATATGTTCCTTCGGTGGATGGTGCGGTCGGATAACAGAGGCGTTGATTTCGGAATTTGGAAGAAGATAAATTCCTCCGCCCTCATCTGCCCGATTGATGTACATGTCGAAAGGACCGCCCGTCACTTTGGTTTATTGGCCCGTAAGCAAATCGATTGGAAAGCCGCAATGGAATTAACCCGAAATCTTCGCCTTCTGGATCCGCGTGATCCGGTAAAATATGATTTCGCGTTATTCGGCTTGTCTATCGAAAAAGAACTCTATGGGTTGTAGATAGAAAAGGGATGATCAAATTGTTAATCCGTTTCCAAGAATCCCTTTCCGAATGAAATCGTTGTATTGTTCATTATCGTGGGAGCAAAGTACCGTGATGTTTTTCTCTGTTTTCATCAATCGGTTCAACCATTTGTACTGTGCCCGTAGCTGCTCTTCATTTTCGCTGACCCACGAAGCATTTTTCATCTTTTCTTTTAGAATATTCTGCATCGACCATCCGCTATCCACACTGTGAATAAATTCCCGCCCATCCGCTAAGCGGATATAGATCATCTTTGAATCGATGGTGTGTCCGGGAGCTTTAAACACGACGATTCCGGGCGCAATAGGATAATACGTTTCGAAATCCACCAGAATGAATTGATGAACTTTTTCAGCACTTATCTCAACCGTTGGTTTATGCGGTTTGTGTATTAATAGCTCGGCTGTGTCTTTTGATACCCACACTTTATAAGCTAGTTCATCGATTTTTTCGGAACGGATGACGCCCGCGGAATGGTCGGCATGATAATGGGTCAGTATAATCAAATTGGCTTTATTTAAAGCCTCCTTCACATTCTCGAAGTTTTCGGGGTAATAGGGCTCGATTGTTTTTCCGAATGTCCGATGCGTTTCCAAGTCCATCCCTGAGTCTAACATGATTGTTCCTTGGGGAAATATCACTTGGTATACGGTTCTGGATAAAGTCATTTTTTCATCCGGATTTTCTCCTTCGACCACGACATTCGCGGGACGGATCGTGTCGGCCACTTTAGTCACGTTTATTCTCGTCGGTAAATCTCCTGCAATCACGTTCGATAGTTTTCGTAAATGTTCTATATCGACAGAGAAAACAGAAGAGTAAATCGTTTTATCTTCCTCTTTCTTCTGTCCGAGAGAGGCTAACGATAATGAAGGAAACGAAAAACCGATACCTAAGAGGCTTGATGTACGCAAGAAATCTTTTCTATTCATTGATTGATTTTGTATTAATAAAACAACATATCCTTTCAACACTTAACCCTTTATATTGTTGGCTTCCGATAAGATAGCTTGTTTTTTTTTAAGACCCGTTTCATGAAATACAAAAAAAAGCGCCCGTAGAAAGAATCTGTAAAAACATGTTGTAAAACATGTTTATTTTTTACTTCTTTTCGAAGTATATCGTGTACTTTTGTATCAGCATAGCACAGCATAGTGCGATGGAGAGAGCTAAAATGGATATTGATTTTGATCATAAAGGCACAAAAGTACAGCAGTTGATCGATTATTTGCAACTATCTATTTCTACGAATGAATATAGAGTTGGAGATAGTTTGCCGTCTATAAACTACCTCAAAGAAAAATATGAGGTTTCAAGGGATACTGTTTTTAAAGCTTTTTCGGAACTGAAAACGCGCAAGATTATCGATTCAATTCCCGGGAAAGGTTATTATGTGGCTTCCAATGTTAAAAATGTATTGCTGCTGCTGGATGAATATACACCTTTCAAGGAAGTTCTGTATAATACCTTGATCGCAGAATTAGGGGCGGCTTATAAAGTCGATCTATGGTTTCATCAATTCAATGAAGAGCTCTTTAACGAAGTGGTTGTTAATTCTGTCGGGAAGTATAATAAATATCTGATAATGAATTATCATAATGAGGAATTCTCAAATATCCTTACGCAGATCGACAAGAAAAAGTTATTGTTGTTGGACTTTGGTAAATTTGACAAGAACGGATATTATTATGTTTGCCAAGATTTTGATGAATCTTTTGAACAGGCCCTCGAATCGATCAAAGAGGATTTATCTATCTATAAAAAAATTGTATATGTTATTAACAAGACTCATAAACATCCGAGGAGCAGCATAGCCTGTTTCAGCCGTTTCTGCACACGGAATCACTTTGAGTGGGAGGTTGTGGATGAAATACCAAAGGCTTTTCAAGTAAATGAAAACTATTTTTATATTGTTATTAAACAGCAAGATGTGGTCAATATTATAAAAAAAGCCCGGTTAGACTATTTGAAATCGGGACGGAATTATGGCCTTTTAGCCTATAATGAAAATCCCTTTTATGAAATTGTAGAGGATGGCATTTCAAGCATCAGCATAGACTGGGAAGAAATGGGGCGCATTGCGGCTGATTTTGTTTTGCACGATACTGCTGTGCAAACATATCTGCCAACGACTATAGTGAAAAGAAATTCATTTTAAATTTTTTTCGCTTGTTATCAGCACAGTTCAGCACGATTAATAAAGAAAGAATAAGGAAGAGACTTCTATGAAATCTTTTGACTTATCCGTGTTTTTAAATCAATTTATTACTAATAATCATTAATCAAAGAAGGATGAAGAAAAAAAATTCTTTTAAATGGAAGGGACTACTATCCATAGGTATATGGATGGTGTCCATTGCTATGTTTGCACAGAATATTACCGTCCGGGGCACGGTAACGGATGCAAATAATGAACCGGTTATCGGAGCAAGTATTGTAGTTGAAGGCAATCCTTCGCTGGGTACGATTACCGATATCGATGGTCGGTATCTTTTAAGCAATGTCCCGGCTGATGCAACGTTGCAGTTCAGCTATGTAGGGATGATAACACAATCCATACCTGTAAACGGAAAAACAACTATCGACTTGATTATGGAGTCAGATGATGAAGTCTTAGATGAAGTGGTTGTTGTGGGATATGGAACTCAGAAGAAGGTGAATTTGACAGGGGCCATTTCGGCTTTGAATAATGAGGAACTTATAAGTAAACCTTCCGGGCAGTTATCTGCGACATTACAAGGGATGGCGCCTGGCGTTACTATCACGACCAGTACCGGTCAGCCGGGGCTGAATACCGGAACAATACGCATTAGAGGTATCGGAACCTTAAATAATAATGAACCGTTGGTTCTTATTGATGGATTGGAAGGAGATATAAACGATGTTGATGCAAATGATGTGACCTCCATGTCTATTTTGAAAGATGCTGCCGCATCATCGATTTATGGTATCCGCGCCGCAAACGGAGTTATTTTGATCACCACAAAGCGTGGAGAAGAGAATCGTACCAAAATTTCTTATTCAAATTATTTTGGTTGGCAAGACCCTTCCGGAGTATCGAAGTTTTTGGGCGCGCAAAATTTTATGAAGTTGGCAAATATGACTTATGGAACAGCAATCTATAGTGATGCTCAAATTAAGGCGTACGATGATCCTAATAGAAATGCCGACAAGTATCCCGATACTTATTTATTGGGAGACCTAATGGATACGGGGAGCGGTTTTCAACAACAGCACAGTCTGAGTTTTTCCGGAGGGAACAATCGTTTGAAATATGCTTTATCTGCTAATTATTTTGAACAACAGGGGGTTATCGAAAATATGGACTTTCAGCGATTAACAGTTCGCTTGAATACGGATGCTCAAATTTCCGATCGATTTCGTCTAAATGCAGATCTGTCGGCTCGCTTGCAGGACCGATCGGAACCTGCTACTGCTTGGGATTTGATCAATAACCTTGCTGTTGCAAATCCGTTAAGCATAAGTCAATATAGCGACGGTAGCTGGGGGATCATTAGAGGGTCGAGCAACCCGCTAAGAATAGCGAAGGAAGGAGGCGACCATTCGTATAAAAGCGATTTGTTTACCGGTAATTTCAAAGGAGTATACACCCTGGCTGAAGGGCTTACAGTAACCGGCTTGGTTGGCGTGAGAATGGATTATATGAATAATAGCATCCAAGATTATGCTCTTACCTATAATAAACAATTCCCTTCCAATGGCGAAACGACGACTTTTGGACGTAACCAGTTGACAAAACAGTCAAATAAATATTATCAAGGGAACTACCAAGGACTTGTCAATTATAATAAAACGTTTGGAAGTCACGATATTGCGTTGTTAGGAGGTGTTAGTTATTTGCGTGAACAACAAGATGATTTGGAAGCATACCGTTATGGAATTCCTGCCGGGTTAACAGAAATTGATGCCGGATCTGAGGACTCGCAAACAAATGGAGGAACCGCATGGCAATACGGATTGATGTCTTATTTTGGAAGGTTCAATTATTCTTATGAAGGAAAATATTTATTTGAAGCAAATGTTCGTCGTGACGGGTCCTCCCGTTTTGCAAAAGATCAAAGATGGGGTATATTTCCGTCTTTCTCTGCCGGATGGAGAATATCGGAGGAAACATTCTTAAAAGACGTTGCCTTCCTAAATAATTTAAAGCTCCGTGCTTCATGGGGGCAATTGGGAAATGACCAGACTATCAATTCGAGTGGTTCATTAACTTACTATCCCTATCAAACACAGTATTCAGCATATAGCTATCCTTTTGGGGGTAGTTTGCAATCGGCTATGGGGTTAAGGGTCTATCCGAATTCAAATCTGACATGGGAAACCACCGAAATGACGGATGTCGGATTTGATGCAACTATCTTGTCTGGAAAATTGGATGTCGTATTCGACTATTATGTCAAAAATACAAAAGATATTCTCCTAAGCCTTCCGATCCCCTACTCCGTTGGGTTGTCGGCTCCGGTTCAAAATGCCGCAAAAGTAAGAAACAACGGTTGGGAACTAGCCTTAAATTATAGGGATAAAATAGGCTCGGATTTTAATTATTCGGTGGGATTCAATCTTTCCGATGTGAAAAATGAGGTCGTAGATTTAAAAGGAACGGATCAAATATCTGTAAACAATAATAATATTGCAACAGGATTAATTGTAGGAAAACCCATTAATTCATTTTATGGCTATGAAGTGTTGGGAATGTACAAAACGCAGGAAGACTTAACCGCCTATCAAAAATTTTCGAACAATGTCACTTTAGGGGATTTGATTTATAAGAAAAATGTAGAAGGCGCCTATGGTTTTGATGATATGGTATATTTGGGAAGTAATATACCCCGGTATACGTATGGCATTAATTTAGCGGCAAGTTATAAAAATATTGATTTTTCGGCTTTCTTGCAAGGAGTTGGAAAAGTAAACATTAACACTGTCGTAATGGAAAGAGCCCCGGTTAATACCGATGGTAACTTTAAGGAAATTCATTTGGATAGTTGGACAGAGGCCAATCCGAATGCTTCTTTTCCCCGTTTGAGTAGTGGAAATCAGAATTATCAATCCTCTTCGTTTTGGGTTAAGAGCGGGGCTTATTTGAGGTTGAAGAATGTGCAATTGGGATATACCTTGCCCGACTCATTTGTTAACAGACTGTCCATTGCTAAATGTCGGTTTTATGTAACAGGTTCTAATTTGCTGACATTTACAAAACTTCCAAACGATATCGACCCTGAAGCTCCTAATGAAAATCGATATTATCCGCAGGTAAAGACCTATACATTTGGCGTAAATATTGAATTTTAAAATAGAAATGTTATGAAGAAAATAGTATATTTCTTATTATTATCCTTTTTGATTTTAACTTCTTGCGAATTAGACTTCCAGCCTAAAGACAGCTTGGTTGACACCACCTATTGGACATCGGAAGAAGATGTGAAAAAAGCGGTCAATTATGCTTATCGCCGTTTGGGAAATACCGACTTGCAGGCCTTTATTTCCTGTGCAACAGATGACAGTTACTCTTGGTCAAACTGGCCATCGGATATTCAATATGCCGGAAATGGGAGTGCCACCACTTCAACGGGTGTATTTTTGAATACATGGGATCATTATTACAAGATGATTGCTTCTTGTAACGATGTGTTGGACAATATCGATAAGGTCACATTGAGTGAAGATATGAAGAACCGTTATAGTGCGGAGATGCGTGTTTTGCGTGCGTATGCCTATATTCAACTTACCGGATTTTTCGGAGATGTGCCGCTGATAAAGCATATTCAGACTATCGAAGAGTTTAAAGCGCCGCGTACTGAAAAATCGGAAATCATCGATTTTATTATTTCCGAATTGGATGAAGTAACAAAGAACAATCATCTACCCGCCGAATATTCCGATGGTGAATATGGCCGGGTGACGCATGGTGCTGCATTGGGCTTGTTGGCAAGAGCCGCTCTATATGGCGAAAAATGGGATACGGCTATCGAAGCATCTAAAAAAGTTATTTCTTCTGAAGAGTATGATATTGATGCCGATTATCTGAGCCTTTTCAACGGCACGAATAAAAAGAGCAACGAAATCATGCTTGCAGCGCAATATATTAAAGGAACTTATACTAATCCGATGGCTACCTGGATTGGAGGACCCTCTCTTACAGGCTGGGGACAAGTTGTTCCGCTGAAAGGGTTGCTAGATGCTTACGAATGTACAGACGGTAAAACAATCGAGCAATCAAACTTATACGATCCTCAGAATCCGACAGCTAATCGTGACCCTCGTTTGGCGTTAACGATTGTCTTGCCCGGATCCAGTGTAAACGGTATCACTATAGATATCACGAACCTCAATTCTCCGGATCGTTTGGGGGCGAGCAACGCTTCTTTTAGCGGATATTATTACCGCAAATATATTCCTACCGACATCGAAGGAAGTTGGGATAGCAATTCTTATAATGATATCGTTTTGTTGCGTTATGCCGAAGTCCTGTTGACTTATGCAGAGGCGGTTGTGGAGTCCGGAGGATCCATTGATAACTCCGTATTGGAAGCGATTAATAAGGTGCGCGGACGTAACGGTGTTGGTATGCCTGCTGTTACGACTACCGATAGAGCAGCTTTGCGTGAAATTATACGTCGCGAGCGTCATGTCGAATTTCCTTTGGAAGATAATCGTATTTTCGATATTCGACGTTGGAAAATTGCCGAAAAGGTAATGAATGGAACCGCTTATGGCATTCTAAATAATTTCGATAACAGTCGAGCCGACTATGGCCGCTATGTGAAGGTGGAAGATCGAAGTTTTAATGTGTCGCGTGACTATTTATGGCCGATTCCTCTGAATGAAATAGGGCTGAATGAAAATTTATTACCCAATAACCCGGGGTGGTAATGGAATAAACTTACTAAGAAAAGCCAATCGTTCCATTGCGGACATTGGCTTTTCAGTTTAAACTATATGGAAGATTGAGTATGAAAAAGGCGTTTCTTTTATTATTTTTTATTATTGTATCTTTGAGTTTATCGGCCAAGCATAAGCAAACATTTATGATTAAGGACGGACAGTTTATCCATAATGGAAAGCCAACCCGCATCATTTCGGGGGAAATGCATTATTTACGTATCCCTCATCAATATTGGAAACATCGGCTGCAAATGCTCAAAGCGATGGGTGCGAATACCGTCGCAACATATGTGTTTTGGAATGCACATGAAGCTGAACCGGGCAAATGGGATTTTTCAGGAGATAAGAATTTAGCCGAATTTATTAGAATTGCTGGCGAAGAAGGATTACATGTCATTCTCCGCCCCGGCCCGTATGCTTGTGCCGAATGGGAATTTGGAGGATATCCCTGGTGGTTGCAGAATGTGGACGGATTGGAATTGAGAAGGGATAATCCGCCGTTTCTGAAATATACACAACTCTATATTAATCGGTTGTTTCAGGAAGTCAGTCACTTACAGGTAACAGAGGGCGGACCGGTTATTATGGTGCAGGTGGAAAATGAATTTGGCTCGTATGTCTCTCAACGAAAGGATATATCGCTAGAGGATCATCGCAGATATAATGCAAAAATAAAAGATCAACTTCTGGCGGCGGGATTTGACGTTCCGCTTTTTACTTCTGATGGGACGTGGCTGTTCGAAGGAGGAAGTCTTGAAGGCGTTCTACCTACCGCTAATGGAGAAGGAAATATCGAAAATTTAAAGAAAACGGTAAATCGCTATCATGATGGAAAAGGGCCTTACATGGTGGCTGAATTTTATTCCGGCTGGCTGGCTCATTGGAATGAACCTCATCCGGAAGTAGACGCATCGGATGTGGCTCGTAAAACCGAAGAATATTTGCAGAATGATGTTTCTTTCAACTATTATATGGTGCACGGGGGAACTAATTTCGGTTTTACTTCAGGTGCTAATTATGACAAAGAGAGGGATATACAACCCGATCTGACGAGTTATGATTATGATGCGCCTATCAGTGAAGCGGGTTGGAGAACGCCTAAGTTTGACTCTATCCGCAATGTTATTGAAAAGTATGTTTCGTATACTCTTCCAGATATTCCTGACGCGCTACCGATAATTGAAATACCGGAAATTCAGTTAACGCGAGTAGCGGATGTATTGTCGTGGGCGGAGAAAATGACTCCTGTGAAAAATGAGCGTCCTTTAACTTTTGAGGAGTTAAACCAAGGATATGGATATGTGCTTTATACCCGCCATTTTAATCAACCTATCGGAGGGCAACTTGAAATTTTGGGGCTTCGCGATTATGCCGTCGTATATGTCGACGGAGAAAAAGTCGGGGAATTAAATCGAAACACAAAGCAATATGCCTTACCTGTCGATATTCCTTTTAATGCGACCTTGCAGATCTTGGTCGAGAATATGGGGCGTATAAATTATGGCGCGGAGATCGTACATAATAAAAAAGGAATCATCAGTCCTGTTAAAATCAATGATATCGAAATAACCGGGGATTGGAAAATGTATTCCTTGCCGATGCAGGAATGTCCGAAACTAACTTCTTCGGAGAATTTGCCGAATCATCCTGATATAAACTCTGAACTTGCCGGAAAGCCTCTATTATATGAAGGTGCCTTTTTGTTAAACGAAGTAGGGGATACTTTTATTGATATGCAAAATTGGGGGAAAGGAATCGTGTTTGTGAATGGCCGGAACATCGGTCGGTATTGGAAAGTGGGGCCGCAACAGACCTTATTCATTCCGGGTGTCTGGTTGAAAAAAGGAGAAAATCAGCTCTTAATCTTTGAGCAGTTGAATGATGAAATGCAACAGCAGGTGCATACGGTAAAACAACCTATATTGAGAAAATTACTTGATCCGCGCCAATAGTCAAAATAAGTATATGTTCCGCTCCTAAAAGAATGCAATATGAATCAGTATCTTTTACTTTTATCTTCTTTTTTAATCGGCTTTTCGTTGCTGTCGTGCCATACGCCGGTGTCTCCTCCGGAAGCGGTGATGCCGATCCCTTCAGAGGCGCAGCTTGACTGGCATGAAATGGAAATGAACGCTTTCATTCATTTCACGACCAATACATTTACCGGACTCGAATGGGGCTATGGCGATGAAAAACCATCCGTCTTTAATCCAACAGAATTGAATGCGGATCAATGGATATCTACTTTAAAGGAGGCCGGATTTAAGGGTGTCATCTTAACCTGCAAGCATCACGATGGGTTTTGTCTGTGGCCTTCGGAATATACGGAGCATTCCGTTAAAAACAGTCCGTATAAAAATGGAAAGGGTGATGTGGTGAAAGAGGTTAGTGACGCTTGCAAGCGCTACGGGCTTAAGTTCGGAGTCTATCTCTCGCCATGGGATCGTAATCACGGGGCGTATGGAAGCCCTGAGTATATTACCTATTATCGCAATCAGTTGAAAGAATTATTTACCCATTACGGCCCGATATTCGAAATGTGGTTTGACGGGGCTAATGGCGGTAACGGTTATTATGGCGGTCAAAGGGAAGTGCGCAAGATTGACCGGCAAACCTATTACGATTGGCCGGGTACCCTCGATCTGGTAAGTGGTATCCAGCCACAGGTGCTCTTCTTTAGCGATGCCGGTCCCGATATTCGTTGGGTCGGAAATGAACAGGGATATGTGGACGAAACGAACTGGAATACCCTTACTCCCGACACGCTGTATGCCGGCAAGGCGGGTATCGAGAAGTTGTTGAACACCGGTTCGGAGGATGGGCGGAATTGGATTCCTGCCGAAGTAAACGTGTCTATTCGTCCGGGCTGGTTTTACCATGCGCAGGAAGATTCGCTTGTAAAAACCCAAAAAGAGTTATTCAATATGTACTTGGCGTCGGTCGGTAGAGGGTCCGTGTGGCTGTTGAATATTCCACCCGACCGCAGGGGGCTTATTCATGAGCAGGACATCCAATCTCTGAAAGGGTTGAGGCATCTGATCGATTCGACCTTTGCCCATAATTTGGCCGTAGAGGCCTCGGTGACGGCAAGCGATTACCGGGGGCGCTCTAAGCAATATGCCCCGCAAAATCTGATTGATGGAAATAAGAATACGTATTGGGCTACCGATGATCCCGTTACGACGGGTAGTTTCGAAATCGAGTTTTCCGAACCCCAATCGGTTTCATACGTGCTTTTACAAGAATATATTCCGTTGGGACAGCGTGTCCGTTCGTTCCGTATCGAAGCATGGAAGGACAATCAATGGCAACCTCTTTCCGAGGGAACGACGATCGGATACAAAAGGATTGTTGCCGTGGAAAAGGTAATGACTCCTAAAATCAAAGTCTCGGTGTTGGATGCGAAAGCATGCCCTGTTTTATCAAATGTCGAAATATATTGAGAGATGCGAGTAAACATACCGGGATATAAAAATAAGAAAGTGGCTGAATGGGGCATTCCTACATCGGACGGGGTGAATAATTGTTTCCGGAAAGAGAGAGCAAGGGGGATGAATCGAAAATATTTTTTGGCTATATGCGCATTGCTGTTGTCGATGGCGTTGCAGGCGCAACAGGGCTTTGTGCATGAACGGTCGCACGGATATGTGTGGCCGGAAGAAAAAGACGTGCTGGAGAAACTCGACCGCTGGCAGGACCTGAAATTTGGGGTATTGTTCCATTGGGGACTCTATTCGGTGCCCGGCATTGTGGAGTCGTGGTCGATTTGCTCGGAGGATGTCGATTGGATACCGCGAGACAGTACCCTCTCGTATGAAGATTATAAGAAATGGTACTGGGGACTGAAGGATCGTTTTAATCCGGTCGATTTCAATCCCGATCAATGGAGCGAAGTCATGCAGCAGGCGGGAATGAAGTATGCGATCTTCACCACAAAACACCATGACGGCTTTTGTCTGTTCGACAGCAAGGAAACCGATTTTTCCATCGCGCACGGGCCGTTCGGGAATCATCCGAAGGCCGATGCGGCGCGTTTCGTATTCGAGGCTTTCCGTAAAAAAGATTTCATGGTGGGGGCTTACTTCTCAAAACCCGACTGGCATAGCCAGAATTACTGGTGGGACTATTATGCTACGCCCAACCGGAATGTCAACTATAAAATCGAACGTCATCCGCAACGCTGGGAGAATTTCCGCCGGTTTACCTATCATCAAATTGAAGAGTTGATGACCGGCTACGGCGACCTCGACATCCTTTGGCTCGACGGCGGATGGGTAGCTGCTCCCCGCCAGGATATCGGAATGGATGACATCGCCGCTATGGCGCGCCGCAATCAACCCGGAATGCTGATTGTCGACCGTACCATCCGGGGAAAATATGAGAATTATCAAACGCCCGAACGGTCGATTCCTGCCGAACAGCTTCCCTATCCGTGGGAGAGTTGCATCCCCTTGAGCAGCGATTGGGGATGGATTCCCGACGCGAAGTTCAAGTCGCCGGCCGAGGTCATCGCTTTGTTGATCGAAGTCACGGCGAAAGGAGGAAATCTCTTGCTCGGGGTAGGGCCCACGCCGCAAGGCCTCATTCAGCCCGAAGTGGCTGTTATCCTAAAGCAGATTGGGGATTGGCTCGACCTCAATGGCCGCGGCATTTATCATACGCGTATCACTCCGCAATATCATAGCGGAAATGTCTGGTTTACCGCCGCGAAAGATCCGCAAACTCTCTATGCTCATTATATTCCGCCGCACGGAGAGGAATCGCCTGACTTTATCGAATGGGAAGGGAATGCTCCGGTCAGAGGGACTAAGATGATATGCCTGCAAACCAACAAGCCTGTAAAATGGCGCCTTGTCGATAACAAAACTCGGATAACCTTGCCGAAAATGAAAAATAAAACTACCTTGCCGCTTGTTTTTACATATCAAAAAGATATAGAACGATGAAGTGTAATCTCCGAATAATGGTGTGGTGTTGTTTATGCGCCGTAATTCAGTTCTCTTTTGCGCAAAAAGGATATAAAGACTCCTCCGCGCCGGTCGATGAACGGGTGAAAGACCTGCTTGCACGGATGACCGTCGAGGAAAAGATCGGTCAGCTATGCAGTCCGACGGGATGGGAAATGTACGAAAAAGTCGACGGTCACACCGTGCGCGTATCATCCGCTTTCAAAGAAAAGATGCAGGACATGCCGGTTGGGCTGTTTTGGGCCACGCTTCGTGCCGACCCCTGGACACGTAAAACGCTCGAAACGGGACTGACCCCTGAGCTGGCGGCGAAAGCGCTCAATGAGTTGCAACGGTATGCCATCGAACACACGCGTCTGGGCATTCCGCTGCTCTTTGCCGAGGAGTGCCCTCATGGGCATATGGCCATCGGGACGACGGTTTTTCCCACCTCTTTGGCGCAGTCGGGGACATTCAATCCTGACCTCATAGAGCAAATGGCTACCGCTATTGCAGCCGAGGCGCGTTTGCAGGGAGCGCATATCGGCTACGGCCCTATTCTGGATGTTGCGCGCGATCCCCGGTGGTCGAGAATGGAGGAAACATTCGGCGAAGATCCTGTGTTGACGGGCATCATCGGCAGCGCTTTCGTAAAGGGATTGCAGGGCGATGACTTCCGCGACGGACGCCATGTCTATTCCACCCTCAAGCATTTTGCCGCTTATGGCATTCCTTCGGGAGGACATAACGGCCAAAAGGCGAATATCGGCTTGCGCGAGCTGTTTTCCGATCATCTCGAGCCGTTCAGGATCGCCATCGGTGCGGGCGCCAAAACCATTATGACTTCTTATAATTCCATCGACGGTATTCCTTGTACGGGAAATAATTTCCTTTTAACCGATATCCTGCGCGGGCAATGGGGGTTCGACGGATTTGTCTTTTCGGATCTCGGCAGTATCGAAGGACTTGCCACGACGCATCGCATGGCCCCCGACATTCAATATGCGGCGGCGATAGCCTTGCAGGCCGGATTGGATGTCGATTTGGGCGGTAAGGCATTCGGGAATAACCTGAAGCAGGCGTTGGAAGATGATTTGGTGACGATGGCCGATATCGACCGGGCGGTTGCGAATGTGTTGGCGTTGAAATTCGGGATGGGACTGTTCGAAAATCCCTATGTCGATCCCCCACAAGCAGCTCGTTTTGTGCACAACGACAAGCATAAGCGGTTGGCACGCGAAGTGGCGCGGCAGGGAACCGTGTTGTTGAAAAACGAGGAGGGCTTATTGCCGTTGTCGAAGACCATCGGATCTATTGCCGTCATCGGACCCAATGCCGATAACCTGTATAACCAATTGGGCGATTATACGGCGCCGCAAAAGCGATCGGACATCGTTACCGTCCTCGATGGCATACGTGCCGCAGTCGGCCCGGAGACCGTTGTCCGTTATGCTCGGGGATGCGCCGTACGCGACACGACGCAAAGCGATATTGCCGGTGCGGTGCGGATCGCTCGGCAATCCGATGCGGTCGTGCTGGTGGTCGGCGGATCGAGTGCCCGGGATTTCAAAACCGAGTATATCGCCACGGGGGCCGCTACGGTCACGGCGCAGAAAGAGGATATGCTCTCCGACATGGAGTCGGGTGAAGGGTACGACCGCAGCACGCTCGACCTGATGGGCGACCAACTCGAACTGCTCGATGCGCTTGCTGCAACCGGCAAGCCGCTCATTGTCGTGTATATTCAGGGGCGGCCGCTTAATATGAACCTTGCCTTGCAAAAAGCCGGAGCGTTGCTCACGGCGTGGTATCCCGGGGAGGAAGGCGGGCACGCCATAGCCGATATCCTGTTCGGCGACTACAATCCCGCAGGCCGTCTGCCGGTATCGGTGCCGAGATCGGTGGGACAGTTGCCGGTGTACTATTCGTTGGGTAAGCAGGCCGATTATGTCGAAGAAAGTAGTTCCCCGTTGTTTCCGTTCGGATATGGATTGAGTTACACGTCTTTTCGTTACGATGCGCTGTCTATTCAAGTAGACGATAGTACCGTCAATATCCGTTGCACCGTAACCAATACGGGAGAGCGTGACGGCGACGAAGTCGTGCAGTTATATCTTAGGGATGACGTCAGTTCGGTTGTTACGCCGCCGATCCAATTAAAGGACTTCCGTCGCCTCGGTTTGCGTAAAGGCGAGTCGAAGCAAATCTCGTTCGTCTTAAATGAAGACGATCTGGCGTTCTATAACCTGTATTTGGTGCGAAAGGCTGAGCCGGGCGACTTCACTGTACTGATCGGCGCTTCGGCAAGCGATATCCGGTTGAACGGAACCTTCCGGTGGAAAGGAAATGGCGAAAGATGATATAACGCGTGTATCGGTTGGGAGTGCAAGGGGCGCGTAACCGGAAAAATTTGATTTTGTCACCTTCTAAATTGATTGTAATGGTCGTGCAATCGATGTCTGAGGTCGCTAAATCGATATTGCAGTTAATGCATTTTCTTCTGAATGGAATGCAAATGCTATTGACTATTGTGCAAGTACATTCAACCGGTGTTCATTTTAGATTGGATACCTTGCAATTGATATTGTCGGTCTCGCAATTAACATTGGCAGGACTGCAATCGATATCGGATTTCAAACATTGGATTCTGACAGTCGTGCAAGTGATGTTGACCTTTATACATGATGATACGTTTGTAATGCATGAAAGAGTGAAACGAATGCAATGAATATCGGATGAACTTCGAAATGATAGAATTAAAAAAACAAAATAGTGCTATATACCAGAATAAATGTATCTTAACTTGATAGATGGGGATATTCTTTAATATAAATATGTCGTAATGCAACTTTAGAGAGTTAAAGTAAATTAAAGTTGAATAACGGGTCAACTTATGTCCTATCTTTGTCCTATTAACTATTAAATTTCAAAGAAAATGGATAAAAAGACATTGAATTTCTTTGAGATGACTTACACCACCAACGATCTGATGCAGGCCAATCTCACCCGGTTGGAACCCTATCCTCAATTGACAAAGGATGCGGCATTGTTGAACACCACCCTCGGCACTACCGGCGGCGTGATGAAAGAAGTACAAAAAGATACCTCGGGCGCTACCGATGACAAATCGAATGCCCGGATGGCGGCTATTCTCAAAACGGTTTCCGTTGCGCGCCGCGCCAGCGTGTATCCGATGCTGACCAATAACCGTCAACTCTTCGAACAGCTCGATATTCAGAAAAGCGATTTGACACGTTTGGCGCAAACGGCTCTTACCGAACGGCTCAACGGCGTTTACGACGATGTGGTTTCCATTCAGGAACCGATTGCGGGGATGGGCGTTCCGCCCGAAGAAACGGTGGAGATGCGCACGCTCATCGATGCCTACGCCAAGTATAAAGCCGTTCCCCGCACGCTGACGGCGCAGCACAAGACGCTTAACCAATCGAGTCTTCCTGCCCTGAAGAAAGAGCTCCGCACCATCCTCGACCGGCTCGACCGACTGATGTTGGTCTTCGAAGGCACGTCTTTCTACGAAGATTATCGCAATGCCCGCATCATCATCGACCGTACCGGACATGAACCGGAAGAGGGAGACAAGGGGACAAAGGGATGACGATATACGGCTATGCCTAATAATGGCGAACGCCGATAGGTGAAGACCGGTGACGAAGGGCTAAAAAGAGAAAGGAGGCCATGATTACAGCGGGAGTGTCGCTTTGAGCGACGCCCCCTGTAACGGAGTTACGCCTCCATTACAGGCAAGCGTATTATCATGCGATTCTTAGCGGAATCTAATTCATGAAAAAGCATTTATGAGGAATTCTTAATTTGTCCATCACACAATAAGAGCCGGCAACCTGACGGATAATCATCAGAGAAAGGGATGAAGGATAATGACTCTTCCCTTCCTCTCCGCTCGTGGAGTTCCGGAATTTGTTATGTGAACCGTGATGCATGTTATTGGTAACCGCTATGGGTGAATGTAAGAAAATAACGGCAATTTCCTTTTTTTATTGTCGCTCATAGAAAATATCCTTAAAATCACGGTGACATACTTTTTTTGCCTATCTTTGCTCCTTATAAATATAAAAAAGTAAAAATGAAAAGGACAGTCTTTTTTTTAACGGTGATGGCTCTTTTGTTTTCTTGCCAACAAAGTAAGAATTATACGGTTAAGGGTAAGGTAGCCGATCCTGCTTACGAAGGAAAAAATGTATACGTGCAAGCAATCAGCGGCGATGAAATGGTTACCGTCGACACTCTTACGATAACCGATAATGCGTTTACTCTTAAGGGTGAAGCCGATACTACTGTGTTGCGCTTCATTGCGTTGGATGAAACGGTTAACCCCGAAAAACCGTCCCGTATTCCGGTACTCGTGGAGCCGGGTACGATTGAAATCAACTTCGATTCGGTTATTACCGTCAAAGGAACAGCGGTAAATAATGCCTATAACGATTTTCGTCTTCATCAAAGAGACCTCACGACAGAGATCCGGAGCGTAGTCGATCAATATAATAAAGCTCATTCCGAAGGAACAATAACGGATGCTTTGGAGAAAGAAATAAATGTAGCGTATGACCGCATTAGCGGCGAAATCGATAGTCTCAACTTCCATTTTGTGAAAGAGAATATAAAAAACGATCTCGGTCAATATCTATTCATGGCTTCGGCTTCGATGTTCAGTCCCGAAAAGCAGAAAGAAATTCTGGCTTTGACCGATGACGAGTTTAAGGCGAATGCCAATATTCAACGGATCGTAGAGCGCCTTGAAAATTATGAGAATGTTGCCGTCGGTAAGAAATTTGTCGATTTCACTTTAAAAGATCCTCAGGGAAAAGACGTTTCTCTTTCCGATTATGCCGGAAAAGGGAAAGTGGTATTGGTTGACTTTTGGGCTTCTTGGTGCGGACCGTGTCGCGATGAAATGCCCAATGTGGTGGAAGCTTACAAAAAATATAAAAATAAAGATTTCGAAGTTGTAGGCGTTTCCCTCGATCAGGAGCACGAAAAATGGGTGAAAGGCATTCAAGACTTACAAATTACCTGGCCGCAAATGTCGGATCTCAACTATTGGGATAGCCCCGTCGTTAATCTGTATGCTATCAACGGCATTCCTCATACCGTTCTTATCGGCAAGGACGGAACCATTATCGAAAAAGATTTGAGAGGCGAAGAGTTACATAAAAAGCTGGATGAGTTGCTTGCTCAATAATTCTTTTTAGCTGCTTAGAAACTGTTTTGAATTTTTTTATGCGGTGTTTTTTAGGTTTTTTTTGATGGATTTGGGCTTTCGTTTCGCATCGAATAGCGGGCTATTGGAAAGAAAGGAAAGTTCAAAGGCGTAAAAAAGGGCAAAAAACAGCATAAAAGAATAAACAAAATTAGATCATTCGGAAAATTCAAAACAGTTTCTTAATACGAAGAGAGGACTCAGGATGTGTCGGAATCGGTACAGCCTGAGTCCTTTTTCAGTCTTCATTTTATCTTTGTTTGTTGATGTTGTAAACTAAAAAACCTGAATTAGCGGATTAATTTAAAATTTATACCTACTTTTGCAACAAACAAATGGATATGAAACGATATAAAGCACTTATCATGGGTTGTCTTATGGGTGTTTTTCTATCGGTCTTTGTAACGGAACAGGTATTCGCCCAAAAGGAGAAATTCACGGTGGTGATTGATCCTGGTCACGGAGGAAAAGATCCGGGAGCCATAGGTGCAAGTTCGAGAGAGAAAGATATTGTTTTGTCTGTCGGGAAGCAGGTAGGACAACTGATTCAGAACAATCATTCCGATGTCGATGTTGTATATACCAGGAAGAGTGATCATTTTGTCGCATTAAACCGCCGGGCCGAAATTGCCAATAAAGCCCATGCCGACTTATTTATATCGATTCATTGCAATGCATTGGATCGAAGGAAAAAGTCCCCTCAAGGGGTAGAAACCTTTGTGTTGGGGTTACATCGAAGCAAGGATAACTTGGAGGTGGCTAAAGCCGAAAACGCGGTGATTATGTACGAAGAAGATTACTCTACAAAATACGAGGGGTTCGATCCCTCTCAGCCGGAGTCGTATATTATCTTCGAGTTTATGGCTAACAAGTTCCTCGACCAAAGTGTATATTTTGCCTCTATGGTTCAAAATCAGCTTGTTAATCAGTCGGGGAGAACCAACCGGAATGTGCGTCAGGCCGGGTTTCTGGTATTGCGCGAGGTGGCAATGCCGAGTATTTTGATCGAATTGGGATACATCAGTAACCCGCAGGAAGAAAAATATATGAAGAGTGCTTCAGGACAATCTTCCTTAGCCAAATCCGTTTACCTTGCGTTTAAAGAATACAAGAGGGAGTATGATAAGAAGAACTCTGTATTTACAAATGCGAACCGCCAGCAGGCGTCGTCTGCCTCTACGGTCGCTCCGATGACTGCCGGCACCGAGTATCGCATTCAATTTCTGACTTCTTCGCGCAAATACTCAAACGGAGCAAAGGTTTTCAAGGGACTCGAGCCGGTAGATTTTTATATGGATGGTCAAATCTATAAATATACCTATGGGCGAACGACCGATCCGAACGAAATAAAAAGGATGTTGAAAACGGTTCAAAAAAATTTTAAAGACGCTTTTATCATCGAGTTTGCCGATGGTCAACGGGTTAAATAATAAACACTCTTAACGTAATATGAAGACAAACTTAAGTAGAAACGCTCTTATCGGATTAGCTTTCATTGCCAGTTTGGTGATGATCTATTTTGGAATTAATTTTCTGAAAGGTATCAATATCTTTAAAAATAAGAATACCTATATCGCTGTTTTCGAAGATGTATATTTATTGAATGTCTCTTCTCCGGTATATGTGCAAGGATATCAGATAGGATTGGTCAACTCTGTTAAACGAATCGGTGACAATCCTATGAAATTTGCGGTGGAAATTAATTTGGAGGAAGGATTTCGTCCTTCCCAGGGAAGTTCTTTGGAGTTCGGTTCCGATTTATTCGGGGCTTCCTATGTGAGTTTGATAATGCCTCCGAGCACAACGTACCTGGAACCCGGCGACACCATACCGGGCACTAAAAAAGCCGGGATGATGGATGGGGTGGCGGCCGTTGTGCCGAAAGCTGATTCCATATTGATGCATGTCGACTCAGTCGTGTTAACGCTGAACGCTTTGCTATCCAATCCTATGTGGAATAGGTCGATCGATGGGATAGGGCAGACCGTGCAACAATTAAACCGCTCCAGTAAAAGTTTGAATAGTCTGTTGGGCTCCCTCGAAAGAGACTTGCCGGCTGTTACGCACAATTTGACAGGGGTGTCGGAAGACTTGAAAGAAGTGAGTCAGGAGTTGAGTCAGTTGGAAATGCAAAAAACGTTTGCTTCTATCGATGAAACGGTTTCGAACCTGCGAAGCATATCCGGCAAGATCAATAACGATGACAGTTCTTTAGGCATGCTTTTAAATACTACGCAATTGCATGATAGTTTGACCAGCACCCTCGACAATGCGACCCAGTTGTTAGAAGATATCCGTAAAAACCCCAGTCGTTATTTAAGCATAAGGCTCCGGTTGTTTTGATAACGTGACGGACAAATCGGGGAAATGCTCCCCGATGTTTAAATAGAATCATTCTAAATAACGACGCCTGTCCTTTTCCCTATGGAATCGCTTTGAGTTAGTCAATTTTAGTAACAATATCGTAATATTTTCGTTACTTTCTCCTGCTGAAATAGAAGTGGAGTATTGCTTTGCAAATCAATCTATTTTGAGAATGTCATGATTGCAACTTATTGATAAGGAGATGTTTCGTTTTACTGTGTTGATAACTAACGACCTATTTTTCAACCATCGTTTATGGAAAAAGTATTATTTTTTTTTCTCGTTTTTTTTTCCAAACTTTGCACTTCTAAAGGAAAGTAAGAAAGAATATAATTGAATTAAAAGAATTGATAAGAAGTAATGGAAACTGATTGCCGAAATTTATGGAACAACTGTTTGAATGTGATTCGGGACAATATCTCCGAGCCGGCATTCAATACGTGGTTTGCACCTATCCTCCCGCTTAAGTACGAGGAGAATGTGCTCACCGTGCAAGTTCCCAGTCAGTTTTTTTATGAATATCT
>DHOU01000027.1:57774-65736 GCA_002409745.1 Bacteroidales bacterium UBA5382
CAGTCAGTTTTTTTATGAATATCTTGAAGATAAATATCTCGATCTTATTCAACAAACGCTTTATCGTGAAATAGGGGAAGGAACCATTCTCAACTATCGGATCCTTGTGGAAACCCAGAGCAATACTGCGGTGGAATTGCGTGGCGAATCGAAATATGTTGCAGGTAACAATGCGTTGCCGAAGAAAATTTCGGCAAAGGTTCCCAGTCCTTTCGACCGGGTTGAAACGGCTGAGTTCGATTCGCAGATTAATAACAAGTATACTTTTGCGAACTTCTTTGAAGGTGAGAGCAACCGGTTGGCGCGTACGGCCGCTGAAGCGGTCGCTGCAAATCCTGCCAAGACGGCTTTCAATCCTCTTTTTGTACACGGGCATTCGGGCGTGGGTAAAACGCACCTTTGCCATGCTATCGGTTCGAAGATAAAACAACTCTATCCCGATAAGAAATTATTATATATTTCGGCTCATCTTTTTAAAGTACAGTTCACCGATGCCCGCCGCTTTAATACGATTAATGATTTCATTAATTTTTACCAAAGCATTGATGTCCTCATTATCGATGATATACAGGAATTGTCGGGATTAGGCAAAACGCAAAATACCTTCTTCCATATCTTTAATCATTTGCATCAAAATAATAAGCAATTGGTGATGACGTCCGATTGCGCTCCGATGGATATGCAGGGAATGGAAGAACGGTTATTGACCCGTTTCCGTTGGGGATTAACGACGCAACTCGACCGGCCGGACAAGGAACTTCGAAAGAAAATCCTGCAACAAAAAATATTAGCTGACGGGCTATCTATTCCCGATAACGTGATAGAGTATATCGCCGAAAACGTGACGGAGAATGTACGCGATCTCGAAGGTATTGTCGTTTCTCTCATGGCGCATTCCATTATTAATAATCGCGATATCGATATGAGTCTCGCGCGTCGCGTATTGGAACAAAGTATTAAATTCGAGAAAAAACGCATCACTGTAGAGAAGATACAAGACACCGTGTCGGATTTCTTCAATGTAAAGAAAGATCTGATTCAGTCAAAATCACGTAAACGCGAAATCGTACAGGCGCGTCAGGTCACGATGTTTTTTATTAAAAAACACACCGAATTGTCGCTTTCCCAGATTGGCGTGCATGTCGGCAACCGTAATCATGCTACCGTATTGCATGCATGCAGTACCGTGAAAGATCTGGCGGAAGTCGACCGGGGATTCCGTTCGGATATCGAAGAGATTGAACGCCTTTTACAATCCTGACGCTTCGCTTGCCGATTCCGGCTTTTACTCGTCACGCAAACGTACTTGATATCTCCCATTCTCTGCGCCATCAGCGAGAGAATCTCCGGTGCGGAACATAAAATCTCCTTCGAAATCATCGCAAATGAATCGTTTAAACCATAAGATTGCAATCCTCATTTTGTCCGTGTGGGGAATGTCCCTGTTGCAGGCATATGCACAGGTACCCGGCGGCTATTACAAGATGGCCGAGGGAAAGAAAGGGCATATACTGAAAACGGCCTTATTTCATAGTATAAAAAATCCCCGGGTTATTTCTTATTCCGCCTTATGGAATGCTTTTAAAAGGACGGATATGCGCCCGGACGGCAGGGTGTGGGATATCTATTCGACGCAGGAAGGCGGAAAAGCGCCTTATTCTTTTGATTTCGATACGAACCGTTGCGGCCGATATCACCGCGAAGGTGACTGTTATAATCGCGAACATAGTGTCCCTAAGAGTTGGTTTAAAGAAGCGCCTCCCATGTTTTCCGATTTGTTTCACGTGTATCCTACGGATGGTTATGTCAACGGCCGGAGGGGCAACTTGCCGTATGGTGAGGTGGGTATCACTTCGTGGGTGTCGGCCAACGGTTCGAAGGTCGGGCAGAATACCTTCGGCGGTTATACGAAAAGAGTATTCGAACCCATTGATGAGTATAAAGGCGATCTGGCCCGTACGTATTTTTATATGGCGACCGCTTACGAAGATAAACTGTCCAATTGGAAATCCGATCAAATCGGGGGTAACCGTTACCCGGGTTTCAGTCAGTGGTCGTTGGAGCTGCTTCTCAAATGGCATCGGGAAGATCCGGTGAGTGAAAAAGAAATCTGCCGGAATGAAGCCGTTTACGCAATTCAGCAGAACCGTAATCCGTATATCGATTATCCCGAACTGGCCGAATATGTATGGGGCAAGCGGAAAGAACA
Source organism: Bacteroidales bacterium UBA5382 (assembly GCA_002409745.1). Taxonomy (GTDB): domain Bacteria; phylum Bacteroidota; class Bacteroidia; order Bacteroidales; family Dysgonomonadaceae; genus Limibacterium; species Limibacterium fermenti. Next base: position 59,984 of record DHOU01000027.1, read on the forward strand.
ATCGTTTTCTTTTTCCAAAGCCAAAAACGCGAAACCGCAACAAGGCGACCGCAGCACACGGCGGTGGCTAGATAAAATTCGTCAATCGATAAAAAATACAGTACAATGAAACGACTGATCCTCTTATTGATTTATCTTATTTGTGTTGTTGGCGTGTGGGCTTCTTCGCCCCTGAAAATAGCCGTTATTACCGACACTCATTATCTCTCCTCCGCGTTGTCTATCGGAGGTCCTGCACTCGAGGCCTATCAAAATGCCACGGGCCGGAATGTTGCCGATTTGCATGCCGTCTTCGATGAAGTGTTGACGGATATCGAGCGGGAGCAAACGGATATATTGCTTATTTGCGGAGATATCACCAACCACGGCGAGCGTCGCAGTCATTTGGATTTTATCGGCAAGATCCGCCCTCTTCAGAAAAAAGGCATGCGTGTCTTTGTCATCCCGGGGAATCATGATATCGCCGTTCCCGATGCAAAAGCCTATATCGGGAATGCGGCAACCGTTACGGAAAGCATTACGCCGGATGAATTCACCCAACTATATGCCTCTTTCGGTTACGCTTCTGCGCTGAAAAGGGATCCGGCTTCGCTGAGTTATCTGGCGGAAATCAATGAGCATACCTGGTTGCTATGTTTCGATACCAACCGTTACCGCGAGCATACCACTTCATCAATTACGTCGGGGCGAATTCATCCCGAAACCTTACAATGGGCTTTCCGTATACTGGACGAAGCGAAACAAAAAGGCATTACCGTATTGGGGATGATGCACCACGGATTGGTGGAACATATGCCTTATCAAGCAGTGTTTTTCGGAGATTATTTGGTGGACGGATGGCAAGATGCGGCGCAGCAGTTAGCCGATCGCGGATTGAAAGTCGTTTTTACCGGTCATTTTCACTCGAATGATGTCAGTTCGTTTACGTCTTCCGCTGGAAATACGCTGTACGATGTGGAAACGGCAAGCCTTTCGCAGTATCCGTTTGCCTATCGTTTTGTGGAGCTTCATCAGAACCGGTTATCGATCGATACGCGCTTTGTCGATTCGATTCCGGGCAAGCCTTTCCTTCAAAAAGAATATAAGTCGAAGTTCGAAAAACTATCGCGTCGCGTGGCGGCAAACCGATTGAAGCAAATCGGCTTCCCGCTTCCTCAAGAGACTCTGGACGCATTGACGGAGTTGCTTGTGAAAATGGCCGTTGTACATGCCGCCGGCGATGAGAAAACGGATGCGGAAATAACGAAAGCGGTGGAAACGTTGCAGCATATTTTAGGCGGGGAAAACGCCGGTATCGAATCGTTCCAGATGGATTTTCCTCCCGCTGATAACCGATTGGATATTGCCTTATGAGCCGGGTAGCTAAATCACTTCCTCATCTGGCTTCCTGCATGCGGGCCGGCTGTTTGGAAGCCGGCTGCGATGAAGCCGGACGAGGTTGTCTGGCGGGACCGGTTTTTGCTGCGGCCGTACTATTACCGGACGATTTTCATTGCGAGACTTTAAATGACTCGAAGCAACTAACGGAAAAAGAAAGGAACTCTTTACGTTTGATGATTGAACAGGAGGCTTTGGCATTTGCCGTGGCCACGTGTTCGCCCGAAGAGATCGACCGGCTCAACATCCTTTGGGCTTCGGTACGGGCCATGCACAAAGCCTTGGCGGCATTGTCGCTTCGTCCCGCCCATATTCTGGTCGACGGGAATCGGTTTCGTCCTTTTGAAGATATTCCCTACGCGTGTGTGGTAAAAGGCGACGGTAAGTATCGGTCTATTGCCGCCGCATCGGTTTTGGCTAAAACGTATCGCGATGAATATATGAAGAATCTTGCCGCCGAACATCCCGTTTACGGTTGGGAGAAAAATAAAGGTTACCCCACGCGAAGCCATCGATTAGCGATTCAACAATACGGTATAACGGTGCATCATCGCAAGAGTTTTCGTTTACTGGAAGAGCCACCGGATTCAATTTGTAATAACTCGGGTGAACAAAATTAAAAACAGGTTGTTTAATAAATGTAAATTGAGGCGGATTCTGAAAAGCCTTATAAAAGAGTAAGAGATTTATTTAAACAAAACCACAATAGAAATGAAAAAAATTTTATTAAGCACTATTATTGTTTTCGCATGTTCTTTAGGAATAGCGAATGCACAACTTCAAAAAGGGAGCACTTTGGTAGGAGGAAGTATTGGTCAAATCGATTTCGGAATCGGTAGTGGAAGTAAATTTAACATTGGCATTACCCCGCGTATCGGATACTTTATTCAAGATAACATCGCTCTTGGAGGAAAAGTCGATTTAGGGTATACCAGTCAAGAGAATAATGATACTTTTAACTATGGCTTGAATGCTTTCGGACGCTATTATTTTGGAGAAAATGAATTCGAAACACTCCTCAAACAAGGACGTTGGTTCTTGGAAGCAGGTGCCGGTCTTGCCGGTCATACAGGAAATGAAGTCGGTTTTAATGTAAACTTCGGACCGGGATATGCTTATTTTCTTAGCGATAATGTAGCGGTTGAAGCTTTGTTGTTATATAATACGACATTAGGAAAAGGGAGCACGAATGGACTTGTTCTGAACGTCGGTTTCCAGATTTATTTCCCGACTTCTACTTATAAAAGTGCCCGATAATATATGATTTTATTTCCTGCTCGAAACAGCGGGGGAAATAAAACGGTTCTTAACGGAACAATTTGATTAAAAAATATAGGCGAAAGTGAAAGAAGATGACGTTGCAAACAACACATCTTCTTTTTTTATGACTCTTCAGCCGGAGCAGCACCTGAAGGTCGATGGTTTATCCGTAGTTTCGGCACTCTCTTTTCGGGATACCGCGCATTGATTTTCTTCTTGGGCTTTTCTTCATTGGATGCGCTTTGCGTAGAAGGCTTATAGGGCCTGGGCTTCGCTTTATCTTCACTTCTTGAACGGTCGTAGCGTTTACCCGCAAATAGTTCATAGTGGCGCATTTCGCATTCCAATGCCCCGTTGAAAAGAAAATAGCGCTTGGATGGCTTCAGCCCGATATGATCGAAACACTCTTTGCGGTAGCTCAGTATGTAAGCCGAATAACCGGTGAAGGCATGTTTGAGCCGTTCGCCGATCATCGAATAAAGTCCTTCCAAATCATCCGGTTTCATGCGTTCGCCGTAAGGCGGGTTGGTCATCAGCACGCCGGCGGGTTTCGGTGCCTCGGTATAGTTTTGAAAGGGTTTTGTTTCGAGATCGATATATTTTTTAAGTCCGGCGTTCGCAATGTTTTTGCCGGCAATAGCGATCATTTGGGAAGAAATATCGGATCCGATGATGCGAAAGTGGAAATCGCGCGAACCGGAATCGTCGTTATAAATGTCGCTGAAAAGCTCTTTGTCGAAATCGTTCCATTTCTCAAATGCAAATTGAGGGCGGTGAATGCCGGGAGGAATATTCAGCGCAATCATTGCGGCTTCGATTAATAGGGTGCCCGAGCCGCACATCGGATCGATAAACGTGCTGTCCCCTTTCCAACCAGACTTCAGAATCATGCCGGCGGCAAGCACTTCGCTTAGCGGCGCCTCGCCCTGACCGATGCGGTAACCGCGTTTATGGAGCGACTCACCCGAACTGTCGAGCGAAAGCGTGCATTGGTTGTGAGCGATATGGATATTGAGCGCTATATCGGGGTTGGTTACGCTCACGGAAGGACGTTTGTGATATCGTTCCATAAACCAGTCGGCAATCGCATCTTTCACTTTATAAGCGACGAATTTCGAATGGCTGAAAATATGCGAATAAACAACGGCATCGATAGCGAAAGTTTTGTCCAACGATAAATAGTGCTCCCAGTCTATTTTCTTTATCGCCTCATATACATCGTCGGGATTATCGGCTTTGAAGGAATGAATGGGTTTCAGGATGCGCAAAGCCGTCCGGCAATGCAGATTAGCCTTATACATCAAAGCCTTGTCGCCCGAAAAGGAAACCATTCGTTTGCCGATTTGCACCTCGTCCGCTCCCAGGTTGATCAATTCTTCCGCTAATACATCCTCTAATTCGGCCATGGTTTTGGCGATCATGGGAAATCGTTCTGTTGCTATCATTTTATCTGCTTTACTGTTGGAAGCCGCAAAGATACACTTTTTCTAAAGATATGCATGAATGTTGGGTCGATATGTCGGTTCATTTATGCGACTATAACTTCACTTTGATCGTCGCCGGTTTGCTTTCGTTGTGAAAAGCATCCAATGCCGTGACAACATACGTGTAGGAGCTTTTTCCACTTTCGTAAGGAAGGACAAAGAAATTATCGGGCGTGATTTTAACGATGTTTTCGGCTCGAGAGATATCCACGCGTTCGCCTTTCCGAAACCGATATACCACAAAACGTTGGGCCGTTTCGGGATTGCGCGGCTGTTTAGGATGTTCCCAAGTGAGGAAGTGCATATCTTCCGTAAACACGTCGGCAAGCTTTTTCACCTTTGCCGGACGGCCTTTATGCATGTGGGTATAAGCCGGAATGAGCGCTTTGGCGCGATGCGTTTGCGAACGCAAATGGTCATACACTTCGCGGTAGTTGTCGAGCATCAGATAGCCGTACCAGTAACAATTGCCCTGCACGAACGACATTTCGCGCGACTGGCGGATTTTTACATCCAGCTCGTTCTTGTCGACGCTTCGCTTCAAGTCCTGCCCGATGTAAAGCGGTTGTTCGAAATTATTCGCATTCCACCAATGCAGCAGGGTGGTGTAGTCTGCCGCCTTATGGCCTATTTCCCAATACAATTGCGGCAAATTATAATCGACCCATCCTTTTTCCACCCAAAGCTTGATGTCGGCGTATAAGTCGTCATAATTCTGTAAGCCGTTGGTTTCGCTGCCCGAGCCGTCGGGAGTGCTTCGCTTGTTGCGGTAAATGCCGAAAGGGCTGACTCCGAAGCGCACCCATGGTTTTTCGGCTGCGATGGTATATTTGATTTGCTGAATAAGCAAGTTGACGTTATTGCGTCGCCAATCGCCGCGTTGGGTGGACGAGAATCCTTGCGAAGCGGCGTAACGGCTGAAACTGCGATCGTCGGGAAACGGAGTGCCTGCAATAGGATAGGGATAGAAATAATCATCCATATGGATAGCGTCCACGTCGTAACGTGCAACGATATCGTGCACCACGTTGCAGATGAATCCCCGGTTTTCGGGTAAGCCCGGATCGAAGAACAGTTGGTTGCCGTACTGAACGAAACGTTCGGGATAACGGTCATAAATATGATTGGAAGCAAGTTCGTTCGACAGGTTGGTTTTTACCCGGTACGGGTTGAGCCATGCATGCAGTTCCATGCCTCGTTTATGGCACTCGTCGATGATGAACGCCAACGGATCGAACGAAGGGTCGTCGGGCGCTTTGCCCTGTTCTCCGGTCAGGAAGCGGCTCCAAGGCTCCAAGTCCGATTTATAAAAAGCATCCGCTTCGGGACGCACCTGAAAGATGACGGCATTGATGCCCGCCTCGTCGAACTGACGCACCATTTCGGAGAGGTAATGCTTCATGGCGGCGCTGTTCATCTGGCGGTAGCGCGACTGTCCCACGGTTTGCACCCATACGCCGCGAAATTCGTGCTTGGGCGTCGTTTCCGCAACACGTGTGAGCGACTGCTTAGACGATCCGCAGCCGAAAAGGATCATACTTAACAAGAAAATACCGGTTATCCGGCAATAAGTCTGCCTATTCATTCGTATTCGTTTTGAAGAGTTTGTTGCAAAGTTAGGATTTTCTCTGA
>DHOU01000029.1:0-5514 GCA_002409745.1 Bacteroidales bacterium UBA5382
AACCCTCGAAATGTATACAGAGGCGGCCGCCATCGCCCGGAGGGTCTCGATCTATGCCCTCGACCCCGGCGACTACGGATTGCACGACCAACTGCGGGTCAGCCGCGGGTCCCTCGTGAATATGGGAGAAGAAACGGCTTACCACAAAGTGGAAGACATTTACAATCGCGTGTTGCCGTTGGTGCCGTCGCTGGCGGATTATGACGTTGACGAAACGAAAATGACCGGTCTAAAAACATTGATGGATTCATATAAGGCGCTGACGGATAAACCGCGTAACCTGACCTTGGAACGCAAACGCCATAACCAGACCATTCCCGAAGTGAGGAAAGAACAACGTCAGAGTCTATACAAACTCGACAGCCTGATGACCATGTTCGCCGGCACCGACTTTTATAAAGATTACAAGAACGCCCGCATCATCATCGACCGGGGCGGCAGCCCCAAGAAAGAAGAAGAGAAGAAATAAGGTTCCGTCAGAACTGTAAATGCTTAATCATTAACAGATACAGTAAAAATTCTCCATTCCTTGAACAGCAATTCTCCAGAAAGCTCATTTATTTATTTTATTAATCCAAAATATATCATTATGAGAAAAAAATTATTCAATTCCGGATTAACAGCATTAGTAATATGCTTAATAAGTATGGTCTTATTCTTTGTCGGGTGTCAATCCGAAAGAGAAATATTTGACGATGATCCGGCAATAGTTACTTCAACTGAATTGGAAGATTATATTATTGCTGCAACCGATCTCCAACAATCTCTAAAAACGTTCAGAAACGAACTCGATAAAATTAATTTTGCAAATCTGGAGACTGTTATTGAGAATGGAAGAAAAGTAATTTATTTACCGGCTTCCATACGCTCTCTTAAGCTTGAAGAGAAAATCTTGTCCATGAACCAGAAGAAGATACTACTTCTCAATAAATATCCGGAGATAGCTTCCTTGGGACTGGAAAATTTTTCAGAGAAGATTGATGATTGTATCAAACAATCAATGAGAGTAAATGATTTTCTTTTAGAGAAAAACATCAATTTTCATCAACCATTGACCAGGGCTGTGGTAGGTGAGTATAGTTTTGACAGTATAAATGCCGTCGCAGGTTATCTTTATAATTGGGTACTATCGTCCGATTACGTGGAAGTCTACGTTGTCTGCTTTACGGATGGAACATATATGGCGGTTTTAGATGACCAGAATACAACTAATTGGTGTACCATCACGGTTGATGTTAATCAAACCACAGGTGACTATTATTATCAAAATAAACAGATTGAAAGGCTAGCTCACACACATCTCTATAGCTATAAACCGGGTAAAGTTGACAATAATACTAAACAACAGTTACCAAACATTGAACATTCAATTTATTACAATGGTGCATTTTATCCATATTAATGTCAATTCACTATGAAAAAATTCATATTTACTGCTTGCATATTCATATTTGGAGCATCCCATATTGTATCCCAAAATGCAGAGCATATCGACGGAGGGCATTTCTTAAAAAGGATTGAATATAATGGAATTATCCGTGGTATGAATACAGGGTTTGCCCAGTATAACTTAGAGAGTAAATCGGTTCTGGAAAAGATATTTTTTGGAGAAACGAATTCTCCGGTGGAATATGTCTTCCGCGATTCGCCCGAAGGAAGCAATGAAGCGCTTGCACTCCGTATTATTGGAAACCCGGAGAATGATTCCTGCCGGTTAGAGGTGATGAAATTGGAGGATATGCATACGATTTATAAGTGGGAGAGGAATATATCCGCTCAAACGAATGAAATCGTTATTCCGCACGACTTGAATATCTTATGGCCGGATAGGGAGCTTATCCAAAAACATAACAAGGACGCTTTTTTATTGAGGAATAATGACTCGTTATATCAGCAGTACCGACCTGCACCTAAAAAGATTATGGTAAGCGTGGCATTCGCAGGTAAATTATATAGTCAAGTAAAAACTTTGATTGATGGTTTTAAAGCGGAAGGGATTCCACCGACAATTGCAGACGGTTACGAAGCTACATTTCGTTGTGTGGTCGAGAATGAAGTATGGACATTGACCATACATATTCCACAACGGAAAGCGCTTGAGTTATCGAATCTATGCCGGCAAATAATAGCGGACGGTTTGAACAATGAAATCGACGAATCGAAGTATCTGAAGCTGCTTAACGAAATAAATTGAAGATATATACAGAAAAGTTTGTAATAGAGATTTTGATGATATAAGTCGTGAAAAATAAAACACATATCCTGTTTTTTTACCTGTTTACACTTTTAGTTGGGACGCTCTTTTTTATTCCCGCTGTATTTGTAAACCGGTTCACGACTGCCCCGGCGGTATGGATGCAGGCGGGAGTTGGAATAGGATTGTTGGGATATGTTTTGTTGAATAACCGACGGATTTCCGTTCCTCCGAAAGGATTTCTTATTCTAATGGCGATAGGAGGTTTATACCTCTTGTCACGAAGCCTGTGGAGCGTTGAAAGCCTTGTAACTGTCCTGACCTGTATTGCCGCTTTCTTTTTATTCTATGCCATCGGAATACAGAAGCGGCTGTTTATGCTTTTCTCTTTATTGGGGACCATACTTGCTTTATGGGGATTGGGACAATACACCGGACTATTGCCGTCTTATCATGGTGTTTTTCCGGTAACCGGCTCGTTCGACAACCCGGCAGGGCTATCGGCCTCGCTGGCCTTGTTGTTACCGTTTTCGTTATACGCTTGCACCCGATCATCGAAGAAGTATCGTTTGCTTTTCATAGTTGCCGCCTGCCTGACTGTATGCGTTATCATACTGTCACAGGCACGAGCGGCTATTCTGGCGACAATCGTTATCCTCTGTTTCTTTTTTATCCGTTTCCTACCCAAGAAAAAGAGATCCCTTTCACCTGTTCATTATTTCGTTATATCCCTGGCAGGAATCGGTTTGATTGCCGGACTGGCTTTCCTGAAAAAAGATTCCGCCGGCGGCCGGCTGCTTATCTGGAAATGCACCGGGCAACTGATTGCCCAAAAACCGGTATTCGGATTCGGGCACCACGGTTTCACGGCAAATTATATGAATGAACAAGCCGCATATTTCAACAAACATCCCGATAGCCAATACGCTATGCTGGCCGATAACATCCGGCATCCGTTCAACGAATACCTGAAGTGGCTGACCGACTACGGAATTGCTGGCTTTTGCCTGATTATTCTATTGATTGCTATTCCGTTATACCATTCAAGGAAAAATCATTCTCAGGAAACGGCAACGCTGCGGTTAAGCCTGCTATCCATAGGTATCTGCGCCTTATTTTCCTACCCGTTGAATTACCCGTTCATCCGGTTGATGACGGTCATGATCCTTGCTTTTTTATTAGCTGCCGGACGAACGCAACAAACAGCGGTTCCGAATAACGGGTGGTTAAAAGGAGTAATATCCCTGTTTTCATTAGGACTTTTATCCGTAACCGTTTATCAGGCTTTTTGCGAACGGGAGTGGTATACAATAGCGCATCGATCGTTAAGGGGGCAAACCGGGGAAATGTTACCGAGGTATAAATCGCTCTATCCCCATTTGCGAAAGAATGAATTGTTCCTGTATAATTACGCGGCAGAGTTAAACGTGTCGGAAGATTATACCGAAAGTTTACAAGTAGCACGGGAATGTGAAAAACGGTGGGCGGATTACGACCTGCAAATGCTCATGGCGGACGATTGCCTGCAATCGCAGCAGTACGGCGAAACGGAGACTCATCTGAAACAAGCGGCGGCCATGTGCCCGGTAAAGTTTATGCCGCTATATCGGTTGGCGGAACTTTATCGCGAAACCGGACGAAAAGGAGAAGCACAGGTATTCGCTCTGAAAATATTGAACAAAGCAGTAAAGATACCATCTCCGGTAATCAACAGCATTCAAAACAAAATGCAAAATTTATTGAATGACACGGATAGTGCGAATGATTCATCACACATAATTAAATCCGACAAAAAATCACCACCCGCTTTCTCATGGCAAGATCACCTTTTGAAGGACAGGCCTCCAAAGGCGCTCCTGCCTACCTGAGGAGAGGCGGCATTTAGATACCCGTCTATTCCGGCAAGCCGTCTGCCAATTGAAAGATTTAATCAGTCGATTGATTTTGGAATGGAAACAAAGAATAAAAACAAAATAAGTTCAACAGTAAAAATAAATTTATATGAAAACAATTTTTAAAAACAGCAAGAAAGAAATTTTCTATGTGATAATGATATTAGCTATTATCATTTCTTTTGGAATTAGCATACAAGGTTGTAGTACAGATGTAGAAGATTCTATCATAGATGAATCCGATACAGATGTCGAATACCTGGCAAGCATTAATTCAATTCAATCACAAGACCTGCAAATTGTGCTGAATTCCGTATTCGAATCAATAGAGAAAATAAAGGGAGACTGTAATGTGTATATCACTACGAATAAAGATATCGTAACTTCCATAAAAGCGAAACAAGTCGATATAAGTACTGAGAAATCAAAAGGTTTCCCAAGATTAAGGGATGCAAATCCCGAAACGGTTAAAGCCGGATGGACCTATTTGGGTGAAGTAGGTACAGGAATGAAAGGAGCAAAAGATGCATTGGATATGTACAACAAGTATAAAGATGATTGGAATTACTCTTGCGTCGAACTGCGAATAGAAAATGACGGAAAGAAAAATAATGTTTATGTAAAAAAATGCGAATAATGATGAAAGAGAAACTTGAAAATAAAATATGGATTATCTTCTGTGCACTTCTTGCTCTTTTTCATATCGGGTTATTGATTTATTTTGGTAATCCTGATATGAGGGGAACTATAACCGTATTTAATCTGGCGTATGCTTTAATTTTCATCACTGCCATTATTCATGAAGTAAAACTCAATAAAATTTTGTTTTATGTGATGGCTGTTTTATCGCTTCTTCTTTTAATTTACGGTTCGTTCTTTACAGAGATTCTTAGGTAGGAAAAGATCTTTAATTCATTGAGAAGTTTACCAGATTATGTTTCTATCTGGTAAACTTTTCCTGTCAAGTATTTATGAAGTATAATTAAATTCATTTAAAAATAAATCAACATGAAATCAATTTTAAAAAATAAAACAAACAGTGTCGTTGCATTAGTAATTCTAACCGTGAGCATTATTTCTTTAGGAATATTTGCGCAAGGTTGTAGTAGAGAAGATAATTTCTTTCTTTCATCAACTGAAGACGAATCATCATTTCTCAATCTGGAAATGCCTAAAGATCGTGCATTTTCAAAGGAAGAATCAGAAATTTTGAATAAAGCTTTCCAAAGAATACATCCATATCTGGTTATTGAAGATGATACATGCTATTTAACCATTCATTCACCCAAAGCAGTTAATATGTCTGCAAGTTTGTTTTCTCTGATCGAACAATCAGTAGCCAATGCGAATATGCAGTACAAGATGTATGAACTATTTAAAGAAAAAAAGGGGGATTTGGCAATAAAAAATCCATTTGAAATAAATCCT
>DHOU01000029.1:5644-31449 GCA_002409745.1 Bacteroidales bacterium UBA5382
AAAAATCCATTTGAAATAAATCCTCCCATTATTCGACTGAGAGCTTCAAGTGAACTTGAATACTATGGAGCGTATGGATATACAATGGCTTATACATTGACTGATAGCGAAGTGACAACAGTAATAAACGCTTTACGAAATTCAAATGGAGCAGCCAATGCGTTCGCTTCGGTCATAACCGCTGCCTTTACAAATAGCCTAATTGCATCGGCATTAGTAGCCGCCTATGGATACTTACAAGATTCGCAATTTGCATCTATTCAAAACGAATATGCAAATTCCGGCTCCACATCCGGTATGATTTTAAGGGAATATACCACCACACCTCCCGGTTATGGCGTAAACTTTACAACTTATGGCGCGACAATTATAAATTGAATGTGATGAAGAAGAATGTATTAATGAGGTTCGGAGTACTCATCATAGCAATTCCATTTTTATATGTTTACATTAAGAACCCTCTGGAGAAAGGATTCAATTTGCCATTAATAACGCTGATATATGCTTTACTTGCACTAGTAATAAGCATTATATTTAATGATCTACGGAGAGACGGGAAAATAGGATTTATTCTTTCGCCTGTGATTTTGACCATTATATATTTTTTCTTATAAAGACAATTTTAATATTCATCTAAGTGAAGATTTTTTTTTACAGAATGAAAGAAAAATTAAATTCATGGCAGGATCACCTTTTGAAGAACAGACATCCGAGGGCGCTCCTGCCTACGTGAGATAGGGCGGCTCGAAATAAACTTTCAGTTCCGGCAAGCCGCCTGCCATCCATTCCTGTCAAATAATTCACTAATTTGTGGATATAGATTACGAATAAAAACAAATCAATATGAAATCCATTTTAAAAAATAAAACAAACAGTATAGTTGCATTAGTAATTCTAACCGTGAGCATTATTTCTTTAGGAATATTTGCGCAAGGTTGTAGTAGAGAAGATAATTCCTTTCTTTCATCAACTGAAGACGAATCATCATTTCTCAATCTGGAAATGCCTAAAGATCGTGCATTTTCAAAGGAAGAATCAGAAATTTTGAATAAGGCTTTCCAAAGAATACATCCATATATGGTTATTGAAGATAATACATGCTATTTAACTATTCATTCACCCAAAACAGTTAATATGTCTGCAAGTTTGTTTTCTCTGATCGAACAATCAGTAGCCAATGCTAATATGCAATACGAAATGTATAAACTTTTTAAAGAAAAGGATGTGAATTTCACGATTAAAAATCCATTTGAAATAAATCCTCCCATTATTCGACTGAGAGCTTCAAGTGAACTTGAATACTATGGAGCGTATGGATATACAATGGCTTATACATTGACTGATAGCGAGGTGACAACAGTAATAAATGCTTTACGAGGTGCAAATGGGTCAACCAATGCTTTTGTAGGACTAATAACTAGTGCGTTTGGTGGCCCCACCTCATTTATTGCAACAGCTTTAATTAGTGCCTATGCCTATTTAAGTGATTCAAAATTTGCATCTATTCAGAACGAATATGCAAGGTCCGGCTCTACATCCGGAATAACATTAAGAGAATACACTTCGACTCCTCCTGGGTATGGAGTAACCTTTACAACTTATAGTGCATCATTTTGATTAAATTAAGTGACGTGAAAAAAATACTACCAAGGCTGGGAGGATTAATTGCAATACTTTTATTTGCTTTCTTTTTTATTAAAAATCCTTTAGATAAAGATTTTAATTTAGTATTAATGATGGTAATCTATACTTTACTATATATAGTAATAGGTATTGTATGCAAGGATATAAAAGGGGAGAAGCAGATCGGCGTTATTGCAGCATGCCTCATTATGTTCATTGTATATTTTATATTATAAATATAAATTATATCGATGCTTCTCCGGCAGTTTCAATACTGCCGGAGAAGTAAAACTTAAACTGTTGTATCGGTTAACAGAGCTTTACAAGACAACCGTTCACAACGGGGAAACACGGAAAATGGCGCAAATGATTATAAGTAAAAAGATAAAGATTCAATCCCCTGTAATCAACAGCATTAAATGTAAAATGCAAAAGATGCATTGGATATGTACAACAAGTATAAAGATGATTGGAATTACTCTTGCGCCGAACTGCAAATAGAAAATGACGGAAAGAAAAATAATGTCTATGTAAGAAAATGCTCATAAATTTATGGAAAAAATAAGAAAATATGTTTGGATTGGATTGTGTACGGCTTTTATCGTTTGGCATATCGTTTCATTAATTGCTTTTGGTCATGCTAACGATGTCCGGTTTATGGGTACCATGTCGAGCGTTACGTATATCTTAGTATTTTTGACAGCCATCTTTCACGAACTGAAAGTAAACAAAAATCTGTTGTACATAATGCTGGCGTTATCTATATTAGTGACTGCATACACCGCTATTTTCACGAAACTTATCGTTTAAAAAAATATAGCAGTTGAATGAAAAGGTGGATGAAAAACGTTTAATGATTTTGAGGAGGCTTACCGGACTCTGTCTTTGTTCGGTAGCCTCTTTTAAAGAAATAATCGAAACGCATCACAATAATAAATGAGGCATGATGAAAATGGATATATTGCTTCGGAAGTTTACATTATCAAGAGAAAAATCTCTTTCGGAGCGGACTCAATAATGAATAATCACTATGTTTACGAAAACTGTTTTTTATTATTTACGAAAATCCTCTTTTATAGTAGGTCTATTTCTTTATACACTGGTTGATGGCGCTACTCTTAGCGCCCAATATGCAGTGTCGGATGGATTGGATTCGATTGAAGCCATATTTCATATAAAATACGAAATACCGAAGGATTTTAAGGACCTCAATACCGTACAATCGTGGAAACCGAACAAATCTTCTCCCGGGGGTACGTTTTGTTATGTTTTCGAATCCAAAGACAAGCAATGCAGGGTGTTATATAATGTATTTCCAGCATACCCCGAATGTACGTGTTACACACGCGATAAAATATATCGCGAATTAAAAAGTGTGTTGGATACAGATGATTTCATATTGAATGACTATTTACATATTTTGTCCGTCAATGAAGCGCAGGCAAGATTCAATGCCGATTCGATTTTTTTCTACAACGTTCCGACAGTTGCATTTAATATGGGTGCTGAGATATTTACCCATTGTACCCGAATGTTTATTACCAAGCCGAATAAGCCGGTATTGGATTTTGTCTGGTATTTTACAGATGAGGGTAAGAAAAAAGAAAAAAAATATTTACAAAAGATCAGCAAACGTATTTGGTATAATGATAGCGATTGGGACGTGGATGATCAAAGATGGGAGGCATGGATGAAAAAGCATTTTGAAGAACTCACTAATAAGAATTGAAGATAAATAATGGATATGAGGAAAATATTAATTGCGTTCATCATAACGTTCGGAATATTTTATTCTTGCTCGGAATATGAAAAAAACAAGAGTGATAGAAATGATCCGAAGAAAGAAGTCCAGCTCAATATGCAGAAGTTGTTAATGACTCCCGATAGCCTGCGTTCAGCTAAAGAGAGGGCTTTAATACAGCAAATCGAAGCTACTATTTATGAGCATTGCGTCATAAAAAACGGAAGATTGGAGTTGACTATCAGCAAGAAAGAATGGACGGATATGGGTGTAAAAGAGGAGGTTTATGATATGTTGAAAAAAGAGATCAATGATATAAATAATTATATGGACACAACCACTTTTTACAAACAACTTCTTTTAGATTCCTATCGGTCTGCGCAACAGGAGTATCAAGAGAAGAACAACTCCCTGCATTCGGAATAGTATTTTTGTTGAACCAATGAGAAAAAGAGTTTTTTCAATTTTTAATTCTATGAGAGGTTTGTTGAATGTCACAAATGTTCAACAACCTCTTATCATTGGAATATGCAATTATATCCGGAAACGATGAAATGTTTTTCGTGGCTTTTTATAGAATACGACTAAAAAGAGAATAATGGATCAACGTAAATAAAAGAATAAACATGAAGAAATTATTTTTATTATCGATTTTGACAATTGTTTTTACCATGAGCGCTCTCGCTCAAGACAAGACCGCCGACATAAAACGTCTGCTGGGAGTAATCAATTCCGAACAAATGAGCGACGCCCTGTTCGATGCAATAATTTCTCATCTGAAACAAGCGGCGGCCATGTGCCCGGTAAAGTTTATGCCGCTGTACCGGTTGGCAGAACTTTATAAAACAACCGGCCGCAACGGGGAATCACGGAAGATAGCGCAAATAATTACGGATAAAAAGATAAAGATTCCGTCTCCGGTGATCAATAGTATTCAAAACAAAATGCAAATTTTATTGAAGGAACCGGAAAGTGTGAATGATTCATCACAAATCATGAAATCCGACAAAAAATCACTAACCTATTCCTCATGGAAGGAACACCTTTTGAAGGACAGGCCTCCGAGGGCGTCCTGCCTACGTGAGGATAGGCGGCATTGACACATTAAATTATTCCGGCAAGCCGTCTGCCGTCCAATTGTACCAATTAGTTGATTGATTTTGAAATAGCTGCAAACAATAGAAAAATAAAACAACAAAAATAAAAAATAGAGTATATGAAAACAGATATAAATAAATTTATCAAGATGGTTTATAACAAAAGTTTATTAATCATATTATTTTTAATGACAGTTCTTTTTACACAAAGTTGCTCCAATCAATTGGAAATGTTTTCTGAAGATACATTCAACGAAACTCAAAATGAAGAAACAGTATATAGTTTTAATGTCGATATGGATTCCCTAACATTTAAAACATGGGAAGAGCAATTAAATTATTTGATTAATGAAGGAGAAGGATTCGATTATATTACCAAACAGGGACTAAAATTAATTGAATATAAATTACTTCAAGAAGGAGTAAAGGACAAAACTTCTCTGTCTAATGAATCTATGATACCTCTTTATAATGATCAGGTAAATTATAATAAATTTGAAATAGTATCCCTATATGATGCTTTGAAATTCGATCCGGCTCGCAAGGATGCTCATAATGATTTTAAAAATATGCTACTGAATAAATATGAAGATACGGAATTAAATTGCGTACAATTAACATGGTTGTATAAGAATCGAACATTCACGACAATATGTTCAGTTACGGATGAAAAGGTTGTTTATGATGATCTTTTGGCGAATATCTATGTTATTTCTATTTCTCAACCGGATATACAGCGGGCAACCCCCAGACTTAAGACTAATAGTGAAGCTGACGGTGCAATTACCTATACTTTCAATAGTCCACCATGTAATGTTTATTCTATAATCGGTTCTGCGACGGCAAGTGTTACGGTTTTTGTATTTGGGACACGAAGTAACAACAAAAATTCTATAGATGATTATCGTCCTACTAAACATTCATCAACCACCGGACAAGGATGTACTGCACATGCAGATTATAATATATTAGGATTTCAGTCGGGACCCAATGGTTTTTGCAATTTTGAGTGGGAAGTATCTGCTGCTATAGTTTCTCCCATTCCGGGGAGATCCATTAGTGCCGGTTCAACAGAACGAGTTACGCCAAGTATGTTACAATGATAATTCAAATATAACAGAAGATGAAACATTTTATTTTTATTCTGACTTTATTATTTGCTTGTTTTATAAATACCGTTTATTCGCAAGATGTATCGAACAAAGAACAGCCAACTCTAAATTTATTTGAATATGGAGGTGTTCTCACAAGCGAAGATAATCTAAAAAATCTGTTCAGGAATTTTCCTTTATACGTCGAGAACGGAAGCGAAATCGATTTTCTTTCCTATGAATTTATCGGAACGATAAAAAATAAGAGGGATGCCAAGAAGTATGTCAAAAATAATTTTGACGATTTCATTTCTTTAGGATGGATGACGCTATTCTATAAAGATACTACAGATATCCACAGGAATAGCCCTCCCTCTTCAATGCAATTTTTCATAGATACTGACCTCGCTGATAAATCGACATTCAACAAGAAAATAAAAACCCTTTCAGAGGAATATATTTATGTTGGAGATCAGGTGTTTGCCATCAATTTTATTTTGGATTTACAAAAACATACGCACTATATTTTTATTCATCCGAAAACGAATAAAGTATTGATGAAAGGAAATATCTTCGCCATTAAATTTCCCATTTCCCATATAGTCGATATTAATAATCGTAAAGCGCGCCAAGATTAAGAAGGCGTTGCGGGAAATAAACAGCTAACAAAAAGCTGATTCGTTATCTTACAACAAGAAAAAAAATGATGAAATCAATTTATCAAAAAATATTACTAAGCTCGTTAGGTTTTATATTATTTGCTGTATGGTTTATATACTCAAATAGCAGCATTGCGCAAACTCCCCTTACTACTTGGCAGGAGCAATTAGAATACGCAAAAAATAATTCTGGTCGATTGAACGAGGGAGATGCAAGTCATCTAAATTTAATAAACTATGTTTATAAAGGAACAATAAAGTCCGAAATAGATAAGAATAAGGTCATAAGCTCTTTGCTTTCTCTCGACGCACCCGTTGTTATGCATTTACCTCCCATAATTAGAACGGATACTATCATAATGGGCGATTCCTGTGTGATGAAGGAAAAAAGTTTCCCAAAATTTGAAATAGCAACAATTCGTGAATTGATAGAAATTGCAGAAACTACAGGGGAAGAAAACCCTGTTATATTGATGAAGCGGCAACTCGGTCAACTAATTCAAATTGGCTTTGAATATCTGGAATTGGAATGGCAGTATAAGGGGAAGACATTTCATTCGATATGTATTGTATCGAATAAAAATGAAGGCGTTATATATGAGCCTATAGGAGGTAATATTGCCATAGGTACGAATATAACTATTGAAAAGACAACAAAATATTAATTACAGATAAACCAAAAATCAATATTTTCATAATCACTCATTTAAAATATTTCAAAATGAAAAAAACATGATGAACTCTAACGTTATTGCTTTTCTAATTTGCGTTGCTACATTTTCCGTCGGATGCAGCCATAAAGAAAACAATCGACTGGAAGAAGCTTTGTCCCTTGCGGGTGAAAACCGGACGGAACTGGAGAAAGTATTGAACCGCTATGCCGCCAATCCGGCCGACACCCTGAAATACCGTGCGGCCTGCTTCCTGATAGAGAACATGCCGGGATATTATTATTACGAGGGAAAGGCATTGGACGACTGGGCGGTCTATTTCAAATGCCTCGACGACAACGCTAAAAAACCGGAAGAAATTATCGATTCGCTCAGCTCCATTTACGGAGCATTCGACGTGGGTTCACTGAAAATAAAGTACGATATCGAAACGCTCGATTCCGCTTTCCTTTGTGACAACATCGACCGGGCATTCGAAACGTGGAGGGAAGTACCGTGGGGAAAAAGTATCTCCTTCGCCGACTTCTGCGAATACCTTCTTCCTTACCGCTTCGGGAATGAAAAGCCTGTCGCATGGAGGAAAAAATACCGCGAATTATACGCTGACTCTTTGAAATATACGGAAAAGGATGATGCGGTTTCCGCTGCTATAATTTTAAGAGATGCGATATTGAAGAAAAGGAAAGGCCCCCGGTTCACCATGATCCGCCCTCAGGGATACCCCAATCCGGATGCTTTCACGGCCGACGACCTGAACGGTTCGTGCGACGATGTTAATCAATTTACCGCATTCGCTTTCCGGGCTGCCGGTATTCCCTGCGCCGGCGACTACATGCCTGTCAGGGGAAATGAAAATGTGGGGCATTCGTGGGTCTCCCTGAAAAACAGTCAAAACGAATACTACACCATCGACTATTTCGGCAACATCAATTACTTATCGGATACCGACGCCAACCGGCGCGCTACGAAGGCGAAAGTATACCGCCGGACGTTTTCGAAAAACCGGACAATGATCGATAAACTCCGGCGAAAAACGCAATCTGTACCCGTAGATTTTTGCGAAGATGCTTACCGTTTTCAAGATGTTACCCGTTTATATTCGAATTATGTGAACGACCTGTTTATCCCCGACAGTTTGATATATGACGGTGCAGAAAAACAGACGGGCGTGCTTTACCTGTGCATACCTTCCAAGTTGGAATGGATTCCTGTCGACTGGGTGGTTGCCAGTAAAAAAGGGGAAATCGTGTTTACGGACGTGGAAGCGGGATGCCTTTACCGGGTGGGGGAATATGCGGACGATACATTTACTTTTCTCACCGATCCGTTTACCGTACGGAAACAAACGCGGGAGATAAAAACGTATGCATCGCGCGAAGAAGACAAACCGTTGGTGCTTTTTTCAAAATATTCGCTGGAGGGGGAAAACCTTTTTCGTGACCGGATGATAGGGGGAGCATTCGAAGCTTCCGCCAATGCCTCTTTTAGAAATCCCGATACGCTTTTCGTCATTAAAAGTAAACCGTTCCGGCTGTACCACCGAGTTGAAATATCTACCGGCAAGGCATACAGATATGTCCGGTATAAAGGCCCTAAGAACAGCTTTTGCAATGTCTCCGAGATTCAGTTTTTTTCCGATACCCTGCTCTTGAAAGGGAAAGTCATTGGGACGCCGGGTTGCTGGCAGAACGACGGCTCGCACGAATATACCAACGCTTTCGACGGGAAAACGGAGACCTCGTTCGACCATAACACCGCCAGTGACGGATGGACAGGATTGGACTTGGGGCGCCCCTGCAAAATAACAAAAATCATATATTCTCCCCGCAACAACGACAATTATATTAAAAAAGGAAATACCTGCGAATTGTTCACTGTCAGCCGCGAAGGTTGGCAGTCGCTGGGAGCGCAAACTGCTTCGTCGGATTCTTTACGGTACGATGTCGTTTCGGGAAAGGGTTTGTACTATATCAAGTGTCACTCGGAAGGGAATCAGGAACGCCCGTTCATTCTGGAAGATGGAAAAATGATCTTTTTGTGAAACAATAAGAAACTACCGCTCGCATTCCTATCTTGTGAAAGTTAAATTATTTATTATTAACCGTATGGGCCTTGAAAAGGCAGATAAATTAACCACGATTAACTCGGCTTCTTCGTTTATACCAGAGATACTTGCTAACTTTCGGCGTTTTTAAAACAGTAAACATATAAAAATAAATCAATTATGAATACGAGAGATTCTAATTATCAGAGAATGGCTCGTAACGTGAAGGCAGTCCTCCACCAATACGAACCAGTTTGGAAGGAAAAACCAAGAGTACTTAAGGAAGTAAACACATTTGACTCGGCTGTGGAAAAAATGGAACCGCATTCCATAGGCTCGCTTATCGTAACTAAAGGTTTCACGGATAATAAGGATGCCATAGCCCTCGAAATGTATACAGAGGCGGCCGCCATCGCCCAGAGGGTATCAATATACGCCCTCGATACCGGCGACTACGGATTGCACGACCAACTGCGGGTCAGCCGCGGGTCCCTCGTGAATATGGGAGAAGAAACGGCTTACCACAAAGTGGAAGACATTTACCAACGCGTGTCGGCGTTGTTGCCCTCTTTGGTCGATTATGATGTGGATGAAACGAAAATGACCGCCCTCAAAGCATTGATGGATTCATACAAATCCCTGACGGATAAACCGCGTAACCTGACCTTGGAACGCAAACGCCATAACCAGACCATTCCCGAAGTGAGGAAAGAACAACGTCAGAGTCTATACAAACTCGACAGCCTGATGACGATGTTCGCCGGCACCGACTTTTACAGGGATTACAAGAATGCCCGCATCATCATCGACCGCGGCGGAAGTTCGAAGAAAGAGGAAGAAGAATAATCTACAACACTTTGCTGAATAATAAGAATAAACCGGGAAAAAGCCGAGATCAACATGAAACAAAAAATAATATATATTTCAGGGCAGGATTACCCTTTAATGCGTTGGGCATTAAAGGCACTCCTGCCTATCTGAGATAGGGCGGCTCGAAATAAGTTTTCGGTTCTGGCAAGCCGCCGGCCACCCAAAGTAAGAACAATTTATTCAACACATATAAAATTAAGGACTTATGAAGTTGGTATTTAAAGTTCCGGACTCCCCTAAAGCAGGCCATAATATCCATAGAGAGCATGGAAAAAAGAAGGAATTGGAAATGCTGTCTAAGTTATTCGGTAATAATAGCAGATGGGAATATGAAAATTTTAATCTAAATATAGTTGAAAAAAGAAGAAATGCTCTTGAAATTGAAGGGAAGTTAAATATTTCGAAGATTTTCAATGAGGATTTTCATCGGATTCATCTATCAAATATCTTTTATTTTGAGAATATCGAACAAAGGATTACTTTATCCGAATTTATCGATATGGCCACTCAAGTATTTAATTTTCTAACAGATTATTTTATTGAATATTCTCAATATGAGCAAAATAAAGATATGCCGAAAATTTCAATACATAATAAAATATTAGAAAATTATATAGCTTCTGAACAATTTATTAATTTATACAGCTCTCTTTAAAGATATTCTATTTTATTATTAAAACTAATTTAATTAATACTACAGTTTAAAACATTGTTTTATGAAAAAATATTATTTATAGCTTGTTTATTTATTCTGATAATAAAGAAAATTTTGCAGGTTTAACTCTCTGGTATTATCGTATTTATTGTGTCGTTACAGGTATTTCCAGTAATGGTCGAAAATCTATACAGGATATAACCTCCATGTTTGCAACACATAATGCTATAATCGGCTATCATTGCGATGCAAACATTATGCAAGTCGGAGATTTTGTAACCGGCCCGTCAGGGCATTTGAGTTTTGCATGGGGATACACTCATGGGTTTGGGAGCGGAGGCCTTACATGGAATGGCACAGGTTTTACAATATCAGGTAGTGGATATGGTAGTACGGGGGTTGAATATGTCACTCCAAATAAACTAAATTGATCGATAAACATTATGTAAATATTCATTATGAAGCAAGTTATTATGATTTTATTATTGGTTATGGGCACCTCTTTGATTTATGGCCAAACTATACATAATTCTGATATTACAGACGTCAGTATTTATGAATATGGGGTTCCGTTAACATCATGTGAATGTAATTTTATCAATCTGTTTGATAACTGGTCTAAATGGATAACAAATTATCAAGAAACGACTTTTCTGTCTTATGATTATGAGACAACATTAAAAGACAGTACGGATATAAAGCATTATGCAGATCTATTAAACAGTTGGGATTCTTTAGGGCGGTCTTTTTCCGGTACTACTACTTATGTAAGACAAAACAACTCGGATACGCTCACATATAAGTGGAAACGTATTTTTTCCTGTCATCCATGGTATGAAATTCCGGACGAAATTGATAAAAATCCGAATCACCTGAAGATGTTTAAGGACGAAGCAGAATCTTATTTTAAAACACAAAAGGAATTATTCTATAATACCGTACAAATCGGCGATAAGATTTTTGCCATACATTTGAAAACCGGAGGACAGGAATATGTACATTATGCCATTTGCAGACCGAAAAAAAATGAAATTATATTTGATAATCTCTTTTACAATATTAATGAGATATCAGATAGATTAAAAATATATTATTAATCAGTGCTAATAAAGAAAAAAATGCAAATTCAAATCATTTATTATGAAACATTTCATTTTGTTTTTAAGTTTGATATTCAGTTATACTGTCAATACCCTTTATTCGCAAGAGGTATCGAATAATGAACAGTCAACTCTGAATTTATTTGAATATGGAGGTGTTCTCACAAGCGAAGATAATCTGAAAAATCTGTTCAGGAATTTTCCTTTATACGTTGAGAACGGAAGTGAAATAGATTTTCTTTCCTATGAATTTATCGGAACGATAAAAAATAAGAGGGATGCTAAAAAATATGTCAAAAATAATTTTCACGATCTCATTACATTAGGATGGATGACGGTATTCTATAAAGATACTACAGATATCCACAGGAATAGCCTTCCCTCTTCAATGCAATTTTTCATAGATACCGGCCTCGCTGATAAATCGACATTCAATAAGAAAATAAAAACCCTTTCAGAAGAATATATCCATATCGGCGATCAAATATTCGCCATCAATTTTATTTTGGATTTGCAAAAACATAAACATTATATTTTTATTAATCCGAAAACGAATAAAGTATTGATGAAAGGAAATATTTTCGCGGTTGAATTCCCTATATCTCATGTAGTCGATATTAATAATCGTAAAGCGCGCCAAGATTAAGAAAGCGTTGCGGAAAATAAACAGCTAACCAAAGCTGATTCGTTCTCTTTCAACAAGAAAAAAATGATAAAATGCAAAAATATTTAATATGAATCTTAAAGAACAATTTAAAGAGAGTTGGACATTCGGAGTAGCTGCCGCTATATTCATTTTGCTTGTCGTATTCTCAAGTTCCGGTATATATACGGTAAGCGATACTTTATTCGGAATAGCTTACCTGCTTTTAGCTGCAAGCATTACGTATACCAGTATTGCAGCAGGGAAAAGATTCCAAGATAAAGGGAAATACGCTACCTGCATCCGCATTATATACGGAGCGGGACTCCTTTCAGGCTTATGGCTATACGAAGCTGTCGAATGCCTGTTTTAATTTATTATGGAGGTTTACCGGACTGTGTTTTATCCGGTAACCTCTTTTATAGGAATATGAAATATTCTTAGACGCTTAAAAACAATTTAAAAACAACAATTATGAAGAATTTATTTTTACTATCGATTTTGATAATCGCTTTTACAATGAGCGCTATAGCTCAAGACAAGACTTCGGATATAAAACGTTTGTTGGGACTGATCAATTCCGAACAAATGGCAGAATCGATGCTGAATACAATGGCGCCGATGCTGAAATTACAGTCAAATGAAGCACCCAAAGGAAGCGGCAATAAAGAAAATATGGACAAAAATATGGATGTTATGGCCGAAGAAATGAAGGAGATTATGAACTTGCTCAAAGCGGAATCCGTAAACATTTATGACAAGCATTTTACCCATGAAGAGATCAAGGATATGATCCGGTTTTATGAATCGCCGACAGGCAAAAAAATGCTCGAAAAGAATCCCGAGATCACCCAGGAGTTGATGACCGTCATGATGACCAAGTACATGCCTGAATTTCAAAAGGAGTTGATCACAAAAGGGAAGATTTAAAGAATAAACAACCGATAAATGAATCCGAAAATGAATTAATTATGAGACGGACTGCTTATATGAGTCACCTTTTGAAGGGCAGACCTCCAAGGGCGCTCCTGCCTTAAAAACCGAACCAATTAGTCAATTGATTTTAAAATAGCTGCAAACAATAGAAAAATAAAACAACAAAAATAAAAAATAGAGTATATGAAAACAGATATAAATAAATTTATCAAGATGGTTTATAACAAAAGTTTATTGATCATATTATTTTTAATGACAGTTCTTTTTACACAAAGTTGCTCCAATCAATTGGAAATGTTTTCCGAAGATATATTTAATGAAACTCAAAAAAAAGAAGTATCACAAAATAATGAAAAGAATTTTGAGCCTCTCAAATTTAGCACATGGGAAGAACAGTTGGATTATCTTATTAACGAAACACAAGAAGTGAATTTTATAACAGCACAAGGCTTGCATCTAATCGAATACAAATTACTCAACAACACAATTAATAAAAATTTATCTTTAACAGGCGTTTCTTATCTTCCTTATTATGGTGAATTGAACTATCCTAATAATTTCAGGATTATGCTTTTATCACAAATAAAAGAATGTGGTTCTAGTAAAGGGCAAAATAATAGCGGTTTTAAAAAGATACTACTCGAAAATTATAGCGATTCCGATTTAAAAAATGTACAACTAAGATGGAAATATAACGAAAATGAGTTTACTACGATATGTTTTGTGACTGAAAAGGAAGTCGTTTATGATGATATTCTCTCAAATATAAGGATAAAGACGCACACCAAAAACGACGATCTAATCAAAAAATCTTCACTTCGTTTAAAAAGTGGAAATGAAGAAGTAGAAGGAGAGATTAGTTATGGGCGTACAACAGATAGGTCCGAAATTTACTCATGGACGAGAGAACTTATGGCTTATGCCTATTGCCAATTTAATGTTACCGGTCATGTAATAAACGGCAACAAAAGCATTTAAAGCAATCATTATGAATCCTTTAGATGGACTAAAAACAGTTATTATCATGCAGATGCAGAAATAAAACTAATTTCGTTTGAAACCGGTTCAAATGGTCATGCCCATTTTGAATATGCATCTGCGGCGGATTCACAGCCTGTGGGTCTTGTGTGGAATGGAGTGCATTTTACGATTTCAGGAGAAGGTAAAGGTTCCACGGGAGGACAATATGTCTCAGCGTCCATGTTATATTAAAAATTTTAAGAATTGAAAAAGGAGAGAGAAGTTTTGTAACCGAGTATATACAAGAATTCGATTATTAGCACAAGTTATATTTACGGTGTCTGAGAAAAAACGATCAAAGAAGAAGCAAAAAAATAACAGAACAAATTATGAATCCAATAAAATTTATTTTTCTAGTGCTATTCGCCGGTATTTTCACTAACAGTTATGCTCAATACACGACTAAAAGTCATGATAAGGTCAATTTATATGAATATGGTGGAATTGTAAAAAGTGAGGATAATCTAAAAAATTTATTCAGGAATTTTCCTTTATATGTTGAGAATGGAAATGAAATAGATTTTCTTTCTTACCGGTTTATTGGAACTGTAAAGAATAAAAAAGAGGCAAAAAAATATGTAAATAAAAATTTTGATGATTTAGTACCAATAAGTTGGAGCATTTCCTCTCATACAACTCCGGAAAGGAAAAGTGTAATGTCTTCTATACGATTCGAAGTACAATTGATACATGAAACTCCTTCGGAATTGAGAAAAATGAGAGAAACGATTTTCAAAGAATACGTAAATCTCAACGATGAAGTATATGCAATAAAATATGTAATCAATCTACAGGAACATATACATTATGTTTTTATAAATCCTCACACTAAAAAAGTCCAATTAAAAGGAAATATTTTTGGAATTGAAATCCCTATCTCACACATGATTCATATCAATAATAATGCAATTTCAAAAGAAGAAAAATAAGTAAAATGTACCGATATATTTTAAGAAACTGTTTTGAATTTTCCGAATATTTATGTATCTAATCTTCTAAAACGATTGTTCCGTTTCTATTTTAATTCATTGAAGAGATTTACCGGATTGTATTTTTGTCCGGTAACCTCTTCTTATAAAGTTTAAATATACATATTCGAATGACTTAAATAAATATAGAAGAAACTATGATGAAATCTATTTTTATCGCTTTTCTGATCGGTCTTGCAATATTTTCCGCCGGATGCGGCCAGAAAGAAAACAATCGACTGGAAAAGGCTCTATTGCTTGCAGGTGAAAACAGAACGGAATAGGAAAAGGAACGTCTTTCGTCAAGGCGAATATCTGCGGGTAAAAGGCGGATTGTTAAAGTTAAATTCGTATTTTTGCACATTCTAAACGGACTGAAACAGGTATATATGGCTAAAAACAAACTATCGAGATTCGCCGACATGGCAACGTATGAAAATGTGTTTCAATACACCTTTGATACCTTGCAACAAGAAGTGTTTCCGTTAAAAGGAAAATGGCATACGTATTTCGGCAACCATCATCCCATCGTGCTTGAGTTAGGTTGCGGAAAAGGCGAATATACGGTCGGTCTGGCAAAAAGGTACCCGGAAAAGAATTTTATCGGCATCGACATCAAGGGTGCACGGATGTGGAAAGGCGCTACCGAAGCATTGAACGACAACCTGTCCAATGTCGCTTTCATCCGTACCCGTATCGAATTGATTCGTTACTTTTTTGCCGAAGGAGAAGTCTCGGAGATATGGATCACCTTTCCCGACCCACAGATGAATAAAGTGAATAAACGGCTCGTCGGCACCCGCTTCATGCAAAAGTACCGTTCGCTCCTCGCTCCGGGCGGAATTATCCATCTGAAAACAGACAGTCCGTTTTTATACACTTACACCAAAGCGATGATTGCCGAAAACAATCTGACTGTTCATTTTGATACAGACAACCTGTATGGCTCAGGAATAGAAGATCCGATACTGAATATTCGAACTTTCTATGAACAACAATGGCTTTCACGTGGTTTGAACATACGGTATATCCAATTCGAATGTCCGGCAAAAGAATCGTGGAAAGAACCCGACATAAAAATCGAGCCGGATGACTACCGAAGTTTCGGCCGAAAAGGAAATTCAATGGCGTAAATTGGCAAATTAGTATATGAAACTCTACCCACAACTTATTATTGATGCATTGAAAAATGTACGTTATCCGGGTACGGGACAAGATATTGTCTCGACAGGGATGGTGGCGGATAACATTCGTATAGAAGGGAAAAAAGTAAGCTTTTCGTTGATTACCGAAAAGCAAAACGACCCGTTTATCAAATCGGTCGTAAAAATGGCGGAACAAGCCATTCTTACCTATGCCGATAAAAATATCGATATAAAGGGAAACATTTCGGTGCACTCGAAGCAACCTCCCCGTCCTTCCTTCCCCAACTTACTGCCGGGTGTGAAGAATATTATCGCCGTGGCATCGGGAAAAGGCGGCGTGGGAAAAAGCACCGTTTGTACAAACCTGGCGGTAGCCCTTTCACTGAAAGGATATAAAGTCGGCCTATTGGATGCCGACATTTTCGGGCCTTCGGTGCCTAAAATGCTTGCAGTGGAAGACGCAGCCCCCATGCTGGAAAAGAAAGAAGGCCGTGACTTCATTGTTCCTGTCGAAAACTACGGCGTAAAAATGCTATCGATAGGATTCTTTGTGGAGAAAGAAAATGCGGTCGTATGGCGTGGAGCCATGGCCAGTAATGCGCTGAAGCAGCTTATTACAGACGGAGACTGGGGAGACCTCGATTATTTTTTGATCGATTTTCCACCGGGCACGAGCGATATCCATCTGACACTTGTTCAAACACTTCCCATCACGGGAGCAATCATTGTCAGCACGCCGCAAGAAGTGGCGTTGGCCGATGCACGCAAGGGAATCGACATGTTTACCGCCGATAAGGTGGAAGTTCCCATTCTGGGATTAGTCGAAAACATGGCGTGGTTCACCCCTGCCGAACTTCCGGAAAACAAATACTATATCTTCGGGAAAGATGGCTGTAAGCGACTGGCGGAAGAAGGAGGGTATAGCCTCCTTGGCCAAATACCTATCGTCCAAAGCATCCGCGAAGGAGGCGACGAAGGCAAACCGGTCGCACTCAACACCAACAGCATCACCGGCATCGCTTTCGACCAACTCGCAGACAAGGTGGTGGAAGCCGTCGATAAACGCAACCGGGAACAGCCTCCCACACATATTGTACAAATAACCACAAAATGACGACAACACATCCTCTGGAGTTATTCCGTTTTTGCCCCAAATGCGGCTCCGCAAACTTTATCGAAAATAACGAAAAGTCGAAAAAATGCCGCGATTGCGGGTTCGTCTATTACTTTAATTCTTCGGCCGCGGTAGTCGCCGTGATCGAAAATGACGAAGGCCGGATACTCGTTTCGCGAAGAGCAAAAGCGCCGGCACAAGGCGCCCTCGACCTGCCCGGAGGCTTTGTGGATATGTACGAGACGGCCGAAGAGGCAGCCAAACGCGAAGTACTGGAGGAAACATGTCTACACGTAAATAACTTGCGGTATCTTTTCTCCCTTCCCAATATTTATGTATATTCGGACTTTGAAGTGCATACCGTCGATATGTTCTTCCTTTGCAACGTCTCCGATTTTCGTGCCTTAAAAGCACAAGACGACGTGGCAGAAGTCTTTTTTATGGATAAAAATCAACTCAACCCCGAGGATTTCGGACTGGCGTCCATCCGAAAAGGAATAAAAAATTTGCTAAAACATAGTTTATGAAAAATTGGATTATACTGTTCAGCTTTCTGGTGGCAACGCACGTTGTAAGCGCCCAACGAACCGCTTACCATTTTCCGCCGGAAAAGCTTTTTAATCAAGGAAAAGAGATGTTCCTGCAACAGAATTATACCGGCGCACAGGATTTTCTCAGCCACTATATCGCCGAAAGCAACGACACGCAACTCCAAGAAGAAGCGGAATATATGATTGCGGCAGCGGCCTATTACCGTAATACACCCGATAACGGGGAAGTATTGAAAGAGTTTTTAGATACTCATCCGGAAAGCGTGCATCGCCATCAGGTTCATTTTTTGATCGGATCCGGTCATTTCAATAAAAAAGAATGGCAACAAGCTAAATTCCGGTTCGATCAAACCAACATCGATTATCTTACACCCCGTGAACAGGAGGATTATAGTTTCCGCAACGCCTATACGAATCTGCAATTGAATCACAAAGACGAAGCGACCCGTTTGTTCGGCCTATTGTCTCAAAACAGTAAGACTTATCGCGATGCGGCCGATTTTTATCTGGGCTACATCGAATATACAAACGGCAATTACAACACCGCTGTACAACGGTTCCAACGACTTAAAGACCACCCCGAATACCGGGAAGACGTGGCTTTTTACACGGCGCAGGGCACCTTCTTCGACGGGAAACCGGACGAAGCGATACGACAAGCCGAATCGTTTACACAAAACTATCCGAACAGCGAGCATATCGGCGAAATGTACCGTATATTAGGTAACAGCCATTACCGGTTGGGGCGTGTCAGCCGGGCACTTCCTTACTACGAAAAATATCTGGCGTCGACCGAAAAACCATTACGAGGCGATGCTTATTTCCTGGGCGTTGCTTATTTCGAAGCGCAACGATACAACGAGGCTATCCGGATGTTCCAACAAACGACCGGCGAACGGGATGAACTGACTCAAAACGCGCAATTGCACTTGGGTTTGGCTTATCTGAAATTAGGGCAAAAACAGCAAGCGCAGATGGCTTTCGAAGCCGCGGGAAGAGACAACTTCGATCCGAAAGTGCGTGAAACAGCGCTTTTCAACTATGCATTGCTGGCGCACGAAACAAACTTTTCGGTATTCAGCGAATCCATCACCCTGTTCGAAAACTTTCTTCGTGAATATCCCAATTCCCCCTATGCGGAACAAGTAAATGATATTCTGGCCGAGACATTCCTTACCACGAATAATTACGAAGCCGCTCTTTCGGCGATAAACCGTATCGCCAAACCCGGGCGGAGGGTACTCGAAGCCAAACAAATGATTCTTTTCCAACTCGGTGCACAGGAATTTATCAACGGAAACATGGAGCAAGCCATCCGGTTGTTCGATCAAACCATCCAGTTAGGTAATTATGATGCAAAAGCAAGGAATAATGCCTATTATTGGCGAGGGGAATCCCATTACCGGAAAGGCAATTACCAGGCTGCGGCAAATGATTTCAGGCAATTTACTCAAAATGCTTCGGCTGCCGATGAAAATTACGCCTTAGGGTGGTACAACCTCGGATATGCTTTATTTAAACAACGACAATATCAAACAGCCGTCAATGCTTTCAGACAGTATATTTCGGCGGAAACAAACAAGAGCAAATCCGAGCTGGCCGATGCTTACAACCGCATCGGGGACAGCTATTATTATAACCGGAGTTTTGCCGAAGCCGAACGTTTTTATGCACAAGCCACTCAAATCAGCCCCTCTGCCGGCGACTATGCCGCGTATCAAAAAGCATTCGTCATGGGATTACAACATAATTATCAAGGAAAAATCAGTGCGTTGGATGAGCTGATGCGCCGATATCCCAACTCGACCTATTATGATGATGCTTTATACGAAAAAAGCCGCGCCCTGACGATGGCCGGACGGGAAAATGAAGCGATCGCCGTATTGCAGAAACTGGTAACGGATTTTCCCAACAGCCTCCTTGCCAGCCAGGCGGGTGTGCAATTGGGACAACTGTATTATAACACAGGCAATCATCAGCAAAGCATTGCCGCTTATAAAAACGTGATAACCCGTTTTGCGGGATCGGATGATGCCCGCACGGCATTAATCTCTCTCGAAACGGTTTATAACGACATGAACGATATTCAATCCTATATCAATTATGCAAACACCCTTCCCGGCGGAAGGAAGATTACCGTGTCCCGTCAAGACTCCTTGACCTATCTGGCCGCCGAAAATATATATATGAAAGGGAAGCGTAACGAAGCTCAAACAGCTTTGCAAAAATACCTGCAAACCTATCCGAACGGAGCCTATGGCAGCGATGCGAATTATCATATGGGTATGATCGCCAATGAAAACGGCAATAAGCAACAGGCTCTCTCCTATTTCCGGAAAGTGATTGATGCCAACAGCGCCAAGTATCTCGACAATGTACTATTATTTGCGGCACAGGAAGAGTTTGCCAATAAAAATTACGAACAAGCACTGGCCGATTACACGAAAATGGCGAATGCGGCACGTAATGCGGCCAACCGTCAAACGGGACAATTGGGTGTGGTCCGCACCCAATCGCTACTCAACCGTTATCGCGAAGCAGCACAAGCGGCCTCGGCACTACTCGAAAACAGTAATCTCTCACCCGAAACGGCGACCGAGGTACGCTACCTGCGAGCAAAAGCGTATCTGCAACTCAACGAAACGGATAAAGCCGTGGCCGACTTGCAGGCAATCGCAAAAGACACGCGCAGCGCCTACGGTGCCGAAGCGCAATTTATTCTCGCGGATACGTATTACCGGTGGAAGTCGTACGACAAAGCCGAAGCACAAGCGAAAGACTTTATGCAGAAAGGCACCTCTCATCAATATTGGATGGCCAGAGCCTTGATTGTGTTATCGGACACTTACATCGCGAAAGGTGACACCTTCCAGGCACGTCAATATTTGGAAAGCCTACAGGCAAATTATAAAGGCGGGGAAGCCGATATCCAAGAAATGATCCGCGAACGATTAAATAAACTTCAGTAATGAATAATCTCCCATTGACAATGAAAAGATATATATATACTTGTATAGCCGGTTTGTTCCTCGCAACCGGAATGTATGCTCAACAGCAAGACTCCCTGCTCCGGCGTCAAATAGAGTTGCAGCGCGAATTCAATCCCACGTTGCAAGATGCGAATAAAATCAGTTCGTTACCATCCCGTCCCCAACCTACCGTAAAAAAAGCCAATACGGCTTATTCTACTTGGACGGAACGGGTCACTCCTCCGTTAGAAATTGCCTTGCCGAAACCGGGTGAGAAAATGACAACGATTCCTTTTCGTACGCAGAAAGGGTATCTGACGTTCGGCGCGGGCAACTATGCCAACATGGATGGCGCATTCGGCTACCGGTTGATAGAAACCGAACGCGATGCGCTCGCTTTCTCGTTCCTCCATCAGTCAACAAACGGAGATATCGATTATGTGCAGAAAACCGATCCTTCCGGAAATAACGCCTATCTCATGGATAATTTCGGACGATTGGAATACGGGCATCTTTTCGAGGCCTTCAAGCTGGATCTTCACGCTTCGTACCTGCACTCTCTTTTCAACTATTACGGCAATCCCTTTGATGCTGTACGGACGTTCGATAACGCCAAACAGCGATTGGGGGTCTTAAATGCGAATATCGCTATTCAATCGGTCGATAACGACGTGCTTCATTACCGAGGGCATTTAGATTACAAGAACTTTAATACGAAATTCGGGATAACGACCGATTTGCCGGGCATCAAAGGGCATCAGTTGGATGCAGGTATCGGTCTCGACAAACCGTTTCAAGACGGGGATAGTAAAATCGGATTAAACGCTAACGTGTTGTCGGTTATTTATGATGAAGCTCTCAACGCTCGAAATTACCTGCTTCTTAACGGAAATCCCTATCTCCACTTCGAAGGATTGAATTGGGGCGCCACGCTGGGCGTAGATGTATTGTTTCAGTCGGGAGGTGGCGCCGGCACGAAAGTCCGTGTTGCTCCGAATGTCGATCTGCATTGGAACGTCACGGAATTTACCAAGCTTTACGCGACCGTTAAAGGCGGCTTCGACTCGAACACTTATCTCGACATGATCAACGAAAGCCGGTACATCGCTCCATCCGCGGCGGTGAAGCCGTCATTTACCTTAGCCGATGTAGAGGCCGGAGTAAAGATCGGCGATGCGGACGGTTTCCGCTTCGACTTGTTCGGCGGGTATAAAATGACGGATGATGAACATTTTCTCGTCTCCTCGCAGAGTTATAAAGATCTATTGCCCCCCGAACAACCGACACCGGAAAGAGAAGCGGCTACCGAAGCCCTGATACCGGTTTACGGTTCTTTAACCCGATCGTTTGTAGGAGGCGCCGTTCATTCGCAGGTATGGTCTCCGTTGGAAGTTTCGTTACGGATAAAGAAAAATTTTTATACGGTAAAAGATGCTTCGATTTACGAAACTCCTATAGATGATGCGAAGGCATGGAATCTGCCCGGCTATGAAATCGATGCACGTGCCGTATTGCAAATCATTCCGCCACTCAAACTGTCGCTGAATTATTATCTGGCCGGAGACCGACAGACCTATTTCCGTGGGGAGAACATTCAGATGAGCGCCATCAACGACCTCAACGCCGGCGCTGTTTACGACATTCTTCCATCGCTATCCATCCATTTAAAAGCCAACAACCTGTTATTTCAAAAGTATGACCGGTGGCACGGGTATGCGGCGCAAGGATTGAATGTGTTAGGTGGATTTACCTTTACCTTTTAATCCCGCACAATCCCACTACAAATAAACGGGGCTGTCGAAGGAACATTTCGACAGCCCCGTTTATTTGTAGCTACTTCTTCGCTTACCGCAAGTAAACGGCCACAAATTTCGCCAACACTTTCTTATCGGCATTGTTTAACGAAAGCGTGTCATGGCTAACGGTATAATTATCCGTAGCTCCGAACACATCCAAATACGATTGTTCGTAATCCACCCCGATGCAAGCCATTCGAGTGGTTGCCAACGGCGAGAACCCAATACGACCGTCTTGTTCGTCCAAGTCATACTTTCCCGTGAGGCGGTTACAACCCGTGCTGCCCGATATAAGGCTGTTTTGTGCATGCAAGATAAAATGCGCTTCACGAGCGGCGCCCTCTTCATTGGAGGCAATCGCTTTCCCGTCCAACTCGATCAATTTCCAATACTTTTCGGTAACAACATTGTCAAGATCGATTTTCTTGAAATTATAGGTTCCGGGGGGCAGATTGCTTTCGATGCGGTTGCCTGCCGTATCCAAAACAATTAATTGATTTTCGCCTACCTGAAACCAAGTATTGCCGTCATTGTCGGCGGAGTCCGGCGTAAGTTTGATTCGACGTCCGTTTACGTCCCATTCAAACCGCCCCTTATCGGCATAGCGGTTATCACCTTTTCCCATATACGTCATCACGCGTTCATACGTCAAATCGTCATTCAGACGGATTTCAACTTGTATTCCTTGGCAATCGGCACAAGGCAACAAGCCTTTGTACACTCCGGCCCAGTCCAATGCATTTTCGCTGGTATGCGCCGGATCCGGATTTCCCGATAAATTGTTTTGAGCACTCTTTTTGCCCGAATGGCACGCGCTCATCGCGATGAGCGCCACAAAAAGTAAATAAATGGTTCTTTTCATTTCGTTATTATTAAAGTGTTGATTATGATCGCCAGATGCACATCATTTGCAGCAAATATACGGAACTTCCTTGAGGTGGCAATGGGGTATCGCCATGTAATTAGAAGAATATGGGAAATATGAGCTGAAGCCGTTATTCATTCCACACCCCATGCTTAAAGAGTTGAAACCATTTATCGATGTCCGCCTCATTCCATAGTTGCAGTATTGTAAATATTTCGCGTGCAAATTCAATGGGCGCAATACCACTTGCGGTAATCATCTTTTTGTCGGTAACCGCTGGAACGGGGAGGTAGTTTTTTTCATCGGAATAACCGGGTGCAAATGCTTGTAAATAGCTCAAATCGTTACTCGTGTGGCGAGTATCGTGCAACAGGCGTAAGTCTGTTTTCTTATATTTTTTACTTCCCCGTTGTGTCCGTTTTACTTTCCAATACTGAATTGCCTCTTGGAAAGTCTTATTTTCATTATCTTTCAGAAAATCCCGAATATATGTGTTATATTCGAATTGAGCAGGTATTTCCGATTGATCTTTGTTCTCTTTTTTCAGGGAATAAAAACGTATCCATTCTTCTTTTGCTTCCTGTAATGTTTTACCGGCGTTTTGTTTTGTCCAATTCATAAAATAGGTATTGAAGCGAAAGTGTGGACCAATCTCTTTTATAAAAAAAGCTCTTACATTTTCCGTGTTTTTATAATTATCCGTAATCTGTGTATCCAATGAAAGCGGAGCACGCTTCCAATCAAAATGGGAATCGTTTCTGCGTTGTCTGACTTCTGTAGGGATCGCCCCCATTTGCAGATAGGACGCGATTCTTTCGGCTAATTCTTTTTTTGCTCCACGGGTTGATAGGCCGGCTGTACGGCAGAATGCTATTAATTCTTCTTTCAACCAGTAAAAATCCCGAAAATCTTGGATTGATAGTTGTTCGTTTAACGGGGGTTTATTCATTTTTTAGTGACTAAATAGAGGGAAAGAGGTGCGGTGAATTAGAGGAACTCGTTCTTCAATAAACTATAAATTTCGATATCCGCGAACACGTTTCCGGAAAGGAGCTCGCCTTGTCTTTCAATTCCTTCCAATTGAAACCCTAGTCTTTGGGGAATGCTCCTGCTCTGATCGTTGCCGACAGCGCATTTGATTTGAACGCGGTTGAAGCCCAACTTGCGGAAGGCGTAGTCGCACAAAGCACGTACGGATTGAGTCGCGATCCCCTGCCGTTGGTAAGGCTCCGACAACCAATAACCGATTTCCGTCTTCTTATTGGCACTATCCGAATCTTTCAAGCCGATCAATCCGGCAAACACATCGTTTTTGCGAATGGTAAAGGTATATTCAAGGCGTTCTTCGTGCTTGTCTATGCACGCTCTGACAAACTCTTCACTGTCGCGGAGATCCTTTGTCTGTTCGACAAAAGGAAGCCATTTACCCAGATAAGGCCTTTGTGAGTCGATGGTATGGAAGATGTCCTCTGCATCGGACAATTGCAGTTGTCTTAAAGATATTTGTCCGTCAATTTTTAGGAGCATAGGGTAATTGTCTTTCTTGATAAACCAATCAGAAACGGTATCCGATACCCATAGAAGTATAGGGGAAACTGTTGTAGGTACCGTCATACGGATCCCACATATATTTTATTCCACCTGTAATAAAGAAGCTATTCGTCAAATAATAGCCGGCAAGAAGCCCGATATTTGCCGTGGGGGTCGTGATACGGTCGTCGATACTTACATGAACGGAAGGATAACCATTCCCCGGATAAGAAACGTAAGTACCGTCGGAGTCGAAATACCCGTCGATATTCTCATGAAAAAGGCATACCCCCACATATGGAATTAAATGTATCTTAGGGATAGGCGACAGAAAATACCCTGCATTCACATTCAAAGCAGCATACCGTGTGTGCGATTCTATACGCGATTTTTCATGAAACACGCCTTCGTAGTTCCTGAAAAAATAATTCACATCAGTCAAGAGAGTCAATTTTTTCCAAATGGTCTTTTGAAATCCGATACCTACGCCGTGACTACCGGCATTGTTCATATACAGATAACTCGCCGTTACCGCAGGGCGTTCTTGCGATACAAGCGGAACAGCCAAACACGCCCAAAAACAGACTATGGGTAAAAGTCTTCTCATTTCTGATCTATATTAAGAAACTGTTTTGAATTTTCCGAATGATCTAATTTTGTTTATTCTTTTATGCTGTTTTTTGCCTTTTTTTGCGCCTTTGAACTTTCCTTTCTTTC
>DHOU01000029.1:31589-39485 GCA_002409745.1 Bacteroidales bacterium UBA5382
CCGCTATTCGATGCGAAACGAAAGTTCAAATCCATCAAAAAATGACCTAAAAAACACCGCATAAAAAAATTCAAAACAGTTTCTAAGTTTTGTATCTTTATTTTCGAATTCAAAAATATTAAAAAACGAGATGCCGACAAAATTCTCATTCTAATTTATTTCTATATCGCTCCTGACTTTGACACTGGGACACCCCAGTGTCAAAGTCAGGAAATAGTATGGATCATAAATATTTTTCTAATAGCCTTTTTGACAATTGTTCTTTATAATCAAAATCTTTTGGTAGGGTAAAAGAACCTTTCAAAGATTTCGCAATGGGGGGTAAGTTGTATATCTTCAACTTCCGGATTATCTTGTTTGGTAAGAGTTCCCTTCATTGTTAACGTTACTAATGATTTTCGCAACACACATACAGCAAGGAGCTACATTTCTTTTTATCGAAAAGGGATGCGATCATGCCGCACAATCCTACACCAAAGCCGCGTAAGAACCAGAGTCGGCACCCGGCATTGCGTTCGCTCATCAGCGAAATGTAAAATACATCGAAAGGCATCCGCTTGACAGCTATAATTTCAAATCTATGCCGGCCGGCGAGCATCCGCAAATGGGCGGGTGCAAAATGCCACAGATGCCGCGGTACATCGTAAGCGCTCCAGTCGGCTTTATAGACCGACGCGTCGAACGAGGCGGAATTGGGAACCGCGATGAAAAGCCGGCCATCGTCGGTAAGCAGCCGGCGGAGTTGCTCCATCACTTCATTCAGCCCCTCCAGATGTTCGAGCACATGCCACAAGGTAATCACTTCAAAGGTATGCGCCCTCTCCGGATGCACGGCAAAGGTGTCGAGCGACGGAAACGTGTCGATATGGAAATGATCGTGCGCAAAATTCCGCGCAGTGTCATTTTTTTCGATAGCGGTTGTTTGCCATCCCTTTTGTTTCATGGCTCCGGCAAAATATCCCGTGCCGCAACCGACATCGAGCAACGTATGGGGGGCGTGGTCGCTATATCGTTCCACCCAACGCGTTTTTTTCAGAATCATGTAGTTGCGTACAACGTGGTAAAGCTTCGCCATAATACCTTTTCGAGTATCGCTGTGCGAAATGTAATCGTCCGATTTGTAATAGGCGTCCAGCGCGTCTCCTTGGGGCGGATGATCCGTCATAAGAAAGCCGCAATCCGAACATTTTATCAGCGGGAAAGTCTTGCCGCTCACCAAATGATCGCGGCAGCAAAATTCCTCATGAAAGGTGTCGTTTCCACAAATTGGACAGCGTGTGTTCATTTACGCGATTTTTTTACCGATCGATAGATCAAAAGACCTGCCGCCAGCAACATCACCAAGAGCGCCGCATACGCAATGGTATCGGTCGTGCGGATGCTCGGCGGATCGAAACGGAACGTCACTTCGTGTGCGCCGGCCGGGATGGGCAGCGCCCGCAACGTATAGTTCGCCCGAAGCATTTGGGCCGGTTGTCCGTCGATGGTGATCTGCCATCCCTTGGGATAATAAATTTCGGAAAAGACTGCTAATTCATTTTTTTTCGCATCGACCCGGTAGGTAACGAAATCGGAATCGTACCCGGTGAGCCGTATCGTCGAAAGCGAATCGCGCGGGCTTACGTTAAAACCCGCCAGCACCGGTTCGAACTGTTTGTCGGCGACAGCCTGCCGGTGCAGGTCGATGCGTCCGAGAGCATCGATTTCTTCATCGGCGTTGTTTACGAACTCAATCCCGTCCACAAACCAAGCGTTGCCCTGATGATAGGGGTTTTCGACGGGAAGCGTCCCCCCGTTTTGAGCGGGCATGATCACCCATTTGGTATTGAGCATGTTCAATACTTTAAAACGTTCGGTATCGACTGAGTCGAGAGCGCCTTGCGTTTGGATGATGCTCCGTTGCAACTCGGGGATCTCTTTGCTCAGATGCACATCGATCAGATCCTGGTAACGGCGCAGTTTCGCCGCATGGTATCCGCCGATCGTCTTATGATAGTAAGGCGTTACACCATCGTTGAAGGTACTGGTAGCGGTATTCAGCACCCGGTAATACGGGGTGGAATCTTGCAGAATGAACTGGTCGGTGGGCGATTGGATAAAAAGCTGTTGTTGATTGCTTTTCGGCACAAAATCGCTATCGTTCAGATAGCGTTTGTTCACGCTCCACATATCGACCAGACAGAGCACGAGGATACCGGCTACGGCCCATTCGGCTTTGATCTTCTTTCCCGCAAAAAGCGCTAACAGCACCGTCCCGATAAGGACGACAAACACACTCCGCCAGGCATCGGCGGTGAATATCGACACGCGGATGGCCGTCAGGTTATCCATCACCGCCGTAATATGCTCGGGCGGTAACGACTGCAAGGCCTGCATTTCGCTGGTCGAGACAAAGGACGAAAAGAAAAGCTTGGGCGCCACGGCAAACAACAGGGCGATGCCGCCCGTCAGTCCGAGGCTGATATAAAGAGCGTTTTTCTTTTCTTTCAGCACCTCCGGCTTCAAAATAATTTCTTTCAGCGCAAGCGCCGCCAACAGAGGGATGCAAAACTCCGCCACGACCAATATGGACGATACGGCTCGGAACTTGTTATACATCGGCACGTAATCGATGAAGAAATCGGTCGGTCCCATAAAATTCTTTCCCCACGAGAGCAGGATGGAAAAGACCGTTCCCGCCAGCAACGCCCATTTCAGAGGGCCCTTCACGATAAACAGTCCCAATATGAACAACATCAATACAAAAGCGCCCACGTATACCGGGCCGGAGGT
The DNA here is from genome assembly GCA_002409745.1 of Bacteroidales bacterium UBA5382. GTDB lineage: Bacteria > Bacteroidota > Bacteroidia > Bacteroidales > Dysgonomonadaceae > Limibacterium > Limibacterium fermenti. Next base: position 34,362 of record DHOU01000029.1, read on the forward strand.
ACCGGGTTGCTCGCCCCAATATTGACCGATTTGCGAAAACAATTCGCGATACTCGGGGCGGGCTTTTTCCATCGCTTTCGTATTGTCGGCCAACGGCACCGACGCCCCGCCTTTTGTATTCGGCACAAGCAATGTCCAGGTCTCTCCCACTCCGTAACTCCACGCCGTGATGTAATCGCGTTCGAGGCCGTTCGAGGTTTTATTTTCGGCGCCATGATGCGACAATTCCGACTTGCCGCGCATGGTCTCTTTCGAATATTCGTAGGTATGATAGAGGCTCGACGCATTCGCCATCACGCCGAGAAGGCCCGCGATGACTAACACGGCCGAAGACTTAAGAAACGCCGGCAGCGTATGGTTGCGCACCGCGTCGACGGCAAAGGCAATCACGATAAAGAGCATGACAAACAGGAAGTAGTAGCTCATCTGTATATGATTTGCCGATATCTGAAAAGCCGTGAACAGCGCAAACAGCAATCCGCCCAACCAGTAGCGGCCGCGATAGGCGAAGAGGAGTCCGGCGATCGTGGGCGGAATATAGGCCAGCGTAATGAACTTCCAGATATGTCCGGCGGCAATAAGGATGAAAAAGTATGATGAAAAGGCCCATATCACGGCACCCAATGCGCTGAGTAACGGCGAGGCTTTCAGCGCCCGCATCAAGATGTAAAAACCGAGCAGCATGATGAATACCAATCCCACATAATTGGGAAGGAACAGCGAATAGGCTTTTTTCAGCAGATCCTGCGGATGAGTCGAATCGTACGTGGGACTCATCTGATAGGTAGGCATGCCGCCGAACATCGAGAGGTTCCAGCGCGAGCGTTCGCCGTCGTGGCGCGACATGTAGTCGCGTTGCTCCTGCCCTTGCCCGATGGCGGCCAGCGAGTCGTTTTGATTAATCACCCGTCCGTCCATGACGGCAGGAGCGAAGTAGATAAATGAAACCAGAATGAAAGTCCCGATAACGATCAGATCGGGAAGGAATTTTTTGAATGAGTCGGAATTTTTCATTTCGCGTGTTATTGGGTTTGCTCCGTACTTGTTTTCTTTGAAGCCGGCCGTCTGACAGCCGGGACTGCAAACTTACGCAAAATAACCGATATGTGGGAACCGACACGACATTTTTTCACCTTTACCGATATAAAAACATTCTACTACATCCCATGTATAAAGCTTTTTTGAAACTTTACCGACAGACATGGTAATAAAAAAATGATTTTTATTGCTTTTGTCCGAAATAATACATAATTTTGCCTCTACATCGTTCTTTTACAACAGATGTATGGCTCTGAAGCATCCTGAAAATGTCTTTATGCCCGGTGCCTTTCATCATGAGCAAAAGGCGCTCAATGTCGCGCAAGAGTTACTCAATGTTGCGCAAGGGTTGCTCAATGTCGCGCATTCTTCGCTCAACGTTGAGCAGGAAGCGCTCAATATTGCGCACGTTCCGCTCCACATTGCGCACAAGTTACTTCATCATGAGCGGGCCTTGCTCAACATGGCGCACGGTTTGCTCAACAGTCGGAAAGGAGTGCAGGAACGGTTTTTTGATAAAAACATTCGCAAGAATGACGAACGGCAAGTATAGTATCTTTATCATAACGAGGGATAACCAACCTGATATACACCTTGCGCTATCCCCCATGTTTCAATTATTAATTAAAATAAAATGCCCATGGGGAAAAGAAAAAGAAACTCGAGTTACGCAGATGTTATTTCTAAAGCTCAGGTTATGAGTGCCGGCTTGAAAAATAACACAGAGCGTGTAGCAAAACGCGGTATCGATGAAGCTTTCATCACCGGATTCGACGGTTTAACCAGTGAATCTATCGCAGCGAATGATTTGCAGGAGAAGTTGAAAGCGGATTTAAAAGTCCAAACCGATGCGTTAGAAGCTAAAACGGATGAACTTCAGGATAAGTACGGTGAAGCCAAAAAGGTGGTGAAGCTGGAATTTCCGCAAGCTCAGTGGAAAGAATTCGGAATAGAAGATAAACATTGATTTTTTATTTCCGGAGGAGACAGTAATTAGCGAAATCCATTCCGACCTCATTCGGGATGGATTTGCTTTTTGCAAAGGCGCGTTTCTTCAAACGGCGCTGGTGATAAGTCAAATTTTTAACGGCATAAAAGAATGTTAGACGATTTAGAGGATTTATTTGATGATGATGATGATGATGAACTGTACGAATATGTACGGTCGGATTATGACGATTGGTACGATAACCATACCGGTTTTTTGTTGAAAGAAAAAGGAAAATGGGAATGCTGGCCGGATACGGACATGTATCCGTTCTATTATAATGTATACAAAAAAGCGATGCAGGATTACCGGCGGGAGGCGCGGCGTGTGTTGTACACTCTGTATCCGGTGATGAACCGGCTGGTCCGTCCCCGCATACTGGAAAGGATGGATGCCGATTTTTATCGGGTGGGCGATACGTTTTTGATGTTTTTTTTCCAACTGCTCATGCACTTGAAATACGGCTATAACCTGCGCGAAGTATATGAGAATTTCGATAAGATGGAAAAAAGTTTCGATGAACGAGGCACGTTTACTCCTTATCCGTTCGATTATGAAAAAAGCGCTCCGTGGTTGACTTCCGAACAGAGGCAACAATTGGAAGAAGAGAGTTACCGGGAAGAAAAAAAAGCATTTGATTGGAAATATGGCCGGAAGAAAATGTTTACCGATATGTTGGTCAATGTCTTGGTCCAATATTATCCTTCTCTTGGCGATTTCGACAAGGATACATGGGTGGTCTTTTACAGCCTTCTTATCAACGAATATTACCAGTTCGAATTTACTTTCGACCATTATATTTGTGCAGCCAAGTATGATATGACGGAAGAGGAAACATTCCTTCCGTATAAAGAGTTCATGGAAGTGCTTAGCCGCAAAGTAGGGGAAAAGATGGAAAAGAAAAAGCTATCGCAGATGTAAGAAAATCTTGCCAAGAACAATAATATAAGGGTATCGCTTCAAGCGATACCCTCCTTATTCTGTTAAAATCGTTTGCCGATGGTAATTCCCGTTCGGGGATAAGCCCCATCATTCACAAAGTCACGGCCGGCGCCTAAAAATACTTCGCCTACCCAATTGTTCTTCGAAAGATACTTCCAACCGATAGCCAATCCCAAACCGGCACCTGTTTTGGTATCAGTCGTGTTGTTCCACACATCGCTGTTGTAATCAGAATCATCATACTCTCTCGAAAATACGGCTCCATTCGCTTCGATAAAGAATCCCGAACCGATTTTTTCAAGAGATTTATACGCTCCGCCGAAAAACCAACGGAAATGCGGCGTAAGGGCAAAACGCATGTCGTACAGATCCTCATCAAAGCCAATCCCGGCCGCAACTCCCACACTGATATCACTATCCAAAATGCGCTCGTACGATATTTCGGGATAGGCCCCGAAGATAGTGGTTACTAAATTGAGCTTTACTTCGTTCAGCTTTGCGTATTCTTTATCTCCGCCCCATTCCAGTACCACTCTTTTCCGGCTCTTCTGCGGAAAGGCAGCCAAACTAACGGCCAACACGACTAACAAAATCCCTGTTCTTTTCATAAGTGTAGTTTTTTAATGTAAATACATGTATAAGATGATGCAGCTACAAAAATGTGACGCAACAAATCCTTAAAATAACCAAACAGGAATTTAAAAGAAGGCTTATTTGACTTCGCTTCCCGGCGCCACATTCACCGACGGCTCGATTAAAGAGAGCGACCCATCGGCGTTTTCGGCCGAGAGAATCATTCCTTCGGAGAGGATGCCGCGCAGTTTACGGGGCTCGAGGTTCGCGATAAAACAAACTTGTTTTCCGACCAACTCTTGCGGTTGCGGATACCATTTGGAAATCCCCGACAAGATGGTGCGTTTCTGCAAGCCGTCGTCCAGCAAAAAGCGGAGAAGCTTATCGGCTTTGGGCACTTTCTCGCATTCGAGGACGGTTCCCACACGGATATCGATCTTTTCGAACACATCAATGAATATTATGCATTCGAATTTACCTTCGACGATTACATTTGTTCAGCCAAGTATGATATGACCGAAGAGGAAACTTTTCTTCCGTACAAAGAGTTTATGGAAGTGCTTAGCCACAAAATGCGGGAAAAACGGAAAAGGAAAATTTGTCGCAGAAGTAGATTGATTTTACTCAAATATCCGCAAAGGCACAATAAGCGCAAAAGTATATGGCTTCTGGCCGAATACGAAACCGTTTGTATTGGCAGAAGGGGTTAAATTCGGCATTTTTTTCATTTCACGGAGGATTGACGATTTTATATACTCGGTAATGTTCCCTTGTACATGAACATTACTTATTACTCCTTGGGTATTTGCTTCAAATGTCACTATAGCCCGCGCATTTATCAATGAATCCCGGGGGATAGACAAACGGTTCCTTAAATCGATTGTCATTTTTTCAAACCCTCCCGGATAGCCTGGCCGTTGTTGAGGGTCTGGGCCTTTTGACCTGTCGGGCATTGTTTCAAACCCATGTGGGGCATTGAAAGATATTCCGGTTTGCGGATCATAACCGATGCCTTCGGCAGTCTCGCCATGCTCATCCGCTTGGAGATCATATGTTACATGCCATTTTTTCCGGGAAGATGCATCCAGATTGCTTGAAAGGGAAATAAACACTTTCTTCTGCTTTAACTTCGGATTTATTTTGATAGCCTGTAAAATATAACACAAGTCATACTTCCCAACGGATTTGTCTATGACTTTCTTTATACGACCGTCCCGATGATATAATGTGATTTCATAGACTGGAATAATGTCATTTACCCAATAACTTTCCGATTGGAGTTTTTCATTCGAATAATACTCTTGAATGTAAATAATACCATTCTCCAAATAATATTCTATAGTATTTTTGACCTTTACTTTTTTGGAATAAAAAATGTCTGTTTGGCAAATAGAAATAGAGCCTCTGACCTCAGACACTTGTGCAGGAAGAATGGATGCTTGAATAATAAGAATGCAAAAAACAGTAACGAGATGTATCTTCATAAAAGATGATGCTTATTTGACTTCGCTTCCCGGCGCCACATTCACCGACGGCTCGATTAAAGAGAGCGACCCATCGGCGTTTTCGGCCGAGAGAATCAT
>DHOU01000029.1:39650-110808 GCA_002409745.1 Bacteroidales bacterium UBA5382
TTTACGGGGCTCGAGGTTCGCGATAAAACAAACTTGTTTTCCGACCAACTCTTGCGGTTGCGGATACCATTTGGAAATCCCCGACAGGATGGTGCGTTTCTGCAAGCCGTCGTCCAACAGGAAGCGGAGCAGTTTATCGGCTTTAGGCACTTTCTCGCATTCGAGGACGGTTCCCACACGGATATCTATTTTTTCGAATACGTCAAAAGGTATATTCTCTTTGACCGGAGTCGCCGTGTGTTGGTGCTCCTCGTTGGTCTTCTTCGTGTCAAGGAGTTTCTGAATTTGTCTCTCAATCGCTTCGTCTTCGATTTTCTCAAAGAGCAGTTCGGGCTTTCTCAGTTCATGCCCGTCGGAAAGAAGATCGAAATCGCCCAGTTGCGACCACGACAAGCCCTCTTTATTCAGCAGATGAGAGAGCTTTTTAGCCGAGAACGGCAGGAAAGGCTCGAACACGATGGCCAGATTGGCCGATATTTGCAAGGATAGATTGAGGATGGTCGCCGTGCGTTCGCGATCGGTCTTTATCGTTTTCCAAGGCTCCGTATCGGCAAGATACTTATTGCCGGCACGCGCCAGATTCATCGCCTCCTTCACCGCATCGCGGAAATGGAAGCGGTCGAGATGGCCTTCCACCCGTTCCTTGATCCCCGCAATGTCTTCGAGCGTTTGGCGGTCGTAGTCGGTGAGTTCGCCGCGCGCCGGCACCTGCCCTTCGAAATGCTTATGGGTGAGCGTCAATGTCCGGTTGATGAAGTTTCCGAAGATGGCGACCAATTCATTGTTGTTGCGGGCCTGGAAATCACGCCACGTAAAGTCGTTATCTTTTGTTTCGGGCGCATTCACCGTCAACACGTAACGCAAGACATCCTGCTTGCCGGGGAAGTCTTGCAGATACTCATGCAACCACACCGCCCAATTGCGGGAGGTCGATATCTTGTCGCCTTCGAGATTCAGGAACTCGTTGGCGGGTACATTCTCCGGAAGGATAAATGACCCTTCGGCTTTCAACATGGCAGGAAATACAATGCAGTGGAAAACGATATTGTCTTTTCCGATAAAGTGGATGAGTTTCGTTTCCGGATCCTTCCACCACTTTTCCCACGTGTCGGGCAATAACTCGCGCGTATTGGAAATATAACCGATGGGAGCGTCGAACCATACATACAGCACTTTACCTTCGGCGCCTTTCACGGGCACGGGAATTCCCCAGTCGAGGTCGCGGCTTACGGCTCGCGGTTGCAGCCCGAGGTCGAGCCACGATTTGCATTGTCCGTAAACATTCGACTTCCATTCGGTATGATCTTCCAATATCCACTTGCGCAGCCATTCCTCATGCTTATCGAGCGGCAAGTACCAATGCTTGGTTTTGCGCATGATGGGAGTGCTTCCGCTGAGAGCCGATTTCGGATGGATGAGTTCGGTAGGGCTAAGCGATGTACCGCAAGACTCGCATTGGTCGCCGTACGCATTGGGGTTTCCGCAATGCGGGCAGGTTCCCGTGATATAACGGTCGGCAAGGAACTGTTCGGCTTCTGGATCGTAAAATTGTTCGCTCTCCTGTTCGATAAATTCACCTTTATCATAGAGAGTCCGGAAAAACTCAGTCGTCGTTTGACGATGGATTTCGGATGTGGTACGCGAATAGATATCGAATGCGATACCGAAGTCCTCAAACGATTTCTTGATGAGCGAATGATAACGGTCTACGATATCCTGCGGGGTAACGCCTTCGCGGCGCGCCCGGATGGTGATAGGCACTCCATGTTCGTCGGAGCCGCCGATAAAAATGACTTCTTCCCCTTTTAAGCGTAAATAACGAGCGTAAATATCCGCCGGAATATATACTCCTGCCATGTGTCCGATATGTATCGGGCCGTTTGCGTAAGGCAATGCCGAGGTGATAAGAGTGCGTTTAAATTGTTTTGCCATGTTTTAATAAAATAACGCGCAAAGATACAAAAATTCTTCGGAACTTCCTCCTGTCTCCGGTCATCAGTCTCCGGTCATCAGTCTCCAGCCACCTTGTCTCCCAGTCCCCTTGTCCCCTTGTCCCCTTGTCTCCTTGTCTCCCGGTCCCCTTGTCTCCCGGTCTCCAGTCTCCGGTCTCCAATCTCTAACTACTGTTGCATATCGATCAGGCGCATGTTCTCACATTTCATAATCTTTCCGGGGAACGTGTGTACGATGGAATAATTATGGGTCGACATCAATACGGCGGTTCCTTTTTCCGAAATCTCCTGCAGGAGATCGACAATCTGGCTGCCCGTATCCGGATCGAGATTGCCCGTCGGTTCGTCGGCCAATATCAAGGGAGGCGAATTGAGCAACGCCCGCGCAATCACTACGCGCTGCTGCTCCCCACCCGACAGTTCGTGCGGCATTTTATACGCTTTCTGTTGCATACCTACCTGCACCAATACTTCATAAATACGATCTTTAATCATCCGCTTGTTGCGCCATCCGGTAGCCCGCAATACAAACTCCAGGTTCTTCTCGACCGAGCGGTCGATCAGCAATTGGAAATCCTGGAAAACAATCCCGATCTTTCTTCTTAAATAAGGGATGTTCTTGCGTTTGATTTTCGAGAGTTGATACTCGAACACCCGGGCATCGCCGTAAGCAATAGGTATTTCGCCGTAGATGCTTTTCAGCAACGTGCTCTTACCCGAACCCACTTTCCCGATGATATACATATAGTCCCCCCGTTTTACCGTGAGGCTGATATTCTGCAGGATGGTGTTCTCGTCGCGGTTAAGCTGTACGTCGGAATAATTTACTAAAGTTTCGTCACCCATTTATTTAATGAATTCTATCGATAAAGGATACTTCCAATAGATGCCGTTATTGGCACGCAATGCCGCCATAATCACAAAGATCAGGTACAGAATCCCGACTAATATAAGAAGAGGAATCCCGACGATTGTTATGCTCAGTATCGCGGTGTAAATGAGAAAACTGATGGTAAAGTTGAGGACATTCTTGCCGTGAAGGTCTACCTGCGGGTTGGTTTCTTTGTTGGTAAACCACATAATGACCGGGATAATAAAACCTAAGAGAGGCACAAAAATACCCAGTAATTGTGTAAGGTGCATCAACATTAAATAGGTATTCTCCTGCAATCCGAACAGCGGTTTACCGGCTCCGAAACTGTTGGGATTGGGAGTATCGTTGAGGAGTCGGGCTTTTTCACGTTGGTATTCCTCCTCCGTGATACTTCCTTTTTCTCTTAGCTCGTCAAGAATCTTCAAGTCTTCGTATTTCATAATTTATATCCGTATTTATATCCGTTAATGGAGTTACAAAGATATATTTTTTTTTGGATATTCCTTCTTGCGTATCAAAATAATAGCAAGAACGGTAGCGGTCATCGACCCGATCACATCGGCGGCAAAATCGCCCCACTCGCCGCTTCGTTGAGTGAAGACATAGTGCTGCAACAATTCAATCGCTCCGCCATATAACACGGGGATGAGAAATCCCCAGAAAATCCATTTCCTTTTCGACGGCTTTCCATTATATAACCTGAAATAATCCCATAAACATACGGCCGAAAGCAGAAAAAACATTCCGAAATGAGCCAGTTTATCCCAAGGGATATCGTTCGGCATGTCGGGAATGTCGTCCGAACCTAACAGGCAGGTGCCTACAAAAATAATCAAGCCTACAAACAACGGAAGAAGAATATGACGGCAGTACAATTTCATTGTCCTTTTTGATTTCCTAAAATGATGGCAAAGATAATGATTATTGCTACTCTATAAGGCTATTTAAAAACATATAACGAAAACAAACATAGATTTTGATAAAAAATTCGTTCCTTTGTCCCTTGTTTCATTGCGTACTATACGCTTACTCGTAAAATATTCAATTCAAGTCCAAAATATGAAGAAGTTTCTTTTCCTTATCCTGTTAGTCATTGGTACGGGATCGGCGGTTGTTGCTCAGGCACCTGCGACCCATAAAAACAAACGTTATTTCGATATCAATAAGAATATCGATATTTTCAATTCCGTCATCCGGGAATTGGATATGTTTTATGTAGACAGCCTGAAGGTGGACAGCCTTATGCAAGGGACCATCGTCAATATGCTTTCCCGGCTGGACCCTTACACCGAATATTATTCGGAGGAAAATATGGGCGATTTACGGTTCCTGACTACGGGTGAGTATGCCGGCATCGGCGCCATTATTTCTTATAACAACAACCGCGTCGTTATTAATGAGCCTTATGAAGGGCTTCCGGCTGCCAAGGCGGGACTGAAAGCAGGAGACATCATTCTCGAAATTGATGGCGAAGATATGAGCAAGGCTTCGGTGAAGGACGTCAGCGATAAATTGAAAGGGACGCCCGGAACCACGCTCAACCTGAAGATTCAACGTCCGGGGGAGAAGAAAGAACGCACGTTTAAGATCCTTCGCGAAAAAATAGAGATGGATCCCATAACCTACGCAACCGTAATGGATAACAATATCGGGTACCTGCATTATGGAAGCTTTACCCAAAACAGTTCGGACAATGTGAAGAAGACCGTGCTCGATTTGAAAAACAAAGGGGCACAATCGCTTATTATCGATCTTCGCGGTAACGGGGGCGGTATTTTGGAAGAGGCGGTGAATGTGGTGAACTTTTTCGTTCCGAAGGGAAAAGAAATCGTTTCCACGAAAGGAAAAGTGAAACAATGGGATCGTTCTTACCGGACGCAAAACCAACCTCTCGACGAACTGATTCCCATGGTGGTGCTCATCGATACCGGTTCGGCGTCGGCATCCGAAATCGTGGCAGGTTCCTTGCAGGACTTGGATCGGGCTGTTATTGTCGGAAACCGCTCTTTCGGAAAGGGACTGGTGCAAACATCCCGCGAGTTGCCTTATGGAGGAAATATCAAATTAACGACCTCTAAATACTATATTCCGAGCGGCCGTTGCATCCAAGCGCTCGATTACTCGCACCGCAACCCCGACGGCTCGGTTGCGCGCGTACCCGACAGCCTGACGAATGTGTTCTACACGGAAAGCGGACGTGAGGTACGTGACGGTGGGGGAATTACCCCCGACCTAACCATTCCCCAGAAGTCTTCGGGCACGATTTCGTATTATCTGATTACGGGCAATATCGTTTTCGATTACGTAACGCAGTGGGTGCAAAGCCATCCCACCATCGCTTCGCCCGAAACGTTCAGCTTGCCCGAAAGCGATTACGACGCGTTTAAAGAGTTTGTCAAAACAAAAGACTTTAAATATGATCAGATGAGCGCGCGTTCGTTGCAGCAGCTTAAGGACGTGATGGAGTTCGAAGGATATTTCGAGCCGGCATCGGCTGAATTCCATGCGCTCGAAGCAAAATTAAAGCCGGATCTCGATCGCGATTTAACGCGTTTCCATGATGAAATAAAACGTTTTATCGAAACGGAAATCGTCCAACGATACTATTACAAGAAAGGCGTTCTGATTAATGAACTTCAGCAAGACGAGGCTCTGAAAAAGGCGGTTGAAGTGCTTACCGATAAGAGTTTATACGAAAGCACGCTTAAACCGTCCCCGACCAAAGCGTTGGCTAAAAAAGACAAACAACCGTCCGTTTAACGCGACCTTATGAACCGCTTTCTGTGTGTTTTCCTTCTTCTTTCTTTCCTTGCGGGTGCACAAGCGCAAAAGCAGCAAGTGACCCTGCTTTTCGCCGGCGATGCCATGCAGCATCTTCCGCAGATAAAAGCCGCTTACAATGGCGCCGGATACGAATACGACTCTTGCTTCTATCGGATAAAGGAGAAGATCGACAGCACCGATATCGCATGCGTCAATCTGGAAACGGTGCTGGCCGGCAAGCCTTATACCGGGTATCCGGCATTCAGTGCGCCCGATGCGTTTGCCGAGGCACTCAAAAACACCGGCTTCGATGTGTTCTTTCTGGCGAATAATCATGCCTTGGACAAAGGTCAAAAAGGATTGGAACGAACAATCGATGTGCTGGACTCGCTGGGCGTAAAACATACCGGCACCTTCAAATCGCCGGAGGCCCGGGAGCGCTATTATCCGCTGATGATTATCAAGAACGGCATCCGGATAGCTTTCTTGAATTATGTATACGGAACAAACGGTTTGTCGGTGCGGCCGCCGAACGTCATCAATCTCATCGACACCATGCAGATAAAAAAAGATTTAGCCCTCACGGACTTATACCGTCCCGACATCATCATAGCCAATATGCATTGGGGTGAAGAATATAAGACTCTGCCATCCGTGCAACAGAAGCAATTGGCTGAGTTTCTTTTCCTCCATGGCGTACGCATTGTTATCGGGCATCATCCGCATGTGGTGCAACCGATGGTTCTCGAGCGCGAAGGGGAGTCGATCAAGCACGTGGTCTATTATTCGATGGGCAACTTCATTTCGAATCAACAAAAAGTACACACCGACGGCGGTATGCTGGCGGAAGTGGTGATAAGCAAAGAGGATGACGATTCGCCGGTGCGTATCGAGTCGTGCGACTATTCCCTGGTGTGGGTGCGGAAGTTTTTTCAAAACGGCAAATACCGCTATGTCCTGCTGCCTTCGTGGAAAAATCAGGAAGACTTAACGCCCGAAATGACTCAAGAGGAAAAACAAAAAATGAATACCTTTGTAACCCATGCCGAACGGATTATTCGTCCCGAAAAATAAATAATGGCCTATGGAAATTCAAGATTTTGTTTGGTGCCTGCTGGCCGCAACGGCCGCGGGCGGAGTTGTGGGAATCGAACGGCAAATAAATAATAAAAGCGCTGGCCTGCGTACCAACACGCTGGTTGCCGTGGGGGCGTGCATCTATGTATTGATCGGCACGCAGATTAGTGGAGGCGCGGGCGACCCGGCGCGTATCATCGGGCAGATCATCACGGGTATCGGCTTTCTGGGAGCCGGCGTTATCCTGCATCGCGGCGCCAATGTGCAGGGATTAACCACAGCGGCGACAATATGGTGTAGCGCCGCCTTGGGTTGTTTGTCAGGATTGGGCATGTTTAAGGAAACGCTTATTTGCACCCTGTTAATCGTCCTGATCAACACCGCCTTAAAAAAGGCCGACAAATGGTTTATCGGCGACACCAAAAGAAAAAACAATCCGCCTTCTTCGGAAGAAGACGATAAAAATTGATTGTCGCATTATTTGCCGCCGATCATCCGGTTGTTTTTTTATAATTGACGACTGCCCATACATTAAAAAGTACGGCAAAACCGATCATCATCATAAAGTGATTCCGAATATCGGCAAAACCGCTTCCTTTGAGTATGATCATCCGGATTACGTCCATCAGGCAAGTAACGGGACTGCATTTGGCTATCGCGTATGCCCAGACAGGCATACTTTCGACCGGAGTAAACAGCCCGCTCATCAATATAAAAATCATCATAAAAAAGAACATCACGAACATCACTTGCTGTTGTGTATCGCAATAGGTGGAAATCAACAACCCGAAACCAAGCATTGCCACCAAATAAACCGCTAAATACGTAAAGAGCGCCCACACGTTTCCTATAGGAACGATACCATACACGAAACGGGCTATAATAAATAATCCGAAACTGAATATGATGATCCCCACAATCCAAAAAGGAATTAGTTTTCCCAAAATAAACTGATATTTTCCGACGGGGGTAACATTGAGTTGTTCCATCGTTCCGGTTTCTTTTTCCCTAATAGCATTTAATGCGCATAAATAAGCGGATATTAATGTAGTAAGAAACGCTAATATGCCCGGAACCATATAATGGCGGTAGTTCATGGCCGGATTAAACCAATCGGAAGAAGTGACCTGAATAGCCGGCGCCGGCTGAAAACGCTCCGGCTGTCCCCATTGCAAACGGACATCGTCATTAAAATCACGAAGGATCCGGTTAAGATAAGCTCCTCCCAAATTCGCTTTGACTCCGTTGATCGCATTGACAGCGACAAAAACTTTTTGCGGGCTTTCGGTTATCAACCCGCGTTCAAAATCAGGAGGAATTTCCAAGATCAAATCAGCCCGATCTCTTTCTATATAGCGGATTGCTTCCTGGAAAGAGCCGGCATATACATTCAAGTGGAAATATTCCGATGCTGTTATTTTCGAAATAAGTCTTTGCGAATAATCGGAATGATCGTGATCCACAATGGCGATAGCGATATTCTTTATTTCATAATCCGCCGCCCAAGGCAAAATCAATAATTGAATAACAGGCATACCAAATATCATTCCCAATAACACCTTATTACGGAATATTTGTTTGAATTCTTTTTGCAACAAAAATAATAAAGTCCTCATTCGCTTAATTCATAAAAGTAAAAATTCTTATCGCTCGTCAGGCTTCCAGCCTCGTCTTGAAATTTCTGAAACTGATGAATAAAAGGAATCCGGTCATCAACAGTAATACGACCGTTTCTTTCCAAACCGCTTGAATTCCGGCTCCTTTTATCATCACGGACTTAATAATTACATAATACCATCGGGACGGGATTACATTGGCAAACCATTGAAGGACAACCGGCATATTTTCGATGGGAAACATGAAGCCGGTAAACAAAATGGTCGGCACCATCAATCCTATGAGGGAAAAAAGGATGGCTGCCTGCTGCGTTTTTACCAGATTGGATATCAACAATCCCAGGGAAAGCGCCGTGATGATGAACAGGGTGCTTTCTAAAAACAGTAAAATCAGGCTGCCGTTGACCGGCACCTCGAGTAACGTAACACTCAACACGACGATGACCGTGAGGTTGACTAACGAAAGGAACAGATAGGGCACCGCTTTGGAAAGAATCAACAGCAACGGGTTGACGGGCGAAACCAATAGTACCTCCATGGTTCCGTATTCTTTTTCACGGACAATGGACACGGAGGTCATCATTACGCAAATAAGCATCAGGATCAACGACATCACGCCGGGTACAAAATTTACCGCGCCTTTCAGTTGGGGATTGTACAGCATGCGCATCTCGCTACCGATTTGGTAAGGTAACGGGCTGTCCATCGACAATTCCTTTTGGTAATCCATTAAAATATTCGTGGCATACCCTTTCAGGATATTAGCGGTGTTGGGGTCGGAAGCATCGGCGATCAGTTGCACCTGCGCCTGATGCAGATGATGCAAATCCGACAGGAAATTTGCGGGAAAGATCACCGCCAATTTTATCCGGCCTTCCTGAAAAGCGTCTTCTATTTGTAAATGACTCTTCAGCGATTCTTCAACGACAAAATGATTGTTCGCGGCAAACCGCTCGATAATCCGCCGCGACGCCTCGTCTTTGGCATAATCGCAAATAACGATTCGTGAATCCTTAATCTCATTCGTCAGCGCGAAGCCGAATAATAGAATCTGCACAACGGGCAATCCGAACAATATCAACAGCGTTTTTCGGTCACGGAACATGTGCCGGAATTCCTTCCGGACAAACGCTAAGAACTGCGTGTTTCTGTTCGCCGCAATCGCACTCTTTATTTTTAACTTCTTCCTCATTCCATCAATCTTTTATCAATCTATCATCGGTCTCCGCTCTCCAGTCATCGGTCTCCGGTCTCCGGTCTCCAGTCATCGGTCTCCAGTCAACAGTCAACAGTCCCCTTATCTTCCGGTCTCTCTGTCTTCAACTATCGGCGTTAGCCGTTATCACGCGTAGCGTTTATCGCCGGAGGCTTTATCAGACATCTTGTCTCCCTGTCCCCTTGTCTCCCTCTTGTCTCCCTGTCCCCTTGTCTCCCTGTCCCCGATCGTCCATCAATTTCTTTTCGCTCCCCGCGCCAATTGAAAAAACACCTCATCCATCGATGACGCGGAAAACCGCCGTTTCAAATTCGCCGGACTGTCCAACGCTTCAATTTTACCGTCGACCATCATCGAGATACGGTCGCAATATTCGGCTTCGTCCATATAATGCGTGGTAACGAATACGGTAATTCCTTCTTCGGTCGCCTCATATATCAAATCCCAAAACTGCCTCCGAGTAATCGGATCCACTCCTCCCGTCGGTTCATCCAAAAAGACGACACGGGGGCGATGAAGGATGGCCAGCGAGAAAGCCAATTTCTGTTTCCATCCCATCGGCAACGCGCCTACCCGTTTTTTCATTTCGTTGTGTAATCCCAAACGTTCGACGAGGCGATCCCGTCCTTCTTTCATCTGACGATTCGTTAATCCATAGATTCCTCCGAACAGATGGATGTTTTCTGCGACCGTTAAATCCTCATAGAGAGAAAACTTCTGACTCATATAACCGATGCTTTTCTTTATTTGCTCCGTTTGACGATAGACGTCGAAGCCCGCAACCGTTGCGTTTCCCGAGGAGGGCACGGAAAGCCCGCACAACATGCGCATGGCTGTTGTTTTGCCCGCACCGTTTGCCCCCAGAAACCCGAAGATCTCGGATTTATACACTTCGAACGTTATCTTATCGACAGCGACAAAATGACCGAATTCCTTGGTCAGCTCATCTACTTGTATCACAATCTCCTTCATAATACTCTTTTTTAGTCACCGGTCTGCAGTCACCGGTCTCCAGTCTTCAGTCTCCAGTCTTCAGTCTTCGGTCTCCAACCTCCAACCTCCAACCTCTATCCTCCATTAATTGAATAAAACAATCCTCAATATTCGGCGCAACCGGTTTCACCTCGACATCGTTGTAGCCCTTCGCCAGCAGCCAATCGCGTAAATGGTCCGGAGCCGTACCCGTAGACTGTGCAAAGGAAACATGTAAGCTTTCGCCAAAAGCAAAACAACTTTTGATATCCTTCTTCTTACGGATATCGCGCGCCCAACGCCCCACATTCTCCGCTTTTACCGCATACAGCGTTCCGGCATACTTATCAATAATACGTCGCGGAGTATCAATGGAAAGAATCTTCCCCGATTGGATAAGGGCGATCCGGTCGCACAGCGTCGCCTCATCCATATAAGGCGTCGAAACAAGGATGGTGATGCCTTCTCTTTTCAGATTCTTGAGCATTCCCCAAAATTCACGGCGCGATACGGCATCCACCCCCGTCGTCGGTTCATCGAGAAAAAGCACCGAAGGACGATGGATCAACGCGCAACACAACGCCAGCTTTTGCTTCATACCACCCGAAAGATTCCCTGCACGACGCGTTTTGAAAGGCTCTATTTGAACGTAGATATCCCTTATCAAATCGTAATTCTCATGAAGTGATGTTCCGAAGAGCGTCGCAAAAAAGTTGAGGTTTTCTTCCACGGACAAATCCTGATATAGCGAAAATTTGCCGGGCATATAACCTATCCGGTTACGGATATCCCTATAGTCAGAGATACTATCTAAGCCGGCAACCTCGGCTGAGCCGCTGTCGGGCAGCATCAGCGTGGTCAGAATACGGAATAACGTCGTCTTACCGGCTCCATCCGGCCCGATCAAGCCATAGAGTTCTCCTTCTTCCACCTGAAAAGACACCTCGCACAGCGCTTGCACATCTCCATAACTTTTGCTCACTGATTGACACTTAATAAGTGACGATTGACAATCATTGTTTTTCATCCTATTTCCTCCCATATAACCAACTTACAAACTTCATACTAACGCATCTCATTATCCATTATCCATTATTCATTGTCAATTGCCCATTGTCAATTGAATTTCGCCGTACATTCCGATTTTATACGATCCGTCGTTCTTTACCTTCACCTTTACGGCATAGACCAGATTTGCCCGTTCGTCTTTTGTCTGAATAGTTTTAGGGGTAAACTCCGCCTTCTCGCTTATCCAGGCGACCGTTCCTTGCGCTTCTCTAAATCCCCCGTCGCCGTCATCGGTAAATACCTTTACCGGTTGATTCAAGGAAAGCTTCGGCAATTGATTTCCGGAGATATATACCCGCAGGATCATCTCCGACAAATCGGCAATTTTATAAAGCGGCTTGCCCGGCGAAGTCGTTTCATTCGCCCGCGCATATCGTGTCAATACGGTTCCGGTTACAGGATTCAGGATGGTACATTTGCTGAGTTGATCATCCAGTTGTTTCACTTGAACCTCCAACGTTTTGATCTCTTTAACGATGCTTGTCGTTGAAATTTCGAGTGACGACTTTTGCGCGTTTATTTGTTTTCGGAGCACATTCACCTGCGCGTCCATATCGTCCAGTTACTTGCCGGTGGCAGCATCATTTTTCACCAAATTAGCCAGCCGTGCTTTTTCGTGCCCGGCTGTACGAAGTTGTTCCTGTAAAGAAGCCAATTGCACAGCGATATCGGGCTTCTTACTCGCCAAAGCCTCTATCTGGCTCAGCAACTGCTCCTTTTTAAGAAATAGTTGAAGGCTGTCGATGTAACCCACCCTCTCTCCGCTCTTCAATGTTTGTCCTTCTTCTATATCGAACTGCATGATTACCCCTTGCGCTTTCGAAGCGATAACGGTTTCTTCCGCTTCGAAAGAACCGGAAGCATCGAATCCCTGCTTTCCCTGGCAAGAAGTCATCGTTATTGCCGATTGGAAGAAAATGACGGTAGAGAGCATTAATTTAAAGAAGCTCTTTGATCCTGTTAAATTCATATATTCCATATTGTGTTTATTTGATTTCCTGATCATTATCCATTGGCCATTGTCCATTGTCAATTGTCCATTAGTATTTCAGTTTCCGGTTGTGGCCTTGTAGTTGTATAGAACCATCATTAACTGAATTTCATGCAGCAGCAAGTTTTGCCGAGCATTATCCTCGGCATTTACCTGCAAAATATAATCGTTTGCCGTAGCCGTTCCGTATTCCAATTGTTTTTGGGTCGTAATCTTTACGTTTTCCCGTAGCCGTATGATGTCCGTATCGGCCTCCATCAGTTCCTGCCATTTCACTATTTCAGCATATTGCTGTTCCAGTGCCAGATTCGTATTGAATAAGAACACCTCTTGCTGAACGTCCAACATATCTTTGCTTAGGACAAGATTCTTCTTTTCTTTTTTGTAGGTATATAGTCCCGCGATGTTCCAACTCAACCGGACGCCACCGATATAATAAGCTCCAAAGCCATTGTCCAGAAAGTTAAGCGTCGGCCGGCCGTAACCGCCCTGCAAAAACAGACTGATGCGGGGCAGGTTTTTCGAAGTAACGAGTTTATCCCGGATATCGAGGACGCTCTTTTGTTTTTCAAGCAAACGCAATTCCGGCCGGTTAACGGTAGCCGACAGCCAAGGAGCAGGCGGTTTTTCCAAAACCGTTGTTTCGTTGACCGGAAGGCCGATAAAAAGCGATAACCTGTCGGCATACCCCCGCCGGAGCGCTTTGAGTTCAATGATGCGTTGATCGGCATTGAGCAATTCGGCTTCCAGCATATCGGCATTACTTTTGAAGGCCGTCCCGTTTTCAATAGCCACGCGCGTTTTGGATAATCCCGTGCGGATATCTTCTTGCTTCAATGCGGCCTGTTTTATTTGCGCATCTATAAGGAGGATACCGAAAAAAAGCGCATTGATATGCTCCTTCAATTTGTATAAATCCACTTCTGTTTTTTGTCGTTCCACCGCAGCATTCGCCTTGGCCAGTTGCCTGTTATTCGTGACCGTCAGCAAATCGGTTACCGGCTGCGTTACTTCCGCATATATTTTATATTGATCCTTGCTGAGCCCCGGGATTTCGATATTCGGTAAGGAAATAGGAATCTTCGTCACATCCGATTGGTAAGTCGCTTGTCCGGCAAGATTTATCTGCGGCCAATATCCCTTTGACACATTACTGACGGAATAAGCTTCCGACTGATCGATCAACGCATATTGCTTTACCAACGGATAATGACGTTCCGCCAACCAGTAACAACTGTCAATCGTCAACACAAGGGGCTGCTGAGCCATACCTATAAAATTCACTTCTAAAAGCAGCCCTATGAAACAACTCTTTATGAAAGACTTTCTATTCTTGTTCATCGCTATACTATTGTTTTGATTTAATCATTTGATTAATGGCAAGGCAAAAAAATTATTTTGCTTCAAACATCGCTTTCACCCAAATAGGAATCAACTCCTTCCGCTCTATCATCAATGATTTAAATTCCCTTTCATTTATTTCTCCGATATTCTTAAGGATAGAAGCCCCGAGAAAAGGGAAAATAGTCAGGCTAACCGTATTAATCAAAAAATGAAGAAGGGATACAGAAGCGATTTTCCCCTCTGCTACCGCCTGTTGATATTGTTTGATAAAAACGGTGTCGGAAATCGCATTTTTAATTAAAGACGACAATACAGACTCTTTCTGATTATTCCTTAATTCATTGAGAACAAAGAAAGCGACTTGCGGTTCCTGCAACAGTTGATCAATATACGAGGAGGCAAAAGTCGAAATCTTTTGCTCTAAAGAAGTTTCAGGATCATTGATTACCGTCGCGATGATTTTGAGAAAGTCCTGTAAGGTTTCGAACATAATAATGTCGAATAGCTTTTGTTTGCTCCTGAAATAGTAATTAAGAAGGGCAAGATTCATTCCCGCTTCTTCCGCAATATCCCTTGTGCGGGTAGCGGCGAAACCCTTTTCGTGGAATACTTTGCGTGCAGCATTCTTTATTCTTTGTTCGGTAGATAATCCGGAATCGCTATTTTCTTTATGATTCATCTTTATTCTTCATTGACGTGCAAAGATAAAAGCTTTTTTTCATTTGAGCAAATTATTTAATCACTTGATTAAATAAAAAAACGGAGAGCAAAGGATAAAGACAAAAACCGTCCGCCCACTTTTTTCTTTCATTTTATTTGCACATTCAAAAATAACGTTTACTTTTGCAGTTCAAATCATCAAAAAAAGAACAATGAGTTACTCTTTATTATCTTGGCGTTGGTGGCGTTCACATTGTAAACAATGGGAGGGACACGTTTACGCCGGATCGTAAAAGTAATAAACCGAATAAAAAGCAGCCTGTTGTTAAAAAAGCAACAGGCTGTTTGCTTTTTATACCGGCAGAACTGCATTAGTTATCAATCAATAAAAGATTCATTATGGAAAAGAGAAAAAAAATTATGTTGCCGGAGACGGAAATTCCTACCAAATGGTATAATGTGGTAGCGGAAATGAAGCACAAACCCCAACCGATGATTAATCCGGGGACGAAAGAGCCCCTCAAACCCGAAGACCTTTACCCGTTGTTCGCAGAGGAACTGGCACGGCAGGAGTTGAACGAAACCGATGCGTGGATAGACATTCCGGAAGAGGTGCGCGATAAGTACAAGATTTACCGCCCCACTCCACTGGTACGCGCTTATGGGTTGGAAAAAGCATTGGATACTCCGGCGCACATTTATTTTAAAAACGAAAGCGTCAGCCCGGTGGGATCGCACAAACTCAATTCGGCTTTACCGCAGGCTTATTACAACAAAATCGACGGCACAACAAACCTGACAACCGAAACCGGTGCGGGACAATGGGGCACCGCCCTGTCGTTCGCCGCCAAAACCTTCGGACTCGAATTGGCCGTATATATGGTGAAGATCAGTTACGAACAGAAGCCTTACCGCCGCTCGCTGATGCAGACATGGGGCGCACAAGTCATCGCCTCGCCCAGCATGTCCACCAAAGCGGGACGGAAGATACTTACCGACCACCCGACCTATCAAGGCAGTTTGGGAACGGCTATCTCCGAAGCGATCGAACTCGCCATGCAAACGCCGAAATGCAAATACGCGCTTGGAAGCGTGCTGAACCACGTGTCGCTGCATCAAACGATTATCGGCTTGGAAGCGGAAAAACAAATGGAACTTGCCGGAGAGTATCCCGATATCATTATCGCATGCTTCGGCGGAGGATCGAACTTTTCGGGTATCTCATTTCCTTTTCTCAGGCACAATCTATCGGGAGAAAAGAGCACACGCTTTATCGCCGCCGAACCGGCTTCCTGCCCGAAACTCACGCGCGGACATTTCCAATACGACTTCGGCGACGAAACCGGTTACACGCCGCTTATCCCCATGTACACGCTCGGACATAAATTCGCTCCGGCAAATATCCATGCGGGCGGACTTCGTTATCACGGGGCCGGCAGCATTGTGAGTCAGTTGCTGATGGACCGGCAAATGGAAGCAGTCGATATCGACCAGTTGGATTCGTTCGAAGCCGGCATATTGTTTGCACGCACCGAAGGCATCGTGCCCGCACCCGAATCGAACCATGCCATTGCCGCCACCATCCGCGAAGCGCTGAAGGCAAAAGAAGAAGGAACGAAGAAAACCATCCTCTTTAACTTATCGGGACACGGATTAATCGACATGTCGGCTTACGACCAATATCTGGCAGGCGATTTAATTAATTATTCCCTTAGCGACGAAGATATAAAGAAATCGCTGGAAGCTGAATGATTAAACAGCGTAAAAGATATAATCTGCCGGACAAACATAAAAAAAGATGTAAAAATATTTGGAAGTTTCATCCGCGTGTTATATCTTTGAGTCATTAAAACGAATGAGCCATTGCCGCATTGGTCGATTGGGAAACTCATCAATAAAAATCAAGAAACCGAGACTAGTTTTTGGTATTAATGGCGGGCCGCACTTCTTCGGAAGAGGCTTTCTTTAGCCCAGCGGATTACAAAGATGCCAGAACACTCAAATCCTGTCATAAGGAGTTTCGACTTATTCCACCAGTGCGGCTTCTTTATAGAAAAGCAGATTTGCAAAAGTGCATACTTACGCAATCTGCTTTTTATTTTTATCTTTATTTCAGGCTTTACGGTGCCGGGCGCCATCATCCTGAATCCGGCGACCTTTTTCTTTTTTCGTTCACTCTACGGTTACAGTAACGACAGCCGGATGACGATCAAAAATAATTATTTTCATTATCTTCCGGTTGGAATTTTATTTACCTTTGTAAGGTAAATAAAGCGAGATATATGCGACGGTTTATCAATCCCTTTTCGGATGTGGGATTTAAAAAAATATTCGGTCAGGAAATCAATAAAGAACTTTTGATAGAGTTTTTAAACGATTTACTGGAAGGAGAGAAGCGTATAAAAGATATTCGTTTTTTAGACAAAGAAAGTTTGCCATTCTATGAAAACGATCGTACCGGAATATACGATATCTCTTGCCAGACAGAAGCCGGCGAACATTTTATTGTTGAAATGCAAAATATCCGGCAAGTGCATTTCAGCGAACGCGCCTTGTATTATTTAACACGCGCATTGGCCTATCAAGGGGAGAAAAGCGCCCAATGGCAGTTTGAGTTGAATGCGGTATACGGGGTGTTTTTTATGAACTTCCGATTGAACGGGAGACCCGGCAAACTACGAACAGACGTAGTACTTACCGACCGTGAAACGCATGAACAATTCAGTGACAAATTGCGTTTTATCTTTCTAGAACTCCCCTCTTTTCGAAAGGAAGAGGAGGAATGCGAAACAGATTTCGAACGATGGATTTATGTATTAAAGAATATGGAAACATTAAAGAGAATTCCTTTTAAAGCCCGCAAATCGGTTTTTGAAAAACTGGAAAAGATCGCCGACCTGTCCTCCCTTAGCAAAGCGGAACGGATTAAATACGATGCAAGCATTAAAGCGTATCGCGACCACTTGGCTACAATCGCCTATGGCAAAGCGGAAGGCAAAGCGGAAGGGAAGGCGGAAGGGAAGACAGAAGGTGAACGAAATAAGCAGATAGAAATCGCCCGGAAACTAAAAGCAAAGGGACTTTCGATCGATCTTATTACCGAAACAACCGGCCTGTCTGTCGAAGAAGTAGAAAGACTGTAAGATCATACCCCCCGATAAGGCTTGAGCCAATGGGCAAGAACAGCGCATAAACCTGTATGAAACGGTTTATGCGCTGTTTCTAATTTAGGAATAGGAAACCACGCCGGCAAGGCGCATCGGCCGGAAGTTATTTCTTCGTTTTCTTTGCGGTCGTCTTGCGGGTCGTTTTCTTTTTCTTCGTTGTGCCGTCGGTGGCTTCCGCTATAATCTGGCGGCACCTATCGAGCGTCAGTTCCGACGGTTCCTGATTCTTGGGAATCTTATAGTTTTTCTTTTCAAAAGTGATATAAGGGCCGTAACGGCCGTTGAGCACCTGAAGTCCGGGTTCTTCGGGAAAAGTTTTAATCGTCTTTTCGCGATCTTTCTTCTCTTTCGCCTCAATCAGTTCGATGGCTTCCTCGAGCAACACCTCGAGCGGGTCGATCCCTTTGGGTAACGAAACGAACTTGCCGTCGTGGCGGAGATAGGGGCCGAAACGTCCTACCGCAGCAACGACGTCCTTATCGCGGAATGTCCCCACGGTACGGGGCAAATCGAATAGCTTGAGCGTTTCTTCCAGGGTGATGGTCTCGATGGATTGCGGCTTTTGCAGGGGCGCGAAAAGCGGCTTTTCTTCTTCTTCCGACGACCCTATTTGAGCCACCGCGCCATAGCGACCGATTTTTACCGATACCTGCCGTCCCGTTTTAGGATCGGACCCGAGGATTCGCTCGCCCGCTTTGTGTTCGGTATGCGTCTGCGACACCTCTTCGACAATGGGATGGAACACCTTGTAGAAGTCGGCAATCGATTTGTTCCATTGGGTTTTGCCTTCGGCTATCTTATCGAAATCTTTTTCCACATCGGCCGTGAAGTTATAGTCGAGGATCGAAGGGAAGGACTCCATCAAGAAGTCCGTCACGACCATCCCGATATCCGTAGGCACGAGTTTGTTCTTGTCGGCGCCGAAGGTTTCCGTTTTGTCGGTATCCTTCAATTTTCCGTTTTTCAGCGCCAGTACGTTATAAGGCCGTTGTTCGCCCTCGAGACTGCGTTTCTCCACATATTCGCGGTTCTGGATAGTCGATATCGTAGGCGCATAGGTAGAAGGACGCCCGATGCCCAGTTCCTCGAGCTTGCGCACCAGCGAAGCCTCGGTATAACGCGGCGGACGCTGCGTAAAGCGCTGCGTGGCGATCGTCTCGCGCATGTCGAGCGCCTCTCCCTGTGTGAGCGGAGGCAGGATGCCGTCGGTGACTTCGGCATCTTCATCGTCGGTTCCTTCGAGATAGACTCGGAGGAATCCGTCGAACTTCAGCACCTCACCGTTGGCGACAAACTTTCCTTTATCATTCGAGATATCGATAAGCGCCGTCGTTTTTTCGAGTTGCGCATCGGCCATTTGCGAAGCCACGGTGCGCTTCCAGATCAAGTCGTAAAGCTTTTTCTCCTGCGCCGTGCCGTCGATGGCGCTGTTTTGTATATAGGTGGGACGGATGGCTTCGTGCGCCTCTTGCGCCCCCTTCGATTTCGTCGTATACTGACGGACTTTGACGTATTCCGGTCCGTAAAGCTGTGTAACTTCGGCTTTAGCTGTGTTGATGGCCAGTCCCGACAGGTTGACAGAGTCGGTACGCATATAGGTGATCTTTCCCGATTCGTACAAGCGCTGGGCCACACTCATGGTTTGCGCAACGGAAAAGCCCAGTTTGCGCGACGCTTCCTGTTGCAACGTGGAGGTGGTGAACGGCGCGGCGGGCGATTTGCGGGCCGGCTTTACCGTGACATCCTCGATGGAAAAGAGCGAGGACTTGAGCTTTTCGAGCAACGCCAACGCCTCTTCTTTGGTCTTAAGCCGCTTGTTGTATTCGCCCTTGACTTCGAACGATTCGCCGCCTTCTTTTTTCGTAAAGATGGCGATGATGCGATAGGCCGATTCGCTGTTGAACTGCTGTATTTCACGCTCGCGCTCCACAATAAGCCGCACAGCCACCGACTGTACGCGCCCGGCCGACAGAGCAGGCTTGATCTTGCGCCATAAAACGGGCGAAAGCTCGAAGCCGACGATGCGGTCGAGCACACGGCGCGCCTGTTGCGCATCGACCAGATTCTTGTCGATCTTACGCGGCGTTTCGATAGCGCGATGAATAGCCGTATCGGTGATTTCGTGAAAGACGATGCGCTTGGTATTATCGTCCTTCAAGCCGAGGGCATCGAACAAGTGCCACGAGATGGCCTCCCCTTCGCGGTCCTCATCGGAAGCGAGCCAGACCGTTTCGGCTTGCTTGGCCGCCGCTTTCAATTCGGCAACGACTTTCTTCTTGTCGTCGGGTATTTCGTAAATGGGGGTGAAATTATTTTCAATGTCTACGCTGAAGTCCTTCTTTTTCAAATCGCGGATATGCCCGTAACTCGACATCACGTGATAGTCCTTACCCAAGAACCGTTCGATGGTCTTGGCTTTGGCGGGAGACTCAACAATAACCAGGTTTTTCTTCATTCAGTAATCTTTCTTCTTTATAAAAACGCATGTGCTGCTTTTGCTTCGCGCTGCAAAAGTAGTAATTTTAGGCAAGTAACACCAATTTTTTCTGAAAATCATTTGAAATCGGCCATCGGTCGACAGGCTTCGGTCACCGACCGATGGTCTTCATCACCGATCTTCAGTCACCGGTCTTCAGTCGCCAATCGGCGGTCAACAATCGGCAGTCAACAGTCTTTTCATCTTTGCGGACTCGATTTGCGATCTCCATCAATCTCCATCAATTTTTTCAATCTCCACCCCATACACCGCGGCGAACGCATCGTAGAGAGGCTGCGACAACGACCGGCGCACACGCAGGCGAATGACACAGCGCTCGGCGAAATCCTGCTTCCAGTCCGCCTCGGGGAATTGTTTCAAGACACGCATCACGTCGTTCAGCAGCAGATAATCGAAATACAGAGTAAAACGGTCGTCGACGGTTTTTTGCACGATACAGGCATTGTCGATGGCAGCCTTCGCCGCCTCGCGATAAGCCCGGATAAGGCCGCCGGTACCGAGCAGCGTGCCGCCGAAATAACGCACGACGAGAATGAGCACATCGGTCAGTTGATACGAATTGATTTGCCCGAGAATGGGTTTTCCGGCCGTGCCCGAAGGTTCGCCGTCGTCATTGGCTCGAAAGTCAGCCCTCTCCCACCCCAGCATGTATGCCCAGCACACGTGGCGCGCATCGTAATACTTCTTTCGATATTCATCCAAAACAGTCTTCACCTCTTCGACATCCCGTACGGGAACGGCGAAGGCGAGGAAACGGCTTTTCTTTTCGGTGAGGTGCCCCTCGGCTATGGCTTTTATGGTGTGGAACGTATCATCCATGGCACAAAAATACGATATTTCGTCGTACGAACCACCTTACACGCTTGCATAAGCCTTTTTTCCATTGAAAAATGGCTTTACAAAGTTGTTTGAACCTTTATTCAACCGTATAAACCGGTTTTAAAGCATGTTTGAAGCTTTATACGATCGTACGAGGCATTTTACAAGCTTGTCAGGGCCTTTATACGACCGAATAATGTGTTTTACAAGCTTGTCAGCACCATTATTCAACCGTATAATGCATTTTGCAACCTTGTTAGGGCCTTTATTCAATCGTATAATGCATTTTACAACCTTGTCGGGGCCATTATTCAACCGTATAACGGGCGTTTATTTCTTCCGATGCCGGATTGGAACAGAGAAAACAGGATGCTTATCGTTCCATCTTTCTCATAGCAAGCATCCAAGGATCGTTGGGATTGAGCTTTTTAATTTGACGGGCAAGCAATCCCGAAAAATATACTTCCACCCCGTCATTTTCAGATAAAGACACCGGCCAAATAAGAATCTGATGATTTTGCAGGTTATGGGGAAGAGAGAGTACGGGACGTCCCTTCCCGAAATCGACAGAATAGATGGGTAACGTCGAAAAGTTATGATTGTAAAAGACTAGCGGACGCTTCAAACTGAAGGAATCCGTATCAATCGGCATGTCGGGTAACCTTGTCCCCAGATTATCGGGGTTGTTCATTAAAAATCCGGCCAATTCCTGAGGCGATTGATGAATAATTTTCTGCAATAAATCATAGACAATCTGTGCGATCTCGCTCAATGTGGCGGTTCTTTTGTAAGGGCGGGTAGGAACCGTCATGGAAGCATTTCCGAAAAAAGCTGCCGGAATTCCATCAAGGCGTCCACGGAGATCGATCGTGACGGCTTGTTTATAGCCCATACTGTCAGGCAGATTGTTGAGGATGGCAAACATTTTTCCGATATAGGCAGACAAGGCAATACCGGTGGTGCATTCGAAACTGCATTCGGAGGAAATTTTATCTCTCAGGCGTTTGATGGCAGCAGAGGAGAAATGAAACGCTCCCGTTCTTTCAAGGGCAATTCCCGATAACGAATCGGAGAACATTTTGATGATAGAGCCGGAAAATAAACTTTTCCATCCTTGAGCGAAAGACGGGTAACCGCCGTCTTCCCGGGCAGAGGATTGCGCTGTTGAGAACAACGATTGCTCAAACACCGGTTCTACAATATCTTCCCCCCTACACAGTTTACTCCAGTCATTCACGATCGTATAAAAATTTACGCAGTCGACACAACCGTGACTACATTGTACACTCAAGACCGATCCGTTCTTTAATAAACTAAGCGTCACATTCATCGGAGCGATGTTTCCCTTTTTGACTTCACCCAAATCGAGCGGTGTTGTGAACCTCCTGGCCCATTTGTCCGTTTTCCCGATATCTTCTACGGACACGCTCGTTTCTTCTTTCACAATAAAAGGCGTTCCTCTGTTCGAAAACACAATTCCGGAGCCGTTTGGATGGACCCTTCCCGACAACGGCGGATAATAGCCCAGCAGTTTTCTGAAAGCCGCTTTCATGGCATCGATGTCGGGAATATGATCATAGACCCATGTTCCGCGAAAACACAAGTCCAGGTTGTTGATATCCGGCTCCGAGAACGCCCTTACGGTTAAAGGCTCTCCATATCCTTCGGCTCGCACCAAATTATAACTAAGTAAATTATGAAAAACATCTCCCATTTTATCCGTTTTTTATTTCTTTCTTTTTCCGTAAAAAGCGCTGATTCCAAGCTCCATATTATACCTTCATATAAAATAGCATGGCGCCCATCCTATCCAGGAGGGCGCTCATGCATTCACATCTTCCTTTTATAAAAATAACTCCCGGCCTTCTTCCCCCAACTGATAGACCAACTCATATTGCTCCTCAATAATGGGAGTCAGCTTTGAGATCTGTTTATTCCGGATATTTTTATATACACAGAAATAGGCAATCACACAGATACTTAAGCCCAACAGGGCGAGCAGGGAGAACGCCACAAACTTTGCCTCAAGCAGTTTGAATATCGACACCGTCAGCAAGGCGGCTCCGGTTAAACCCACTGTTAAGGTAACGATAAACGGAATGGCGGATTTGAGATTTTCCAGTCGCTCAATCTTCTTCAATGCCTCTTCGCATTTTCGTTGTTTTAAAGCCAGCCGGCTCCGGTTAGGAATGTCCCGGTCTCGTTTGAAACGCAGGATTGTCTGGTTTCTGTTCAACGGAGTTTCCGGCATTGAAACGGCAGTCAAATTATCTATCCATCCAAAATTCCGGTACATATCGCTGTAGATCGGCTCGAACTCGATCGGTACATATACCGATAAATATTCGTATGCCACAAAATCCGATCGCTTATTTTTATCTGTCATTGTTCTTTGTGATCTGTTGATGATCTTTATTTTCCTCCGTGTTCCGTAGAAATCTACAGGCACAACGGCCAATCGATGGATGCCTAAAAACGATAGCCTAATTGCAAGGATACTTGTTGATTACGCAATTTACCACTTCCTTCGTCCAACGCATTGACAAGCCCCAGCTTGTACGAGCCGTGAACACTAAGTCCGAAATCGAACTCATATCCGACAGTTGCGGCCAAACCGGCATCGAACCGCTGCAGTTTACTGCCCAGGAAGTCGCTTCCGTCATACAAATCATACTCCGTACCGCCGGCTTTTGCCTGAGCGCTCAATCCCACCTCGGCAAACGGGCCCACACCGAAAGTCGCTCTTTCGCCGTTTTCCTGTTCAAAACGGGCCAACGCATATACCGGCACGCTGATTCCCCAATACGAAAAATCGCCCTTGCTCCCGTTATACGTCAATTCCGAGTTGTTCCACTGCAATTGCACTTCAGGTTGCAAGGTGAAATAATCGGCCAAATCGAAGGCGGCAAAAACACCGACCTGCGCGCCCACGCCCATTTTACTTTTTACTCCGTCCAAATCCGACAAAAGATGGTTCGACAGGTTCGCTCCTGCTTTTACTCCGAAACTTGGGGACTGTGCATAAATCTGTGATGCACTCAAACTAATCATTACGACAAATGATGCTAACCAAAATTTTTTCATTTTTTCTTACTGTTTAATGATTTAATAAATAAATTTCTGTTGTCTTTAAAATAAAATACTATCCTTTTAAAATTTTTCTCCTTAACAATAATGCTCCCAGGGAACTCATTACTGCAAATCCTATCAGCGACGCCGCCGACACAAATACAATTCTTAATCCTCTTTTCATTGTTAATCCTCCTCTTTTATGTTCGTTGTATTTTCACACTGCAAAGAAAAGATGTTTTTGCGCACAATAAAAGGCCAATATTCCACCATTATTGGAACTTTTGGCTCATACGGCTTGTTTTTCCGACTATTTTTCCTATTTTTGCAAAATAATTTCTCAAAAAAGGAACGGATGAAAGAAGTAATTTCTCTTTTTGACTGGAGATCCGAATTAAATCAAATAGAAGCGGATGCAATCGGCGACGATATTATATTGCTCGAGAACCCGATCATCACCACGGCATTCGACTACCCTTTCAAAGTCGATGTGGTAACCGCTATTATCTGTACGGAAGGCAGCATAAAAGGTTTTATCGACCTGAAGCAGTATCATTGTACGGCTCCGGCCTTGTTTATTGTCCTTCCCGATCAGATCCTGCAATATGAAGCATACAGTGAAAATTTCTCCGGTTATTTTATTGTAATGTCCAAAAAATTCACCAACAGCCTGATAGATCTTAAAGACAAATACCCCCTGAACCTTTCGGTAAAAGATAATCCATGGATACCTTTAGCTGAAGGAGAAATAGACGGAATGATACTCTATTATAAAATGTTGCAGCAAACGATCCGGATGAAAGACAATCCCAACCGCATGCAAATCCTCAAATTGTTGACGCAGGCATTTTTTATGGGATTAGGATATCAGTTCCATAAACTGCCGAAAGAGGAAAATAAATCGAAAAGAGATTTGCTGGTCGAGGAATTTACCGACTATGTGCAGAAAGATTATAAAAAACATCGCGACACCGAATTTTATGCTTCAAAATTGTCGCTCACCCCTAAATACCTATCCAAAGTAATTAAGGAAAATACCGGAATGTCGGCAACCGATTGGATAAACAGCTATGTGATACTCGAAGCGAAGGCGCTGTTGAAATCGACTGACATGACCGTACAGCAAATCAGCGACGAACTGAATTTCCCTTCACAATCGCACTTCGGAAAGTTTTTTAAAAGACAAACCGGTCTATCACCCAAAGAATACAAGAACGACTAATCCCATTCTGTTTTTTTTGAGGGGGGGCTGCTTTTTGAGCCCTCCGCCCATACGTTTTCGGCTCCCGGGAGCTCCGAATGCTTTCCGGTGCGCATAATCGGACTTGCCGGCAAATCTCCCCGTCCGCCGATGACTTAAAAAGCACATCCGCCGAGCCCCTATTATGGAACTTTAGACGTATTTTTACACACAATAGTCCAAATATTCCAACATTAGTGGAATAATGGCCTTTTTTACCAACAAAATCGCACCTACCTTTGCAGCGTCAATGTGATCACGATATCACACATATTTTATAAACAACTAAAAAATAGACGTATGAAACGAAAATCTTTTTCAAAAGTAGTAAACAATCCGGAAGTAACGCTGGATATAGAAGGACATGGAATTCCCGAAGACGCACGCGATGCGGCATTTTTAGACTGGCTCTGTTCGTTTGTCGCTGTCGGCGACGACGGAAAACAGTATTGGTTTGGGTGCTCGCCGCTTATCTTAGCCTCCGAAGACAAAGACTTATGGCATTACGAACTGTGTTGGGATACCGGTGAAGTCATTCAATCGCCCACCTCTATTTATAAGGTAGCCGATTTTCCGCCCGTAAACATTACCGGACAGTTCGTATATCCCGGAGGAACGCTGAAAGTAGAGAAATCCGACACGCAGGTAAGGGTCAGTCTGGGTAACTTCCAGGTGATTTGCAAAGACGATAAGTCGTGGCATTATACGCTCGAAGACGAAGCGAAGGGCATCAAGGCCGAATTTGTTCACTACGGCGCCGGATATCCGCTTTGGTACGGTAAAGAAGCGCCTTCTTACCTCACACAGCACAGTATCGCTTACGGATATAATTGGTCGGGGATAGTGGAAGGAAAACTGACTATCCACGGGCGGGAAATAAAAATAAAAGGCCGTGGCGTACGCGAACGCTATATCGCCGTCGACTCATCGGCCGCCGAAATCGGCGGGTGGGAAGATTGGATGTGGTTTCATTTTGACGAAGTTTTCGGTAGTTTATATGAAATGAGGCTCGGCCTGAAAGATATGGTGCTGAATGTGGTAGACGGCAAGCAATATTTCCCTGCCGGCGACTTTCATATCGAGCATCAGGAATGGGTGTTCTTCCCCGCCTTGGGCGCATTTATTCCCACTGTTTACAAGGTGACAATGGAAACCGAAGGAGGTGTGCTGGAATATACGGCGCATGTGGCCAATGCGACGGTATGGGGGGTAACCGGTAAAGTTCCCGACAATCCTGTGGCGACGCTCAATTGGGATAAAGTGGAAGGCACCTTCACCGGCAAAGACGGGCACAAACAGGTACTGACAAACGGAATGGGAGGTGTATCCATTCGTCAATGGAAACCGTATCCGTCCCTTTTCCCGGTAGATTTAGCCGGCTCGAACGCCCTTCACACAGCTCCTAATAAATTGAATACGCTTTAACATAAGATGTACAAAGCAACGAAACAGGTAAAGGTATATGAAATCATACAGCAAAAGAATCTTCTTTTTCGGGATCGCTATCAGTATATTGTTTAACGCCTTATCGCAGGAGACGGAACAATACAGGCTATCCATTGAACAAGCCGTGGAGATGGGATTGCAAAACCATCAGCAGTTAAAAATTTCTTCCGCGCAAGTTAAAGCCAGCGAAGAAGAGGTGAAGGTCTCAAAATTGCAACAATTGCCTTCCATCACTTTAACAGCCAACGCTTTTTATTTAGGCGATGCCGTCATCTTGGATCAAGATTTGGCGAAAGTTCAAACTGTCGACATGCCTCATTTCGGCAACACATTCGGCATAGAGGCGGCGCAACTCCTGTATAAAGGCGGAGTTGTTAAGAAATCGATCGAAATGGCAGAACTGAAGCAACAGTTGGCCGAATTGGATTTCGCCGGTAATGAGCAGGAAATAAAATTTCTGATAGTATCCAATTATCTGGATATCTATAAGCTGATAAACCAAATACAGGTACTGGAACAAAATAAAGTGCATGCAGAACAATTGCTCGCGAATGTCACAAAATTGTATAAGGAAGACATGGTAACCCGCAACGAGGTGATACGATCGGAACTCCTGATAAAAAATCTGGAACAGTCTATCCTTACCGTCAAAAACAACCATGCCATTCTAAGCAATCAGATGAGCTATGCCCTCGGTTTGCCGAACAACATCATCATTATCCCTACGGAAAAGATAGAAGACATCGTTATGATAGAGTCGCAATCGTATTATACCGATTTAGCGCGCCAACATCCGCATTTACAATCGGCGGAGAAAAATGTCGAAATAGCCGAAAAAAACGTCAGCATCCAAAAAACAAATTGGGTTCCAAGCATCTCGGCTTTCGGCGGCTACACGATGCAAAGGCCGATCACTACGAGTACGCCGGCTTTGGACTTGTATAGCAACTCATGGCAAGTAGGACTCAACCTGAGTTTCAATCTCGATAATTTATTCAGAACCAAACGGCAGGTCAATTTAAGTAAAAGCCAAGCGCGCATTACCCGGGAATCCTTAACGTATACCCGGCAAGCTATTGCAATAGAAATAAATGCAGCGTATGTGAAATATCAGGAGGCGAAACAACAAATCGCATTAACGGATAAATCAAGAGCATTGGCAAATGAGAATTACGATATCGTAAAAAATAAATATTTGCACCAACTGGCTATTACGGCGGAAATGACCGATGCCAGCAATGCCAAATTGAATGCTGAACTGGAATATGCCAATGCCGTGGTAAAAGCATTGTTCCAATATTACAATTTACTGAAAGCCACGGGCACTTTATAACGATCCGATAACGACTCTACTCATTAATGTAAATAACTCATAAATATGACAGTGAATAAAAATATAGCAGCTAAGAAAAAAACAAGAATTAAAGTCATCGCAACCAATGTTTTCGTATTCCTTTTTCTTGTAGGAGGTTTCTTTTGGCTGGTAAGGAACTATTTCCACATCGGAAAAAATGATTTTACAAACTCGGCGCAAGTCGAAGAATTCATCAATCCCGTCAATGCTCGAATATCGGGATATATTAAAGAAATACGCTTCATGGAGCATCAGCAGGTACAAAAGGGCGATACTCTTATTATTATTGATGACAGCGAGATTCGCACACAGTTAGCTCAGGCCGAAGCCGTATACCTGAATGCCCTGGCATCGAAGAATGTGGCATTGTCGACTGTCAATACGTCCGCAAGCAGCATCAACACCACTCAGGCGAATATTGCCGGAGCTAAGGCAAGACTGGATAATGCCGAAAAAAACCTGCATCGATACGAAAATCTAATGAATTCGGAGGCGGTAACACGTTTCCAATACGATCAGGTGAAGACAGAATATGATGTGGCGAAATCATCGTACGAAGCATTGGTCAACCAAAAGCAGACGGCCAATTTGTCTACGGAAGAAGTCAAAAATCGATTGGCTTTGAATGATGCCGAAATCAAACGGACCGAAGCTGCATTGGAGATGGCCAAACTAAATCTTTCTTATACGGTCATTGTCGCACCTTATGACGGGATAATGGGCAGAAAGTTGATACAGGAAGGGCAACTATTGCAACAGCCCGGTATGCAGGTGGCAACCATTGTTTCATCGCAGGAAAAATGGGTGACGGCCAATTTTCTGGAGAAACAAATGCCGAATGTAACCATCGGTAAAAAAGTAGTCATGAAGGCGGACGCGTTGGGCGGACATGAGTTTGAAGGGAAGGTAACAGCCATCTCGGCAGCAACCGGCTCCCGTTATTCAAGCATTCCGGTAGACAACAGTACCGGCAATTTTGTGAAGGTACAGCAGCGAATACCCGTGCATATCGAGTTCACGGAGAATAATGATCCGGAGGCGATAAAAAGTCTTAGAGCAGGGATGAATATGGATATTTATATCGGAAAATAAAAGAAGGATGACTGAATATAACAAAGGATTGCTGTATAAATGGGTGCCCGGACTCGGGATGTTGGGGTTCATCATACTTATCGAGTCCATGGTGATGCTTATCAATCCGATTTACGCGGGAAACATCGGACAGATGGCCAGTAGTACAGGCATCCTTGCCGAATACTATATGTGGGGAAACTATGCCGTTATCATCGGATTATCATTGGTTCTTCCATTTATATTACGCATCAAATTCCGGTTCCGTTCTAAGGAACTTCTCATCACGGCATTGGTTGTTATGGCTACAATGACGATGATTGTTGCAACCACCCACATCGGGGAGATTGTTGTGGTGGCTTGCCTGATATTCGGGATCGCGAAAATGATCGGTATGGTGGAAATGCTTTTACCCATTCAAGCTATCCTCAGCCCCGACGGTGATAAAAAAAGATTTTATGCTATTTTTTATCCGATATCCATAGGCTCGGGACAATTAGGCACGTTCCTCCCTGCCGTCCTTTCACTGGATACCGGTTGGCAATATTTACATTACTATGGCGCGGCGACATTACTGTTGTTAGCCATGATCTGTGTGATTGTCATGCATAATCAGCGTTTTGCTAAAAAGTTGCCGTTTATTCATATTGATTGGTTGGGGCTGCTGTTATTCGGAACAATATTAATGAGCCTGGCATACATATATGCGTTCGGCAAACAACAGGATTGGTTTAATTCCGCGAACATACTGGTGGCTGCCATTATTGTGCTCGTCTCAATATTTACACTGATAATAAGACAACTGACCATCAAACATCCGTTCCTTTCCTTTAAACTGTATAAAATAAGGGATGTCCGCTTCGGGATACTTCTTTTGGTCGGACAAGGACTGTTTATGGGGGCGAGTTCGATTCTGTCGATTTATACCTCCGCTATTTTAGGCTATAACTGGTTGACTAATGCGGAACTTGGCCTAATGACATTGCCGGGGATCGTTCTGGCGGGTTTTGTCGCATTTCACTGGACAAAGAACCAAATACCGATCAAGATATATATTTTCAGCGGGTTCGCCGCTTATTTCCTGTATATGGTAATGCTTTACTTCATGATGGTTCCGGAGCTTAATATCACTCAACTGTATTTTCCGCAAATACTAAACGGTTATGGAATGTGCTCCCTGTTCATTTCGATATGGATATATACCTTTGATAAAGTTCCGCAAAGCACCATACTCCCATCGGTTGCCCCGGTTATGATTTTCAGAAGTTTTGTTATGCTGGGACTTTTTACCTCTTTAATCGGATGGTTGCAGTACGAATTTCAGTGGCAGAGTATCGGCGATATGGCTGTTTATTTCGACTCCTTAGCGCTGGGCTATAATCTGGGTACGGTCGGCTCTATGCGTGATGTTCAATTGGGGGCAATACTGGCGGCCAATAAAAGGCTGCTCGGCTATGTAATTGTCGCCGGATTGGGTATTTTATTATTTGTTCTGTTCCATCAATTCGGTAGACAGAAGTACGCTATCGCCCGATATAGAGCGTATCTGAAAAAATGAAGATCGTTTAACGCCGGTAAGGAACGAACAGAAAATAGTGTAATTATAAACGCAGCGATTGGTTGTTGAAACCAATGCAAAAAAAACGATATCAGAATGAAATTTTCTCTTCACTCGCTCTTATTGATTGTATTATTAATGGGGGTGCATACATTTCTTTTTTCGCAAGAGGAATCGATAGAGACTCTTAATGGCAAGAAGATAACTATTGTACGTCCGTCTTATCGATATATCGGAGAAAAAGATTTTAA
Source organism: Bacteroidales bacterium UBA5382 (assembly GCA_002409745.1). Lineage (GTDB taxonomy): Bacteria > Bacteroidota > Bacteroidia > Bacteroidales > Dysgonomonadaceae > Limibacterium > Limibacterium fermenti. The sequence continues at coordinate 70,656 of DHOU01000029.1, forward strand.
TGAGAGTATGAACAAGCAGCCTAATTTCGGGATGTATAAGGATAATTATTTTATCACCGGCATTCCTTTGGCCGGAAAAATAAATAAGCACACGGCAGATGCCAAATTCCAGATTAGTATTAAACAGCGGCTTATGAAAAACATATTACCTTATAATACGTATCTGATGCTTACGTATACACAAAAATCATTTTGGAATATTTACGAAAAATCTTCCCCTTTTATCGACTTGAATTACAATCCCGGAATTGCGATAATAAGGCCTATTTTGCATGATAATAAATTTAAAGGGATCATTCTATTTTCTCTTGAACATGAATCGAATGGAAAAGATTCAACCGCTTCGAGGGATTGGAATTTCGTTACTTTATCCGGCTCTGTTTTTTTTAACGAACAAATAACGATTCAACCCAAACTGTGGATAGGCTTACCCGGAAAGGAAAATAAAGACTTATTCGATTATAGAGGTTACGGATCGCTTACGGTCGCCTATAGGAGCAGGAATGACCATATGGGATTCTCCGCGACTTTAAATCCATCGGCGAAATTTCTCAATACTCAATTTGAAGTCAGTTTCAGAGCAAGTAAAAAGTCGAATCAATTTCTTTTTATACAATGGTTTAACGGATATGGCGAAAGCCTTATGGACTACAATCAGCACGTTTCAATGTTTCGAGTAGGGATTTGTTTAAAGCCCTTTATGAAAAGTGTGTTTTAAGAAACTGTTTTGAATTCGGAAAATTCAAAACAGTTTCTAAGATGCCGGAAAAAAGAATCACCCTACGCGCTCCACGCGGTTTTTTACTTCTTGGGCTTTTTGGGGACATGCACCGCTTCGCCGAGCACGTCGGCACAAGCTTCGAAGAGCGCTTCGGAATAGGTGGGATGCCCGTAAATGGTTTTCACCACCTCATCCACCGTAATCTCCAACTCCATAATGAGCGAAGCCTGGTTGATGATTTCCGCAGCCGAAGGTCCGATGATATGCACGCCCAGTATCTCGCCGTATTTGTTGTCGGCAATCACTTTTACAAAGCCCACATTATCGCCCGAGGCCATGGCTCGCCCGTTAGCGGCAAAGCCGAACTTACCCACACGCACGTCGTACCGTTCCCGCGCCTGCTCTTCGGTAAGCCCTACCATCGCTACCTCCGGCGAGGTGTACACGACCGAGGGTGACGACAATAATTTAATACCGCGCTCGTTGCCTTTTACGGCATTCTCGGCAGCCACTTCTCCCATGCGGAAAGCGACATGCGCCAACATCTTGATGCCGTTGATATCACCCGGAGCATAAATTCCCTTGACGCTCGTCTCCATATATTTATCGACTTTGATCTTACCGCGTTCGGTTTCGAACTTCACTTCGCCGATACCGTCGAGGTCAGGCACGCGTCCGATGGAAAGCAACGCCTTGTCGGCAATCACCGGATCCTTTCCGTCGATCCTTATTTCCAATTTATCGCCTTTATCGACAATCTCGGTGATTTTTGCCGAGTTGATGATATTCATTCCCTTTTTCTTGAGGATCTTGGCCAACTCGTCGGATACTTCATGATCCAATGCCGGCACGATGCGGTCCATCATCTCGATAACCGTGACTTTCGAACCAAGCCCGGCGAATGACTGCCCTAATTCAATCCCCACGACACCCCCGCCAATCACGGCCAATGTCTCCGGGACTTCGTTGAGGAACAAGATATCGTCGCTGGTAAGGACTTTCGGATTGTCGATACCCGGCAGGTTGATCTTCGTGGCTTTCGAACCTCCGGCAAGAATGATCTTGTCGGCTTTGATGATCTGGGAGTCATTCACCACCACGTCTTTATTTTTATTGACCTTCCCGACGCCGTTATAAATATCCACGCCATTACTTTTCAGCAACGCTACCACACCGCCGGTAAGCCGTTTGACCACTCCGTTTTTGAACTCGAGCACTTTTTCCATATCGACCTTTACCGTCGGATTCTCGATAAGAATGCCGCGCGATGCAGCCGAGGCGATCGACTCGATGATTTCGGCGTTTTTCAGATACGCTTTGGTGGGAATACAGCCTACATTGAGACAGGTTCCGCCGAAAGTGCCTTTTTCCACAATCGCCACTTTCGCTCCGAGCTGTGCCGCCTTGATAGCCGCCACATAACCGGCCGGGCCGCCTCCGATGACCGCCACGTGATACGAGTCTTCCATACGGATGAGGGGTTTTTCGTCGCCTTCGTGCACCACTTCGGGTTCTTCCTCTTCCTGCGGCATATCGTCCACCGATTCGCCCTCCTGACCGATATATCCGATGACTTCGGCAATAGGCACCGTCTCGCCATCCTGATGCAATATCTTCAGCAATATCCCCGAAGCCTCCGCTTCGATTTCCATGCTGGTTTTGTCGGTCATTATTTCGAGAATGATCTCGCCCTCAGAGACGGGATCGCCTTCTTTCTTCAACCATTTTACAATTTGCCCCTCGGTCATATCGATACCGGCTTTGGGCATTATTATTTCGTGAGCCATAATTTATGTATTATATTTTATTTTTTATTGATTTCAGTCTCCAATGTCTGGTCGCCGGTCTCCGGTCGCCAGCCACCCATTTACACCTCCGCACATTGGCACATTGGCACATTATATCAGTAATGTCAGCGGATTTTCCAGCACCTGTTTTACTTCTTGCATGAACTTAGCAGCCGTCAGTCCGTCGATAAGGCGGTGGTCGCTGGTAAGACTCATCTTCATAATCGGGCGGACAACCACTTGTCCGTCGCGCACCACCGGCGTGTCTTTTGTGGAAGCCACACTGAGGATGGCCGCATTCGGCTGATTGATAATCGCCGTAAAGTTATCCACACCATACATTCCCAGATTACTGATCGTAAACGTACTGCCCGTTTGTTCATCCGGAAGCAGCTTCTTCGAAAACGTCCGCTCGGTCACATCTTTCAACGCCGACACCAAATCGCTCAGCGACAGTTTGTCGGCATTCTTCACCACCGGCACCAATAGCCCGTCGTCCAATCCGACAGCCATTCCCAGGTTCACATAATTGTGGAACGTCACTTCCGTACCTTCTTTGTTGAGGCTGGCGTTGACATATTTATGTCTGGGCAGGGTACGAGCCACCGCCATCGAGAGCAGATCGGTCACCGTCAGTTTCTTACCGGTTTTCTCTTTAATCGGTTCGATCAGATTCGCACGCAGAGCCTTCAGTTCGGTCATATCCACCTCCCACGTCTGGGTGAACGTAGGCGCGCCGAAGAAACTCTCCGACATACGCTTGGCAATAATCTTGCGCATCATGCTCATCGGTACGACCTCGGTCTCGCCCTGCGGAGTCGACGGAGCAGCAGGCTGTTGACCTTTGGCTGCCACAGCCTTATCCTCTTTCACCTGTGGTGCAGCCGCAGCCTTGGGCGGAGCGGTAACCTCGGCGAAATCATCGCGGGTGAGTTGCGCTTTCAGATCCGGGTCGGAAATAAGCGGCAACACATCCTCCTTCATTATTTTATTGTGGTGTCCCGATCCGGCCACCCCTTTCAAGTCTATATGATGGGCATCGGCAATCCGCTTGGCAAGAGGCGATATATGGATCTTCTCTTCGTAATTGAAACCGGCAATATCGTCTTGATGAATCCGGCCCTTATAGCCGGTTCCGGTCACACTAAAAAGATCTACTCCCAGTCGTTTTGCCAACGCGCGCGCTGCCGGCGTAGCCCTTAATTTTTGTCTTTCCATTTTTTGTTGACGCGTTTATCGTTTATTGACTAACTTCAGGATGTACTTCTTAATCCTTTCCACATCGGGCAGCATGGCGCTTTCGAGAATGTGGTTATACGGCACGGGGATATCGTCGGCGGCCAAGCGCAGGATACGGTTGTCGAGATAATCGAAGGCATCGCTCTCGGCAATCAGCGCTGCCACCTCTCCGATGAATCCGCTTGTTTTGTGCGCGTCGTTCACGAGCAACACCCGTCCGGTTTTCTTTACCGATTCGAGCACGGCCTCTTTATCGAGCGGCGCCAATGTGCGCAAATCGACCACCTCCACGCTGACGCCTTCGGCCTCTTCCACTTCGTTGGCCGCTTGCATCACCCTTTCGAGCATCCGGCCATAAGTAATGACCGAGACATCCTTTCCTTCTTTCTTGATATCGGCTTTTCCCAAGGGAAGTACGAACTCGGGATCGAGCGGCACTTCGCCCTTCATATTGAACTGGGCTTTGTATTCGAGAAATATCACGGGATTATTATCGCGGATGGCGGCTTTGAGGATTCCTTTCACATCGGCCGGCGTACCCGGGGCAACCACTTTCAGGCCGGGGATATGCGTAAACCAGGCTTCGAGCGATTGCGAATGCTGCGCAGCGGAACCTACGCCCGACCCCGCGGCACAGCGGAACACTACGGGTATCTGCCCTTTTCCGCCGTACATATAACGTGTCTTGGCTGCCTGATTGACAATATTATCCATCATGTATACGATGAAATCCATGAAAGTGACATCCACAATAGGCCGCATGCCCGTCATGGCCGCCCCGATAGCAGCTCCCGAAATGGCATTCTCCGAAATAGGCGTATCGCGCACGCGTTCCGGCCCGAACTCTTCAATCATCCCCACCGAAGTACCGAAGTCCCCGCCGAAGATGCCGACATCTTCTCCCATCAAAAATACATTCTCGTCGCGGCGCATCTCTTCCGACATCGCCAATATAATAGCGTCCCTTACGGACATTACTTTTGTTTCTTTTTCCATATCGATTGTATGTGATTGTTTTTATGTATGATTATATACGAACGTGCGCCGACATCAGGGTGCGAAAATATCTTCATAAGCCGACTCCAGGGAAGGCTCGGGACTATTCACCGCAAACTTTACGGATTCTTCCACCGCCTCTTTCGATTGTTTGTCGAGGTCGTTCAATTCTTTTTCGGTCGTAATTCCGCTTTCGGTAAGATAGCTTTTGAATTTCTCAATCGGATCTTTCTTTTTCCACTCATCCACTTCCGCCTTCGTCCGGTACTTGCCGGGATCGGAAGTGGAGTGCCCGTACCAACGGTACGTAAGACTTTCCACCAACACCGGCCCGTTACCGCTGCGCACATAGTCCACAATCTCCTCAAACTTTTCATATACATCCAACACGTTGTTGCCGTCCTCGATAAAATGGCCGGGGATTCCATAAGCGCTTGCCCGTTGATAGTTGTAATCGATGTTGATCACACTCTTTATGGGTGTACTGATACCATACAGATTGTTGATGGTATAGAAAATGACGGGCAGTTTCCACACCGACGCCATATTCAGCGTTTCGTGGAAAGTACCTTCATTACAGGCTCCGTCGCCGAAGAAACAAACGACAATGTTGTCGGTTTTCTTCATCTTCTGCGTCAGAGCGGCTCCGACAGCCATCCCCATACCGCCGCCAACAATACCGTTCGCACCGAGGTTTCCCTTGGCCAGGTCGGCGATATGCATCGATCCGCCTTTGCCCTTACACGTACCGGTGGCTTTACCCATGATTTCGGCCATCATTTCATTCAGGTCGATTTCCATGGCAATGGTTTGCCCGTGCCCGCGATGGTTGGATGTGATAAGGTCTCCTTCACGGATAGCGGCGATAGCCCCTACGCTCGCCGCTTCTTCGCCCACCGAAAAGTGAGTCATCCCGGGAACCTTTCCCTTTTTCACCATCTGATTGACTTTATTATCGAAGTTGCGTATATCGAGCATAAGTCTATGCATGTGCAGCAACTTTTCTTTTGAGAGATTTGTTCTTTTTGATTCCGCCATATTTACACTTGGATTATTGTCATTATTTATTGAAGTTTTAAAATCAATTATCTATTAGTAAAGTAACATTTATATTCTCCTATTTGTTTATCGACAGGCATTATTTTTATTGAACTATAATCGATGCCATCAATAGTATTCCCTACCGTAAACAATCCGGCGCTTCTATTCGCAGGATGCTTTAACAGGAAAGCGGCAAGGCTGATAGAAGAATAAATCGGTCTTAAAAAAACTCTTTATTGCCTTATTTGTTTTACATTTGCAAGAATAACAAACATCAGATGTATTTTAAGAACAAATAAAAACATTGATCTAATGAAAAATAGAATTATCGAAGCCGTTATTATCGCCTTTGGATTATTTCTTTTAGGCGCAAGCATCAAAAGTGGGATTAAACTATTTTCCCAACGCGACCGGGTAGTGAATGTAAAGGGATTGGCCGAAAGGGAAATTCCGGCCGATAAAGTAATCTGGCCGTTGGCATATAAAGAAGTAGGCAACGACTTGGGTGTGCTTTACAACAATTTAAGCACCAAGAACCAAACCGTCAAGTCTTTTTTAATCGCTAACGGTATCAAAGAAGAGGAAATAAGCATCTCCGCTCCGCAAATCGTGGATATGGAGGCCGAACGATACGGCAATAACCAGTCGCCTTACCGTTACAATATCACCTCGGTCATCACGGTCAGTTCCGACAATGTCGATCAGGTTCGGAAACTAATCGGAGAACAAGGTGAGCTGCTGAAGCAAGGCATCGCCGTGGCAGGCGGCGATTATCAATACCAGGTGCAGTATTCATTTACCCAGCTCAACGACATCAAACCGCAAATGATCGAAGAGGCGACTAAAAACGCACGCGAAGCCGCCGTTAAATTTGCGGAGGATTCCAACAGCAAACTCGGGAAGATAAAAAGCGCCAATCAGGGGCAGTTCTCTATTTCCGATCGCGACGCCAACACGCCCCATATTAAGAATGTACGGGTGGTGAGCACTATCGAATACTACTTAAAAGATTAAAGGATTATGATCCATCGGTCGATGATAAATGACAAATTACAAATTACAAATGACGAATTACAAATGATTAATTACGGATGACTGCGGTTATTATCGCCAACGGGAGTTATCCCCGTCATGCTATTCCGCTCGCCCATATCGAGCGGGCGGAGTTTATTGTGTGTTGCGACGGAGCGGCAGACGATTTTATCCGTCGCGGGGGGCGCCCCGATGCGATTGTAGGGGATTGTGACTCCATATCGCCTGAAAATAAAAACCGTTTTGCGAATATCCTTTTCAGGGAAAGCGAACAGGAAACCAACGACCTTTCGAAAGCGGTGCGCTTCTGCGTGGCACGAGGAAAAACCGACTTAATCATTGTCGCCGCAACCGGTAAACGGGAAGATCATACGCTGGGAAATATCTCGTTATTGCTAGATTACAGGGCTACGGCAAACGTGAAAATGATTACGGACTACGGCACCTTTACGCCCATCGATACGTATACCGAATTCAGCAGTTTTCCCGGCCAAACCGTATCGATCTTTTCCTTCGATCCGCTTCCGCTCACATTCAGCGGACTGCTATATCCTGTTGAAAACCGCGTACTCACCAACTGGTGGCAAGGAACGCTTAATGCCTCAATCGGAACCGTTTTCTCCATAGACACACAAGGAAGGGTAGTTGTTTTTCAAGCGTTTCCAGAATGAATCTTGAATCTTGAATCTTAAAACATCTCCCTGAGCACCTCCAACGATTTCAACGGGGGAAAATCATAAAGGTGTAATCGATAATAGGCCAGTAAATAATCGATAATGGTATTCCGGTCGTTTTTAGAGAGACGGAACAAATGCATGTTGGCGTAATTTATCCGGCGAATGAGCGTAAGGTCGGCGCTCAATGACTTGGAAAGATAATGAGGATGTAACGGTTGCTTTTGCACGAACTCGCCATTCAACAGGTCGAAGTAAGCGCCCGTCCGGTACATGTCCATATTGGGATAAATCCCCATGCAGCGCGAAAGGCCGAAAAGAAAAGCCAAATGGAAATTAGCCACTCCATGGGTAGCGGCATGCAACGTTTCGACCGAATTTTCGAGATACGTAAAAAGCCATTCGTCCCGACCGGTTTCCCGTAATACACGCGACAAAAACTCCGACAGGAAAAACGAAATCGACCACTTCGTCATATCGGTGTCACCCTCATATACCGGAAGCCGGCATTCCACTTCCTTTAGTCGTTGTATATCGCGCAAAGGGACATGCTCCACCTGCATATCCAACATGCTGAGGGGATAAAAAAGGGATGCTTTTATTTTGGACTTCCGGCCTCTCTTGGGCACCAGGTAACTCACGCGCCCGAAGTCGCGGGTAAATACCTGCGAAATGGAATACGTATCGCTATACTTCGAGGTGCCTAAGACAATACCTTGTGTTTTGAAAAGCATCGTTGTGTGAATGTAAGAAACAGATCCTAATGCGCAAAAATACAAAAAACGCCCCGAAATACGGAGCGTTCTCTTATAAGTTTTCGCGGAATATTCCGTGTCAAGCGCGGAATGACGGGGCTTCGCCCCATTCGCTTAATATACTTTCTTCTTGATGCGCGCTGCTTTTCCGCGTAATGCACGAAGATAATACAACTTCGCCCTGCGAACCTTTCCTTCGCTGTTCAGCGTGATACTATCAATGAAAGGAGAGTTCATCGGGAAGATACGTTCCACACCGATATTATCGGACATTTTCCTGACGGTAAAACGCTTGCCATCGCCATGACCGACAATCTTGATGACTACCCCACGATATTGCTGGATACGTTCTTTGCTACCTTCCACAATACGATAAGCAACGGTAATGGTGTCGCCGCTCTTAAACTTCGGGAACTCTTTCTTTGCCGGAGCAAAGGATTCTTCCGCTATTTTAATTAAATCCATCTTATTATAAAGCTTTATGTTAATAATTAACCCTATCTGAACGTAATGTAACCGGTTCTTTTTCGGCAGAGATTACGCAAAGCGGGGACAAAGGTAGGAATAAATCTTTAATTTACCATGCGGAACAGATTTTTATATTTATTTTTCGTTTTTTCGGCACATAAAAAACGAAAAAAGTGTATTTTTGGCTACGCTAAAAAGATTTCAAACGGTTTATAAATTTATTCTCACCTATTTTGTAATGAAATTCAAAAGTATTTATCTCGTTCTTACAGCCTTGTGCCTGTTCTCCTGCAAACCTGCCTACCGGATTGCCGAGATGAAAGGAAGCATCGTGGAGATGAACGACTCGTTCGATGCTCCCCCCCACACGCAGATGCAATCGCTGGTGCAATCGTATAAAGTACGCCTCGACAAAGAAATGAACGAAGTTATCGGCACATCGGAGCAACTGATGGATTACGGCAGGCCGGAAAGTCTTCTCACCAACCTCACCTCGGACGTGATGAAAGCGTATGCCGATGAGCACTTGCCGGACGGCGCCGATGTGGCGGTCATGAATGTACACGGACACCGGGCCACCATGCCTAAAGGGCCCGTCACGATAGGTAATTTGTATGAGATTTATTCTTTCGATAATACGATCACCTACCTGGACTTGAAAGGGACTGACCTGAAAAAGATGTTCGACGCATACGCGCACATCGGCGGGGCAGGCATTTCGTCGAATGTGAAGCTGGTCATTCAGGATCGAAAAGTCAAAAGCGTCCTGATAGACGGAAAGCCTATCGACGACAACCGCTTGTATTCTATCGTAACGCTCGATTACCTGGCGGAAGGCAATGACCATATGGACGCTTTTCGCGACGCGAAGAAAAAAACGAATAGCGGCATTACGCTGCGGGATATCATGATCGATTTCGTAAAAGAAAAAACCCGGCGCGGCGAAAGCATTTCCTCCCGGCTCGACGGACGCATCACGCTTATCCCTTAAAATAAATATACATTATGTCAACCCGATATAGATCCTTCTTTTTTATCGTATTCTTACTCTGTGCATCCGTTGCTTTCGGACAGAAACAGATTGTCATTCTTCATACAAACGATACGCACAGCCGTATGGAACCCCTCCCCGGAACCGATAAAACCGCTCCCGGAAAGGGCGGGGCGGTACGCCGCGCATCGTATATGCAACAAATACGCAACGAAAACAAAGACGTGCTGCTCCTCGACGCCGGCGATTTTCTGCAAGGGACTCCTTATTTCAACATGTTCAAGGGCGAGGCGGAAGTAAAAGCCATGAACCTGCTCGGCTATGATGCCGCCACCATCGGCAATCATGAGTTCGATTACGGACTGGTAGTATTGGAACAGGTTGCCCGCCAAGCTCGCTTTCCGATCGTCAGCAGTAATTACGATTTCAGCGGCACCCCGTTGCAGGATCTGGTAAAACCGTTTATCATCCTCAAAAAAGCAGGTGTCAAGATTGGCGTTATCGGCATCGACGTACAGCCCGAAGGACTTGTTTCCGCCGAAAACTATCAGGGCATGAAATATCGCCCGGCGATAGAAACCGCCAACCGGATAGCCGAAAAACTCCGTAAACAGGATAAATGCGATATGGTGATATGTCTCTCTCATTTGGGATATCTCGATGATATAAAGTTGGCCGAAGCTTCCCGGAACATCGACCTGATCATCGGCGGCCACAGCCATACCTATATGGCGCAACCGGATATCCGGAAGAATCTCGACGGGAAAGACGTCATGATCCATCAAACCAATGGACGGGGGGTATACGTCGGCCGCATCGACGTATCCTTTGTTAAAGACAGGAAGATTAAATAATTCGCTAATATGCTAATATGCTAATGTGCTAATTCGCTAATTCGCTAATTCGCTAATTTGCTAATTAATGACAATAAATGCAACGATATAACATCCTCTTTTTATTTTTATCGATTATTTCCGCCGGTATCACATCGGCGCAGGTAGAACCCACCCTTTATCGACAAACAGATAAAAAAGAGCTCCATCAATGGGTCGACTCGGTATACAACAGCATGAGCCTCGACGAAAAAATAGGCCAACTGTTTATGCCCATCGTCGAACCCAATACGACCTATAAAAGCCGTATGGCAGGTTATATCAACAATCAAAAAGTAGGCGGCTTGCTCTTCTCCAAGGGCTCCCTGGCATCGCAAGCCGATATAACCAACTACGCCCAATCGATTTCCAAGACTCCCCTGCTCATCGCTCTCGACGGCGAATGGGGACTATCGATGCGCCTGAGCGACGCCCCGAAATTCCCCCGCAATCAACTTATCGGCGCCATCCGGGACGAAAACATTCTCCGGCTATACGGACAGGAAGTTGCGCGCCAATGCAGGGAAATGGGTATACACATCAATTTCGCGCCCTCCATCGACGTGCATAGCAATCCGCGCAACCCGGTCATCGGTACGCGTTCCTTCGGCGAAGACCCCGCAACCGTGGCCAAGCTGGGCATCGCTTATGCAAAAGGATTGGAAGAAGGAGGCGTGATGGCCGTAGCGAAACATTTTCCGGGGCACGGCGACACATCGGATGATTCGCATAAAACGCTTCCGACCATCAGCCACTCCGCCGACCGGTTGGAAAAAGTGGAACTGTTGCCTTTCCGAGAATATATCCAAGCAGGACTTTCGGGCATGATGATCGGCCACTTGAATGTGCCGGCTCTCGGAACAAAAGGGCTGCCGGCCACGTTATCGCCCGTCATCGGCGTCGATCTGCTGCACGGCGGAATGGGCTTCGACGGCCTTACGTTTACCGACGCCATGGCCATGAAGGGCGTTTCGAACCAAGCCGACATGAGTGTAAAGGCCTTGCTGGCGGGGAATGATATTATTCTCGGGGTGGTTCATCAGGAGCGGGAGTTCGAATCGGTTAAGAAAGCAATCGGTAAAGGGACTATTCCGGAAACGCTTCTTGAAGAGAAAGTCAAAAAAATCCTTTCCTATAAATATATCTTACAGGCGCAATCGTTCAAACCGATTGAAACGCAAACGCTCGCACGGCGCATCCACTCGCCCCGGGCCGAATGGGTGCAACGCAAGATTTACGACGGCGCGATGACGCTGCTCAAAAACGACGCCGCACTGATTCCCCTGAAAGAGCTGGACAAGAAGAAGATCGCTTCGGTCGCTATCGGCGCACCGGCTTCGAACGCCTTTCAGAAACAGTTGAAGAAATATGCCCCCGTCACCCTCTTTCAAGCGCCGTCGGCTGCCGGCGTTCCGACCGCGGCCCTCAACGATTTCGACCTCGTCATTTATTCTATACACAACAGCAAAGAGGCCGATGCTTCTGCCCTGCAACAACAGATCAGTAAAAACAAGAATTCTATTATCGTATTCTTCACCTCTCCGTATCGGTTAGAAGCCTTTTCGGCATCGGCCGCCCATGCCGGCGCGGTATTGATGGCATACGACCAAACGGATTTCGCCCAGATGAGCGCCGCCCAAGCCCTCTTCGGAGGTATCGCGCTAAGCGGCAAACTCCCCGTATCGGCGGGTGATTTTGCGGTAAACAGCGGCATGGACACCCGTAAAACGCGTTTGGCGTATTCCCTGCCCGAAGAAGTGGGCATCCCTTCCGAACGCCTTGGGCAGATTGAATCCATCGCGTTGGAAGGAATCCGGCAAAGAGCCTATCCGGGATGCCAACTATTGGTGGCGAAAGACGGCGTGGTTATTTACGACCGGGCTTTCGGGAACTTCGATTACGGCAAAAGCGCCGAAGTAACCGAAGAAACCGTGTACGACCTGGCCTCGGTCACCAAAGCCTCCGCCACCCTCCCGGCCATCATGAAACTCTATGATGAGAAGAAAATACGCCTGCAAGACCCCATTAGCAAGTTCGTACCCGAAACCCGGGGAAGCAATAAAGCGGGCATCACCCTCCGGTCGTTGCTTTTTCACGAATCGGGTATCAAGCCGTTCATTCCTTACTACGTATCGGCCATTGATAAAAACAGTTATGCGGGTGAGTTATTCGGAAGAAGATCGGCCGTATATCATGTCCGTTATGCGGGAGCGTGGGGCCGGACAGACTACCGCTTCTTGCCGTCGCTTATCGCTACCCGCCCCTCGGAGGGTTTTCCGATGCCGGTAGCCGAAAACCTCTATGCGGGCAAGGCGATGCATGATGCGTTGCTGAAAGATATCATCGACTCGCCGTTACGCAACCGGCGCGGCTATGCGTATAGTTGCCTCAACTTCATGCTGCTGAAAGAGGCCGTGGAATATCTAACCCGCACCGACCTCAATACGTATGTCCGGAGCAATTACTTCGACAAACTCGGCGCAGCCTCTACGACTTTTCAACCGCTGATGTACATGCCCGTGGACATCATTCCGCCTACCGAAAACGATCCGTTCTTCCGCAAACAGCATTTACAGGGGTATGTACACGACGAAGGCGCGGCGCTCTTCGGCGGCATATCGGGCAATGCGGGTCTTTTCTCTAACGCAAACGATTTGGCGAAACTCTACCAGATGTGGCTCAACGGCGGCGAATACGGGGGGGAACGATATCTTAGCCCGGAAACCGTCAAACTGTTTACGACGACCAAAAGCAGTATCAGCCGCCGGGGATTGGGCTTCGACAAACCCGATCCACGCAACAACAACGCCAGCCCCACCAGTCCGCAGGTACCCATCGCGGTTTACGGACACACCGGTTATACGGGGACTTGCTTCTGGATAGACCCGGCAAACAATATGATTTACATTTTCCTTTCCAACCGGGTCAATCCTTCGCGTTCTCCCGACCGCCTGTCGTCGCTAAAAATACGCGAACGCATTCAATCGGAACTATACAGCGCTATTAACGAGAATAACGAATAATTAATAATTACAAATTACGAATTACAAATTACAAATTGCGAATTACTTTATCATACATCATGCAACAGATCATTAAATGCGGTAATATCACCGCCGACACCGAACAGACAATCCACACCATCCGCCACGATAAACTCTTCGTTCTGACCGATGAGTACACCAATCGCTATTGTTTGCCTATGATAGAAGGCATACCGGCGATCCGCGAAGCGCAACAGATCGTGATTCCGGCCAACGACACGAACAAAACCATTGAGAATGTGATTCAAGTCTGGCGGAACCTGACTCAAAAAGGCGCCACACGGCATTCTTTATTGATTAACTTGGGGGGCGGCATGGTGACCGACCTCGGAGGTTTTGCCGCCGCGACTTTCAAACGGGGTATTACGTACATCAATATCCCCACGACCCTTTTAGGGGCCGTAGACGCCGCGGTAGGGGGGAAAACCGGCGTGAACTTCGAAGGATTGAAAAACGAAATCGGCGCCTTCTATCCGGCAGAATATGTATTGATTTGGTCGGAGTTTTTCCGTACACTGCCTCAAAAAGAAATTCTGTCGGGATTTGCCGAAATGATTAAACACGCGTTGATACATTCGCAACTCGATTTGGAGAAATTGCTTACTTTCTCCGCGAATGATATCGATTATGCGTGGCTTAACGATATGGTTCACCGATCGGTATCGATCAAAGAAGCGATTGTCGAAAAAGATCCGTTCGAAAAAAACATCCGTAAAGCGCTTAATCTGGGGCATACCGTCGGCCATGCCTTCGAAAGCTTTGCCATAGAGGCGGGCAAGCCGGTTCCCCACGGATATGCCGTGGCTTGGGGACTGATTGCCGAACTGTATTTATCGCATCGTTTGTGTGATTTTCCCAAGGAGAAAGTACAAAAAACCGTTCGTTTCCTGCAAGCCAATTACGGGGCATTACCAATAGGATGTGATGATTACGAGGCTTTGTTCAAAATCATGCAGCATGATAAAAAAAATGAAGCGGGCGTCATTAATTTCACGCTTTTATCCGATATCGGGAATGTGAAAATCGATCAAAATGCCGACAAGGAGCTTATTTTTGAAGCATTGGACTTTTACCGAGACTCGGTTGGGTTGTAAAAAAGAGCCCCGCGCTATGCGGAGCTCTCGCAACAAGAGTCATCAAACACCGCTATCTATTTCGACGTCTTCTTCGGTTCCTTGGCGGCTTTACGAAGAAGTACCGTTGTCATCGCTTGTTTCACCTCTTGGTTGATATTATCCATCAGCGCTTGGTAAGGCGCTTCCCCGCCGATAAACGCCAGGGAATTGATGGTTTTCACAAGTTTCGAGAATGCACGTTGCATGGTATGCCGTGCGGCTTTGGCCCGGCCCACTTCGGTAAGGGCTTCTGCACGCGTGCGGTCGTTGAATATGGCTTCGAGCTCACTGTTAAAACTGCCCAAGCTATCCGTCCAAGCATTTGTATTGGTAAGGGTTACCAACGGAGCATTCTCCGGCTTAGCATACTCCTGGAGAATATTGGTGATAATACCGGTTTCTTCACGCAACGCTTTACGTTGAATGTTTTTGCCGTATTTATTCAATATTTCCAAAAGGGCGCTACCCGCTTCGGTTACTTCCGGATCAGGATGACTCGACTGGGCCTTCAGGTGACGGCGTAATCCCGTCAACACCTGATCCCTGTCTTTGTCGGTATCCCAGACCTTTCGAGTGACCGCCTTGTTCTGTACAGGTTCAATCGCGGTATCCAATGAAGCATAAGCCGGCACGAAATCGCTATCGTACACCACTTTCAGCTTCAAGGTTTCCAGATCGGCTTTCTTCAAATGATTATCGATATTGGTTATCACCTGAAAAAAATCGAATAACTGAACCTCCTGCAAATTCGCTCTTTTAATCATATCGATTACTTTTGTTTATTATTTTTGTTCATTATATTGTGTTTGGAGCCGTCCGCCCGCCGGAAAGCGTATGACATGTAGTGGAAAGCATTTTCCGTTCAGTGGAAAGATTGCTGCATGTATTGCAAGAAGGTTTCCATTCGCCGGAAAATATATTACACATAGTGCAAATCATTTTCCACTGGCCGGAAAGTATCATGCAATCCCTGTAGGGTGTTTTCCGCTCGTCGGATTTAATTTTTTCGGTCTGTCATCCACGACTCCTCCCGGCGGGCGGAAACCTGTCTGCATGGCGGGCCGGTTTTCTTCCGAGTTTTTGCAAAGACAACGGATAAATAGGAAACAAAATAGTACGCATACGCCAAATTACCAGATAAAAACACATCATTCGGTTGAATGAAAGGATGATAGAAGGAAGATGATTACTGCGAATCTCATCATAAAGCCGGAAGGTATTGGCTGGTATCGTGAGCGTTATCGGCGTAGCCTTGTCGGTTTCCAATCGTCAACCGAATTATACAAACACAAAGGTAGTCGTTCTTTTGTGAATTGTCAACAAAAAAAATATTTTTTTCAGTAGATATTGCGGCACTCCCGTGCAACTGTCCCCTGCCGTTGGGCAGCTAAGGGCCCCGTCAACCCATTATCCATTAGGAGAGGGGTACATCATTCATCACTCATTAATTTATTAGGATTCTGTTTAGTGTGAAAAACACGTAAAATAAGAACGCTGTCGATTACCTTTTCGGCATTATGCGGACTTTGGGTATAAATATAATCATAGATGGTTTGTAAATCATTTAAAGCCTTATCTATCCATCTTATTATCATTTTTCAATATACGTTTCCGTACTTCAGTTGAGGAATATGTCTTTAAAGTACCATTCTGTCTTTGCCGCTCTATTTCTTCCATTTCTGCTATGAATTGCCGTTTTGTAACAGGCGTTCCATCCGGCTCATAACCGACAATAGTCTCTCTATTGAGCAAGTCGTTCACCTTCTCCAATAAGCCCTCATCAGAAATACCTAAAATTTGCTGAGCTAAATTTATTTTTAATGTTTCCGTACTCATATAATTACCTCCTGTTTTTCTTTCCTCACAAAGATAAATAAAAAAGCAAGTACTCCAAACTTGAATATCCCTGTTTTTGAAGATTATCGGGGGCGCCGCCTGGAGCGGACGCTCCCGATAATTTACAGTTTATTTTGCTACCGAAAACTTATAAATACAACGGCTGGTATACGTTTCACCCGGCTTTACGTAAGGTGAAGGCCATTGCGGTTTATTGGGCGAATCGGGGAATTTTTGCGATTCGAGACAGATGGCCGTCCGCTTATTATAGACGATGCCTTTCTTTCCCGTTGCCGATCCGTCGAGAAAGTTCCCCGAATATACCTGCAATCCGGGTTCTGTGGTATATACATCCAAACGGATGCCGGTAGACGGGGCATACACCGTAGCAGCCACCTGCGACACGTCGCCTTTGGTATTCAACACCCAATTGTGATCGTATCCGTCGCCGTTCTTCAACTGATCAAAATCGTAATTATCAATGCGCTCACCGATAACCGTAGGAGTTCTGAAGTCCATTGGAGTACCCTCCACTTTCGCAATTTTACCGGTAGTCATAAACGTACTGTCAACCGGCGTAAATTCATCGGCATTCAAGGTCAGTAACTGGTCGAGAACCGTATTGGCGGGATTGCCGCTCAAATTGAAATACGAATGGTTGGTGAGATTCACAACCGTTTCCTTGTCGGTTTGCGCTTCGTATTGCAGATCGATGGCATTGTCATCGGTGAGATTCATCGTCACTTTCACCTGCAAATTACCGGGAAAACCTTCCTCTCCGTCAGCCGACAGGTAGGTAAACACCACCGTTTGGCTATCGGGTTGGGTCGCGGCAAACACGCGCGTGTCGAACCCTTTGTCACCGCCGTGGAGACAGTGCCCGAAGTTATTTTGCGGCAACTGGTATTCCACGCCGGCTACCTTTATTTTCCCCTGATTGATACGATTGCCGTACCGTCCGATAGTGGCTCCGAAATTGTTGGAGACAGTTACATAGTCGCTGATAGAATCGAACCCCAAGACAACATCCTGCAAGGTATCATTCTTATCGGGAACCATCACCGAAACGATACGCGCTCCGTAATTGGTAAGCGTTACTTCCATGCCGTTGGCATTTTTCAATACGTATAAATCGGTAGAATCTCCGTTGACCTCCGATTTAAAATCACTTCTCTTCAATCCCGAAAGGGTCGAGGCCTCTTCCGCCGGTTGTTGCTTTCCCGTACACGACAAGACGGCAACCGCGATAAGAAGCGCTCCAAATACTTGTTTGATTTTCATACTTTTTCTTTTTTAGTTAAATAAACGATATATGACATGCAAATGTACATGATAAAGATGAATTAATCATCATTCTTATTCAATCTATATCAATCTATTTTCAATTTTCCATCGATCTATATCAATCTTCCAACAACCGGCAAATTTCCTGATTGACTTTCCGAATCCTCGGCTCATCGACTTTAATCACCGCCCGGTCATACGTCATCAGACCGTTCACTTCGACCTCCACATCGGTCGTCTGGGTGTATACGGCGGCGGAAAACCCTTGACGGATAAGTTGCTTGAGCTGCTCGGCATACTTTACATATTCGTCGGTAACTTCTTTCGAACTGTTGAACTGTACATATCCCCAATTGCGATCCGGTTCCCAAAGATGTTCTTTATTCGCCCAACCGATACCTCCATACTCACCGAGCACCGTTGCGCGCTGCGCATCGTAAAGGAACATTTCGGGATGGGGATAATGATGCAAATCCAATATATCGCCTATGGTATAATGATTTCCCCCACTGGCCGGATTCACCAACCGTGTCGGGTCGTATTGTTTGGTCCATTCGGTAATCTCTTGCGTTTTAAACTGTCCCCACGCTTCGTTGAAAGGCACCCACACGCCGATGGAAGGGTAGGAATAAAGATAATCGATAATCTCTTTCCACTCCTTGCGGAAATTCGCTTCCGATTCGGCAGAACGCACCCGTTCCGTTCCGGTAAAATATTGTCTCATTTGCCATTCGGGACCCGCATCGCCATTGGGCATATCCTGCCATACAATCATCCCCAGCCGGTCGCAATGCGTATACCAACGCGCGGGCTCGACCTTGACGTGCTTCCGGATCATATTGTATCCTAAATCTTTCGTCTTAACAATATCGTACTTCAACGCCTCATCCGTGGGAGCCGTATATAACCCGTCGGGCCACCAACCCTGATCGAGAGGCCCGAAATGGAACACATCCTTATTATTGAGTTGAAAACGAACGATTCCCTTATCATCTCTCTTCGTGGAGTACTTGCGCATGGCGGCATAACTCTTCACTTTATCCACTTGCTTGGCTCCATCATACAGGGTCACTTCCAACTGATACAAGAAAGGATTATCGGGCGACCACAATGTGGCATTGGCCGGCATGGTTATTTCTACCGGTTGATTATTGATAGCTTGCCCCTCGGCAACCACACGCGAACCGTCGGTCACTTTGACCTGTAAACGCGCTGATGAAGTGGCTTCGTTCACACACCCTTCCACCGTCAAGGTGTTTTTATCGATATCGGGAGTGATTTTAATGTTTTCGATATGCTTTTCCGGTACCGGCTCCAACCAAACCGTTTGCCAAATGCCGCTGACGGGAGTATACCAGATGCCTTCGGGCTTATTCACTTGCTTTCCGCGCGGTTGGTATCCACGGTCGGTCGGATCCCATACTTTCACCACCAGCTTATTGCTGCCCGACGCAGCAAGTGCAGCGGTAACATCGAAAGAAAAGGGAGCGTATCCGCCCGTATGTTGGCCGACTTTCATATCGTTTACCCACACATCGGCTTTCCAATCGACGGCTCCGAAATGCAGTAATACGCGGTTGTTCTTCCACTTCGAAGGGATGGAAAATTCACGTTGATACCACAGTTCATTCGCATCTCCGACGGTTTTCTGTACTCCCGACAAGCTCGATTCGATAGCGAAGGGAACCAAAACCTGCCCATTATACGATGCGGGAGCCTGTTGTCCGGTGGGTTGGATCGCATAGTTCCACAAACCGTTGAGATTCTGCCATTCAGCCCGTTCCATAATGGGGCGGGGATACTCAGGCAGCACATTGTTTACATCGATCTCTGAAGCCCATCGGGTCTTAATCCGGTCACCCGCAGGCTTCCATTGCGCCGATGCGGAAAAAATAACGCATAAGGCGAATAATAAAGTTGCTCTTACTTTCATCATAATTATTTTACATGTTTAAATTCGACGTCACGAAATTAGGCTTATTCTTTTTAAAATCCTGCGACAATCTGTTCAAAAAGTGCGAATATCATCTCATATAAATGACAAATTACGAATGACAAATTACAAATGACAAATTATGAATGACAAATTACGAATGACAAATGAGGCCTAAAGTCAAAAGTCTAAAGAATAGCGGACCGGAAACGTTAGACACTGTATCAATTAGCAATTAGCAACTCAAGTTTCACAGTCAACAGTAAAAGATAACTGCAACCTTTCTGACGAAATAACTTGCGAAACGTAAATTCGTAATTTATAATTTATAATTTGTCATTCGTAATTTGTCATTTGTAATTCATAATTCGTAATTTGTCATTTGTAATTATTAAAAGTCTTTAGGCAGCATCCCGAACTGTTGCTGAAAACATCTCGCGAAATACGACGGCGAATTAAAGCCCACCATATAGCAAATCTCGTTCACTTTGTATTCTTTATCCTTTAGAAGTTGCGCCGCTTTCTTCAACCGCTCCACTTTGATATATTCATTCGGCGTTAAATTGAGTATGCCCTTTATTTTACGGTAAAAACTCGCCCGGCTCATATTCACCAACTCGGCGATAATCTCGACATTAAAATCAGGATTATGTAAATTCTCCTGGACGATCTCATTCAGTTTCTTCAGAAACTCTCCATCCGATTTTGTCAGAGCAATCGTATTGGTACCGATAAAAGGATGTTTTAAGAACGTCTCCCGAAGTTTATTGCGGTTATTCAACAGGTTGGCTATACGCGCTAAAAGCACCTCAATGGAGAAAGGCTTTTCAATATAATCGTCGGCGCCTATCTCGAACCCTTTCACCTTTGCCTGGACATTCGTCTTAGCCGTGAGAAGGATGACCGGAATATGGCTGAACTCCACATCCGACTTAATCCGCTTTGTAAACTCAAATCCGTCCATGCCCGGCATCATCACGTCGCTAATAATACAATTCACCCCGTTGTCTTGCAGAATTTTCAAGGCTTGCTCTCCGTTCTCAGCCGTAAACACTTCGTAATGCGGCGATAGACACTTCGCGATGAATTGAAGCATCTCACGGTCATCTTCCACGACCAGTAAGGAATCGGCATGGGTTGATTTCGACGATGATTTGCCTTGTGTTTCCGGCGCAGGGGGCGGGACAGATTCCGCATCCCCGATCGGCAGTACCAGATGAAACCCATTCAGCCCATCGTCTACCGTGTAAAACAATGAGCCGTTATGCAACTCGGCCAACGAAAGAGAAAGAGCCAATCCGATACCCGTGCCGGTAATCACCTTATCCTTGTTTTTATCGATATGTACGAACGGTTTGAATATCTCATTCCGATGCTCCGGGGAAATAACATCGCCATCATTTTGCACCACGACATGAAAAACAGGTTCCCTTTCATCGACAAACACGTTTACATTCAACAAAGACTCCCCATATTTCAACGCGTTATTCAATAAGTTACTAATAATTTTCAGAAACGCTTCCTTATCGATTTTGGCCAAAATATCCGTTTGAGGTAAATCGGTATGGAAGGTCGTATTCTTCTGCTTTACCAACGGGAGAAACCGGATAAACGTCTCCCGAAGCAAATCGGTCACATTATACCGTACCAGATGCAAGGCATAGGCCTCCGCTTCGGTTTTCCGGAAATCGAGTAACTGATTCACCAGACTCAATAACCGGTCGGTATTTTTATGCATAATCTCCAGGTTTTCTTTCAAATTACCCGATACCGGTTCCGTCAACAACACATGGTCCAACGGGGCTTTGATTAACGACAAAGGCGTCCGGATCTCATGAGCGATGTCGGTAAAGAAATTCATTTTGGAACGATACAGTTCCCGCTCCTTCTCTTGTTGAAAGATACGCATTTTGCGCCTTTGCATTTTCACTTCCCGCTGCTGCAAATGATAAAGCAGGGCAAAAACGGCTGCCGCGAGGAGTATAAAGTAGACTAAATAAGCCCAAGTCGTCATCCATAAAGGCGGCTTGATGCGGATAGTCAGATTTTTGGCCGCTATTGTCCGGGGACCCTCTTTCAGTATTATTTTAAGGGTGTATGTACCCGGCCTCAAATTGGTATAAATGATAGACTGCCCGGCACCATGGCGAATCCATTCCTCATCGAAACCTTCCAGCATATACTCTATGCCTCCCGATTGCCGCGCGGTATAACTTAATACGGCATACCGGAGGCTGAAAGAGTTTTTATGGTAGGGTAATTCCAGGGCATCGGCATAGAGGATGCTTTGTGATAACGGCGTGTTTTTATCGGAAATATTGGCCGGTTCATTATTGATATACAGGTCCGTCAGTACTAACGGAGGAGTGTGGGCATATTCTTTGAACGAGTCGGGGTTAAACCGGACAAAGCCGTCGATGGAACCGAAATACAGGGTGCCGTCGGGAGCTTTATAGCTCGATTTATAATTGAATTGATTACTTTTCAACCCGCTTTCAATCGTGTAACTTTTAAAGGTGTGATGATCGGGATCGAAGCAAACAAGCCCCCGGTTGGTCGATAGCCATAAGCGCCCCTGACGATCTTCTTTTATCTGATAAACCACATTATTGGGAAGTCCATCCGCATCATTCATCGTACGGAATGATTCCGTTTCCTTCTCATAAAGACAAAATCCGCCTCCTTCGGTCGTTATCCACAACCGTTCGCGGCTGTCTTCAAAAATACTCGTCACCTTATTATACGCAAGGGTGGTTGAATCGAGCGGGTTGTGCATATAGTTTTTCCATGTTTTATCTTTCGGACGATACCGATAGAGCCCCTTCAAAAAAGTAGCGAACCATACATTCCCATCGGTATCTTCCTTTATATCCTGTATAAATAGGCCTTCGAGTTGTTTAATGCGGGTAAAATCATCGGTTTCCGGATTATAGATATTCAACCCTGAAAGCGTTCCCACCCATAACGTCCCTTGCCGGTCCTTGCACAAGGAAAAAATACTGTTCTCACTGATTGAATTTTGGCTATCCGTATTTATATACGTTTTAAGCGTTTTTGTCTTTCCATTATACCGGTTCAGGCCTTTTGAGAAGGTTCCGATCCATATGGCATCGTTTTCGGCATAGAGCGCATGGATATTATTGTAAAGATGATCGAGGGAAGGGGGGAGCGGAAGAAAAGTATCCGAAGCAGGGTCGAACAGGTTCAGGCCGTTATCTTCCGTGCCAATCCAAATATTTCCGTCGGGAGCAGGGCAAAATTCCCTTATGCGGCGTCCGCTAATGCTGTTTTCGCTTCCGACAGGATACTGTTTTTCAAAATTGCCGTACTGTTCGGAATAATAATCGACTCCCCCGAAATAGCTTCCCACCCAAATACCGTTCTCGTTATCCTTATATAAGGAGTAAATGGCATTATCGGATATGGAATTGGGATCGGCATCATCGTGCTTTAAGTGGTGAATAACGCTATTCCGGGAAAAAGAATAAATATAAATTCCCGATTCGGATCCGATCCAAAGAATATCTTCTCCGACCCGTAAGACATCGCGAACGAATATGGGTTGATTATTTTCGTCTTTATCTAAAAGCACTTCATAATTTCCATTAACCGTATTAATACGGAGCAATCCTTTACGGGATGTTCCCACCAATAATTGATTAAAGGGATCCGCTAATACCACATTGATTTCCCCTGCATCAAAGAGAAATTCATTTCCGGGGTACAATTTAAACTCTTTTGTTTGTCTTTTCTTTTTATCTATATACATAAACGGACGGGAAGAATAGGGGAATGCCCATACTCCACCATCTTTATCAGCACAGAGAGTGATTCCTTTTAAGCCTCCGGGCGTGGTTTTAATATCGTAATGAAATAGTTCTTTGGTTTTTTTCGCATAATGAAATACGCCTTTCTCTTCCACTGAAATCCAAATATCCCCATCCTCATCCATGATCATATCGCTTACAGCTCCTTCGACAATATTCTGATTTTTATCCCTTTCACTAAAGCGAGAGAATGTTTCTTTCACACTATTGTAGATATACACCCCATCATCAGTGCCCACCCAAATAGACTCGTCTTCATCTTGAAGAATACAGCGGAATACATTATCTTTTAATTCACTATTGGTAGAAAAATGAAAAATTTTGAAAGATGTGCCGTCAAAGCGATTAAGTCCGTCTTTCGTACCGAACCACATAAAACCCTTCCGGTCTTGAAGAATACGCTGCACGGTATTTTGCGAAAGTCCGTTATTAATGTTATAATGTTTGAAATAATAAGAGCGGTGGGCATATAAAGCCGCTTGGTTGTATGTAAACATACACCAAACGGCACATAGATATACCCACAATCTTTTATTCATTTGCTTTTCAGTCTCCGGTCTCCAGTCTCCGGTCTCCGGTCTCCAGTCTTCGGTCTCCGGTCTGTAGTCTCATTGTCTTCAACTATCGGCGTTAGCCGTTTCACGCGGAGCGTTTATCGCCGGAGGCATTACCGGACGAAGTCCCTTAGTCTGCGGTCTTTTTTAAACTATACTGCGCTTTGTAGGTTGTGCTGACTCTTCCCGTAAGGGTCTTCACGACACATTTCAACTCTACAGGGGTCGTCGGCGACAAAGCGACCGCGATGGGCTTGACATACAATACGCCGGCGAGTAAAGGATCGGAGCCATCCAACGTGTAATATATTTGAGAACCGGCAACGGGCGGAGTCAAAGAAACGGTCACATTATCGGATGTGGATTCGACATTCTCGAGCCCCATCGGCTCCGGAATTCTGAAATTCACGTTCATTTTATCCAGCCAACATAAATTCGAACCGACACGCTTCCTAAAATCAGGATAGTCTTTCTTTTCGGTGCTCCACCCGATCTCCGAGACAGCCAAAAGACGCGGAAACGCCATATAATCGAGTTTCGGGACACTATGAATAAACTCCATCCATAAATTTCCCTGTACGCCGATGACATACGGATGGTATTCCTCCGGAATCGCGCCGGTAGGATTGTAGTGATAGACTTTTTCCAGAGGCAGGTTTCCACCGATATTAAACGGTTCGGTTGCCGGATCGCCCTGGTAATAATCCAAATACAAGTAATGAGTAGGCGCCATGACTACCTGATGTTTGTGTTTGGCGGCCTCGATTCCTCCTTCTTCGCCTCTCCAACTCATGATCATCGCATTATCGGCTATTCCGCCTTCCATAATCTCATCCCAACCAAGCATTCTCCGCCCTTTGCTTTCGAGGTATTTTCCAATCCTCTTCACAAAATAACTCTGCAACTCATGTTCGTCTTTCAGGTTTTCCTGTTTGATCTTTGCCTGGCATTTGGGACATTCTTTCCAGCGGTCTTTAGGCGCTTCATCGCCCCCGATATGAATGATTTCAGAGGGGAACAGTTCCATCACTTCGTCCAACACATCTTCAAGGAAGCGGTAGGTCTCTTCATTTCCGGCACACAAAACATCTTTTTGAATTCCCCATTGTTCCAACACTTTAAAAGGGCCTCCGGTACAAGAGAGATGGGGATAAGCCGCCAATGCCGCCAGCATATGCCCCGGCATATCGATCTCCGGAATGATGGTGACGTTGCGTTGCCGGGCATAGGCGACAATATCGCGGATTTGTGGTTGCGTATAGTACCCTCCGTGAGGCAAACGGTCGAACGATTGATCGGTATTTTTATTATCGGTTTGAGTACTTCTTCTCCAGGCGCCTACTTGCGTTAACAACGGATATTTTTTTATCTCGATGCGCCAACCGGCATCCTCGGTCAAATGCCAATGAAAGGTATTCAATTTATAATAGGCCATCAGGTCGATAAACCGCTTAACGGATTCCACCGTAAAAAAGTACCGCCCCACATCCAACATGGCTCCACGATACCCGAAACGCGGTTTGTCTTTGATCTCAACCTGGGGGAGCGCAAGACTTGCGGATGCTTCTACCGGCATTAACTGCAAAAGGCTTTGCAAGCCGTAGAAAAGCCCCTCCGTATTTCCTTTTATCACGACGGAACGGCTATCGATCGTCAACTCGTACGCTTCTTTTTCAAAAGAACGATCCAGCACAAAATTAATGCCGTCACGGACAGAAGCAGAATGCCTCACATTCAAATCAAAGCCGTAATTATCCCGAAGAAAATCATTTACGAAGCCGGTCACAAGGATATCTTCCTCGTAATTGCGATAGATTTTCGTATTCGCGTTGAATACGAACGTTCCTTCTTTTTTAATTAAACTGAAAGGTTTCGGTATAATATCCGGTTCGTTTGGAAGAGCCAAAAACGTAACGGCGCTCATACATACGATTAGTAGAAAACTTAATTTTATTCTCATGTTCTTAAATAATGATTGTTAATCTTGCCGGGGGTGTCGCCCGAAACGATCCCCCCGGTTGTTTAATTCGCTACAAATATACAAATCTTTTTCATCTATTTATTCGATCAAGACCGGAACTTCATACTGCTGCTCAATAGACAATCTGTCTGCGCCGTCTGTTTTTCGAAAACCGGCCTTTCCGATATACATTTTCCTCGGATGAATCGATTCTTTATCATGATGCGCGTGAAAAACAATGCGCAGATTTCCATCCTTGTCGTAAAACATCGCACTATGCCCTACCCCGGCCAAATTGCCGGGCTTTTGCAGGAGAGGATTATCCCGATATTTCGTCCATGTTCCCATAATATCCGTAGCCGTAGCGCAACCGATTCCGTAAAAGGGGCTCTCGTAACTGTTCGCCGAATAGGTCATATAATATACGCCTTCATGCTTCACCACGAAAGCGCCTTCATTCACTCGGGGCCAAACTTGTTCCCAGTCCTGCGACACATGAATGCAGGGATGCAAGGTTTCTTTTTTAATCGTTATGAAGTCATTTTCCAGCTCCGCCACCCAAATGTTCAGGCCGTCGTTGAAACGGTCGAAAAAAAGATAAGCCTTTCCGTCATCATCGATAAAAAGAGTATTGTCAATGGCCTTTTCCCCTTCGAGCATCGGTTTCTGTTCTGCTTGTTTGAAAGGGCCGAGCGGTGAATCGGAAGTCGCCACACAAATATGCTCTTCAGCCGTATAATACATGTAAAACCGACCGTTGACAAGGTATACTTCCGGCGCCCAGAACCATTTATCGCCGAAAGAATCGTTTTTGTGAAGAGCAAGGTTTTGTTCTTTTCTCCATTCTTTCAAATTCTCAGAAGTATACACTTCTATGCCGTCTTCAGCATTGGTACCGTACGCATAATAGGTGTCATTATGCAACATAATGAAAGGATCGGCCAATGAAAGAGGCCCCTTGCGGTCCAAAGGTGAATCCGAATCATTGGCGCATACGCACACACCCGACAAACATAAAAGAAACAAAAGGTATATATTTTTTTTCATCATCGAAAGATTCAAAATATTTCACGGCGTTTAATCATTCCTTCAAATTCTTTATAAGTAACTATTTTCGTTTGATGATGAACGCCTAACACTAACAAATCCTTGTCGCCTGTGATAATAAAATCAGCGGGAATGGTGTCAGCCAACGAAAGAAGATACAAATCTTTTTTATCCCTTACGGAAGAAATCGCCTTTTCCCGAATCGGGATATAGCAACAGTATTTATCCATCAACTTATATGTCTCCTCTACATCATCTTCAGTTATATACTTTCGTATTTTCGGTCTTGACGAAACGAGGCCGAATTCATTCAACAATTCATCGCAGACATATATCTTTAAGTCCGGATTAGCAAACAAATTCCGCATCGCTGACAATTTTTTACCTAGTAGAAATGAAATCCACAAGTTGGTATCACAGATTATTTTAATCACCTTCATTTTCCATATCTCACAGCACGTACCTCCGACAAAATATCCTCCTCGGAGAACTTTACGTCTTTCGGCCGGGAAGCAATATATTTCTGTAAAGCGCTTTCTTTCGTTTCGTATGTCCAGCCCATTTTATTTACTAATTCCTTGAAAAACTGCATATCGTTTGTCGGAATAGTTAAGCTTATATTTTCTGACGATGTTTTCATAACTTCTTTTTGCTTATTTCACTTTATAAGTATTTTGTATTTTTATTGATTCAACAAAAATACAAAATACTTTTCAATACAGAATACCTGCCATAAAATACGTTTATTCTTTTCGCAGACACTCATCACTCCATACAAGACACACACTCAAATAACCTTTGGAGGTTTTCTACTCATTTCTTATATATATCGGGAAAGCCGAAATACGCAACCGGGCCGCTCCCATCGGGATTAGCGTTATCTGTTCTGTTTCGTCCGCAAAATGTCTGTTCCCCTTAATCGGGAGTTCTGAAGTCAACCCATATTCATCGATATCCCAGCCGATCACTTTTTTACCACGGGCTTTGATTTCAATCGGAGCATTTTCAACGGTAAAAGGAAAATTATCGGCGGGCCAAGCTTTCTTTATCACCTCGAAATTCTGTTCCAACGGTACTTCATCATCAACAACCAACGCATAGTTCCAATCGCTGCCCGGATGAATTTCATACGAAGGCCATTTCGAAGCATCCGCTCCTTTTTGCCACTTCGAATCGCCAATCGCCGTTTCGGTACTGCTAACCCGCTCATAGTCTTCCTTTATCTTTAATGAAAACGTCAATGGCCCGTAATGAATGCTCCGGCTGTCCTGATTTACTTTCCATACGGATTGAGAAAGATGCATCGGCAAATCGAGCGTAATCTCATCTCCATTTTTCCACGCCCTTTCTATACGTACATATTTCCCGTTCACCAAATCCGCATCCACAGAGCTTCCGTTGATCTTCACGGATGCATTTTCGGTCCAAGTGGGGATTCTTAAATAAACAGGAAAAGTGACCGCCTCGCGCGTTTCGATTTTAAACCGCACGCTTTCTTCAAACGGATAATTGGTTTCTTCTATCAAGCGGATGGTCTTATCATTGCCCACTTTTACCTGCGCTTCGCAAGCGCCGTACAAGGCGACGGCCAATCCGTTATCGGCGGTCGCCATCACCAGATGCTCGATATAATAAGGCCACCCCTGCGAGTGATTATGTTGACAGCAACGGCTACTGAAAGGATTCATCGCCAAAAAAGGTCCTTTGTTATCGATGCCGGGATGATGATTTTCGGAATCGCTCACCGTATGATTGGGAGCCGTTAGGTAACGCAACGACTTGAAGTCGGGCATCACCGCCGCCGGATACGAATTAAACGCCACCTCTTCGCAATGTTCCGCCCAGAAAGGATCGCCGGTGATACGGAGCAGAAATTCATCGGAAGCCATTTGTTCCACAAACCCGCATGTTTCGGTACCCTGCCGCGGATCGATATAGCCCATACGGGCATTCTCGTCGGCCCCGAACATTCCTCCCGGCACCTGCCCGAACGTATTGCGAATCAGGTGATGGACATTATACGTCGCCATCAGATCGGTTGAATCTTTGGACAGCATATAATACGTCGCCGGTTCCCGGAAACTCTGTGCGATATTCACATTGTGCCAGTTAGGTAAGGTGGAACGCTGCCGCCAATCGGCTGTATTCTTATGAGTTTTTTCGGCCAAATTCAATAAAAATTCATCTCCGGTGAGATTATATAACCAGTAAATACTGATCAAATTATCGCCACCCCGGCTATTCTCCCAATAGTCTTTCAAAAACTTATCGTCGGGCAGATTCGCCTGCCAGCGGAAATAACGGGTCATAAGATCGATAACCCGATCATCTTTCGAATACTCATAATACGATTGCAAGCACCACAACATAATCATATTTCCCCATAAGTCGGGCTTTCCGTTCTTCTCGATATAGGGGCCGAAGTAACCGTCTTCACGTTGACTTTTAAAGGCGGCTTCAATCCATGTTTTGGCTTCGTCAATCATCCCTTTATCGTTGAGGATATACGCCATATTCCCATATCCTTTCAGCCAGTAAGGCACTTCTTCCCATCCGAAATCGTTGCCCGTACCCAGCCACGCATTGTTCTTCTTGTCGAGCCAAGCGCTGATCTCGCCCAGATGGCCGGTTAGCCCGTTTTTCTGAAGTTCCAGATACTTGCGTAACCATCCCTTCGGTTTCACATCGCCCACCGGCAGTTTGATAAAATGCAACGGTTGCAACGGCGCCCTGTTTTGCGTATAATTTGTACGGACAGTTGCGGCATTTGGCCTGTCAACGACTGTTATTTGTGTTTTGTTGTCTGCGAAAAGCGCAACACCAGAACAAAATAATAAAAAGAAGAGTATAATTTTAGGAATAGTATTCATGATTGCTCGTAATTAATGTAATTAATGCAATTAAAGTCATTATAATCAGAACAGAAGAATGGGAAAACGAATTATTCTGTTCTTCACGTAAAAAAATCATTATCCTTATTTAAAAGAATATCTATACAAAGAAAAACAGATGTTTCAAAGAAGCCTCAAGGTTATTCCTTTTGCCAAGGCATATTTCTATTACTGAAAAAGTTTTTTGTTAAGTATTTGTTTGATATAAGCTGTCTGTACATTTTCCATTTCGGATTTGTCATAAACATACAGCAGAACAATCATATCGTCCCTAGATTCAAAATAAAAAATAATTCTTCCTCCTCCACTTTTTCCCTTCCCTTTACTTTTAATGGCAATACGGGCTTTGTAACAATTAGAGAATATCTCGTCGCCCTTTCTCGGATTTTGTTCCAATTCTTTTAGAAATGCAATATAATCGCTTTTTAAAGAAGGATATTTCTTATTTAATCGTTTTAACGCTCTTTCGAAATCGGTCGTTACTTTAAAGTTCATCTGCCAAGTCGTACGCCGATTTTAATGTCCGTTTTCCTTCACGAGCCTCTTTTACTTCTTTAAGCCCAGAACAAATACTTTCTGCAATTTTATCGGCTTTCTTGTAGACAAGAAACTTTTCGTACTCTCGTTTCGACATTGTTACTGTTATTTTTTCCATCATTTTTCATTTTAATCGTTCAATACAAAGATAATAACAACCAACCGATTTCGTCCAATTTTCTTAGAACAAATTCAGATAACGGACGCTTCCCTCAAAAAGAAGCGCCCGTTTCACTATCCCTATTTATTTTCAGAAGATAACTTTTCTTCCAACATCTTGATAAAATAGGCTCCGACCACCGAACGCGCTTTGAAACCGACCTGTGTTCCGTCAACCGTCTCGTGCCAGTCGCTTAAAGGAACACGGCTCGTAGTTTCGTTCGCGTACTTATACAACGGGTCGACCAGCGCATAAAAATCTTCCGGATTCTCCGCCAACACAGCCGTCCACATAATCCAATCCGATTTCGTATACGTTTTCCGGCTATCCAACGGCAAGCCGTATGTATTTTGTTGAGTGAGATAATAGGCGATCTCTTTGCGGGCAATCTCCGGATCAAAAATATGTATATCCAATAGCTTGTCCCAAATAAGATTATATTTCTGACTCCAAGTACCTGTCCGGTCGAACGTCAACTTATAATGGTCTCCGTCATTCGCCATACGCTCCCACTCTACCGCCATGTCTTTGGCCGCCTGTAAATATTTTCCGGCAACATCCTTTTTGCCAAGCATGTCCGCCAACTTACTATATCCGGCAATACCCATGATCGCTTTAATGGAAAGATTGGCATTATGCGCCAAATGGCCGGCAAAATCGTCCGTACATAATTGATTGGCCGGATCAAGTCCTTCCTTCACCAGATAATCCGTCCACGTAGTCAGCGTCTCCCAATGTTTGGCAGCATAATCGGCATTTCCTTCTACAGCGGCAAGGGCAGCTGTCATGATAAGCATATTTCCCGACTCTTCTATAGGCATATCTTCACCATACACCTGCCCATTGGCAAGAGGATAGGTTCCCACGTCATGGGCAGCGAAAGGCTTCGTCCATTTTCCGCTTTCACTGTAATAGAAAATATGATTCATCAATCCTTTTACCAATTCGGGGTTATAAATCAAAAACAACGGCGAAGAAGGATAAGAGAGGTCAACCGTTCCAATGCAGCCGTTACTATTATTTTCTTTCGATAGAAACAACAAATTTCCGTCCGTGTCTTTCAATAGTTTATGAGCCGAAATAGCCTGACGATAGACCAGCGCACATAATTCGGCATATTTATCGCCTCCGGCCTCTTTGGCCTCGGCCATCATCTCTTCATTAAACCGGGCGCAACGGTCCATAATAGAAGCATACCCGTCGGCGGCTTGTTTGAAGGCTTGAAAGATATCCACCTGCCCGTCTTGTTTCCAGTAAGCCGGAAGGTTCTTTTCAAAATACTGAATAGAATATAAATCGTCATATCCTAACAACACGTAACCGCTCTTCGTCTTATCGGAAACTTTTCCCAAGTCGGCCGTATAGGATAAGACGGACATTTCTTGTGTCATATTGGCAGATAACGAATCGGTAGGGGTAGTCGTTACTTTGCCGGTCTCAACAAAGGTCTTCTTTGCCTGCCAATAATCGCCGAATTCCGCCCCGGTTGCGGGAGTCGATGCTCCGGCCATATAGAAATAGCCCCAATCGATACGAAGGTCATCGCCTTTTTTCTGAAGAACCGGTTGTTCCTGTGTGCCCGTTTTCAGATACGTCCAACCGTCTCTTTCTATTCTTTCGAAATCCACCGGTTGATTATCCGAATTAACCGCCCATTGAGGTGTTGTTTCCAAATATATTTGGACATCATGCTGTTGCCCATCCGAAGAGCGCACCTGATACGTCAAATAATTTACGGGACGCGACAGCAAATCGAGATCATCCATCAAAAGAGGTGCCGTGAAAATAACATCCAGTTCCACAGGGCCGCATTCGAAGGTGTAAAATGTTTGTGTCGGCAATACATTTGCGCTTTTTTGAACCGCAGGTTGAGTAAACGCTTCCTTATTGGTTTCCTTTTCAAAAAGTCCGAAATCGACATGCCCCCCGCCAGTCCGATTATGGCAATGAGCGGCGATAACGTTTTTCCCTTTTTTCAGCGTCGCTTTTATTTCGTCCGAAAGTTCCTCCAATGCATTATATTTCCAGGCATATCCGGTATCGATCACTTTTGTCCCATTGATATACAATTCAAAATTATCGTCATGAGAATACTTCAAGAAGATCGTCTTATCTTGTAAATCTTCCGGTAAATCAAAAGTCCTCCTGACCCAGATATCTTTTGTGTTCCAGGAAGTAGCCAGATTCGGCTCATTATCCGTGCCGAAAGCCGCCTGGCCTTTTGTCCAGTCGCTATCGTTAAAATCAAGGGATAACCAGCTATCGTTTTTCGGTTGTTGAAGGGTGTATGCACCTTCCCATTTTTCTTCATTTGCCGTCGGCAAAACCGGTTTTAACGGTAAGTTCTCCGTTCCGAGAAATCGGTAAGTTTCTCCATCGACCCGGATTGCCCCGATCAACGAAAAATCCTTACCGGTCCAATGCCTCACAGGATCATCATACAGGTTATCGGCAAACGACCACGCACCGAAATACGGATCCACCGTCACCAACGGATACGCCGGAGCCCGGAGATTATTCACCAAGTCTGAAGTAATCGGTTTTATTGAAGTACTTTCTTGACATGAAACTAAGAGTGCAATTAGCAGAAAATAAAGGAATAATATTTTTTTACTCATACTATACAAAGTTTTTTCTTAGTACGAAAACAAAGATAAGTTTTTTTTAATCATTTATCGAAATTATACGACTTATCAATGGATTCTTTTGTTGTAAAACTTCGGAGAGTCGCAACTTAGGGTACTCTCCGAAGTTTGTGATATCTTTCGAAAGGAATTCAAAGATATCTTTTTTTATTTCAGCCGGACAATTTTTGAGTAAACAGCCTGATCAGTACCCACAGTTTTTACCCCCACTCTTGCAAAAAGAACTTTCGCAGAAGCAAAATCCTTATTTTCTTCCATGTTCAACGACAAAGTGACACTTCCCGCTTGTTGGTCTGTAAAATCTTTTCGAGCAATATTGGTCGCATCATCAACAAACGTCGTTTTACTAACAAGCAGCATAACATACTCGATTTGGGCTGTGCTAACAATCTCATTAATCTTAAACGTAGCATTCAATACGGATCCGTTTAAAGATAACGTTTCATCCGATATCGTAAAATAAGGAGTCACCGGTAGTTCCACTTCGGTATTCCCCTTCACATTCACGATTACGGTATCCCTTTTATTCACCCAAGGACCATTGTTATCCCGCGTAACAAGCTTGTATTCGCCATCGAACAAAAGCGCCTCAAAAGTTCCGTCTTGTCCTACATATACCGAAATGTGATTCTTCAGGTCATATCCGTCCTGATAAAGCTGTACCTGTACGGCTTCACCGGTTCCCCGAACTCCCAAAGCCTGCCCATTATATGTTATTTTACCGTTCAGCTTCGATTGGGGAGCATCATAATTATCAAGGCCGCAACTAGTCAAGGCTAATGCAACAATTGCTATTGACAATATATATTTAGGATGTTTTATTTTCATCTTTCTATTTTTTTAATTATGCAATTTAATAGTGTATCAAGCGATTATTGATAGGGGTTTTTCACCAATTTAGGATTGTTGTCTATCCATTCCTGGTTAATGAAATTATAATAATTTTTCATCTGAAAATACCTTGGATAAGGCGACATGTGCGTGGGAAACTTATCAAAAACCCATTTGCCGTTATTCGGATTTCCAGGCTCATTCACCAAATAAGGGAATAAAGCATATTGCTGAGCCTGCGGGTCATTTTGCACACCATTCCATACTTTGTCGGCTAATCTCCAGCGTTTCAAATCCCAATATCGATGATCCTCAAAGGCAAACTCCACTCGATATTCACGAACGATATCATCAAAGGTGATTGCTTTCAGCTCTTGGATCCCTGCTCTTCTTCTAATGTCATTTATATAATTCAATGCTTTCCCGTTTTCACCGAGTTCGAAAGAAGCCTCGGCCGCAATCATCACAGCTTCCGCAAAACGAAACCGCGGGAACCACATTTCACTCCGGCGTCCACGTGTAGAAGCGAGTGGCGTTTCATCCATAAACTTACGAAAGAAAAATCCGGATTTATTTATATAATTATTATTAGAAGTATTCGGTCCGTTAACGGAAGTGATCAAAATATTGTTGTCGTCGGATTTACCAGGGTCACTTGTTCTAACTTTCCAGACTCCATCTTCGAAATACTTTTGACCAGCCTGTAATACAACAGGAGTGCCTTTAAAAATAGCTCCGGGATAAATAACCGTTCCCCACAGACGTGGGTCTTTATTAGCAAAAGCATCTTCAGGGTTCGTGTAAAAGATATAATTTCCTTGCTCATCTCTGATCTTAATTTCTCCGTTCCGGTCGTTAATATATTCGAAATCTTCCACTAAATTCAGAATAGGGCCTGCATATGCACGGTCGATATCCTCTGCATGAGAGGCCGGAATATTGGATTGCGTGAATCCATTAGTCTGTCCGGGATATTTATAATCTCTTGCCCAAATCACTTCTTTGTTATTTTCCTTTATGGATAACGCTTCATAGAAGTTGCGCCCCCTGTCATCGGGTTTCGTCAATTGAAGTTCATACTTGCCTCCTTTTATTACTTCTTCGGCCGCAGATAATGCCGTTTTATAGTATGCTTGGGCTAAATCTGCGGGAATTCCGACTTCACCTCCTGCAGTTTTAATAGGATTAGGCATCTTATTATTGTAATTGGCAATGGAACCGGCATATACCGCGGCACGCGCTTTTAACATCAATACCGCCCATTTGGTAGCTCTGGCAGCATTAATAGAAGGTTCCGTGGGTAAAAAATCTTTAATAGCCTCGCACTCCGAAATAATATAGTCATACAGACCCGCTTCTGTCGAGCGAGGATATTGTAAAGCCGTTATATCCATACCTGGGGTGTAATCGAAAACCTCATCTCCTACAATCGGCATTCCGCCCATCCCCCGACACATATTAAAATATAACCAAGCCCTGATAAAGCGAGCCTCTCCTTCCAATTGTCTTTGTGTTTCACTATCCAATACTTTTGTTTCACGTACACCTTTTAAAAACTGATTCAGATTACGAAGTAAAGCATAATCATACACCCGCCAACGATCGTCTTCAAAATTCTGGCGGGTATCGGGTCCGCTATCGGAACGAGAAGCTTCATCTATAATCGTATAGGAATAAGAATCATCTATATGCTGTCCCCATGTTATTCTACCATAGAAGTTTGAAAGGACCGACTTAATCATCACCTCATCCCCAAAGATCTGATCATCTGTCAGAATTGTGTCCGGATCTCGATCTAAAAAATCGGAACAACTTACAAGAGCGGAGAAAATTATAATAAATAATCCTGTTAAAATATTCTTCATTTTCATTTTATTTAAAATTTGAGAGTTAAACCAACATTGATAATTCTCATTGTCGGATAGGCTAATCCGTTTGTTTCATTTATTTCCGGGTCCACTCCGATTAAGTTTGTCAACCCAAATAAGTTTTGGCCGGCAAGATATAACCTGACATCGGAAATCGACATACTATTGGTAAGTTTTTTAGGGAGATTATATCCGAATTCGAGATTTCGTAACTTGACATATCTCACATTCTTTTTCCAAAAATCACTATTCCAATAATTACTATGGCTGCTGTTCCCAATTAACAATGTAGGATATTTCCCGGGAATCAGTTCACTGTTTGCATCCCAAATATCGGTAAGCCTCCATGTATTTTCCATATAATATTGAGGATTGTTTCCACCATCATGGAAAGGATTGCGTTGTTCCCATTCCTGATACCACGTTGATAAAGCTCCACCGGTTAAATCAAAAGCAAGATCAAAACCTTTCCATTGAAAAGAAAAATTTAACCCGAAGTTGAGGATCGGCGTTGAATCCTGACGATAACCGATGGGGCGTTCATCCATTCCGTTAATTACTCCATCGCCATTCAAATCTTTATATTTTATATCTCCCGGTCGCAATGTTTTATTTCCCTGGCGGTCATTATCGATCGTCCAAGAAGCGATCTCTTCCCAACTTTGAAATTGTCCATCCGATTGCAGGCCCCAATTTAAATAGCCATAACGCTGTTGAATAGAATTCCGATATACATTCCAAGAATTACTGAACCGCGGTTTATATTGATCCCAATCATAAAATCGCGAATAGGTAATATTTGCTCCGATTGAATAATGAAAATCCTCTATTTTATCCGTCCATTTGGCCATCAAATCATAGCCCATATGCTTATCAGAATTCAAATTTTCTTTCGGCAAACTGAACCCGACTTCAGAAGGTAATAAAATATCATATCTGGAGGAAGGAAGTCCGGTTCTTAATCGGTGGAAAAAGTCGAATGAACCGTTTAACTTTCCTTTAAAAAAACTCGCATCAATTCCCACATCAAGAATTTTGGCTTTTATCCATGATAAGGTCGTTACAGGCAATCCACGATCCTGAGATCCAATAATATATTTACCATCAATTACAGAAGATGTTATATTTTGCCAGTTACCATCAGCATTTCTATACCGTTTATAATTATACCCGCTCATATAATCAAAAGGATTATAACCGGAAACATTATCATCGCCTAATAAACCATAAGAAGCCCTGATTTTTAAGTCATTAAAAACATTTGAAATTTGGGTATTACGCCAGAAATTCTCCTCTGATATTCGCCATCCTACAGAAGCGGAAGGGAAAAAGCCCCAGCGATGGGAAGGTGGAAACTTCCACGAACCATCATAGCGTCCGGAGAGTTCAATTAAATATTTTCCCGCATAATCATAATTAAATCGTCCCATGAAGCCTAAT
This sequence comes from Bacteroidales bacterium UBA5382, assembly GCA_002409745.1. GTDB lineage: Bacteria > Bacteroidota > Bacteroidia > Bacteroidales > Dysgonomonadaceae > Limibacterium > Limibacterium fermenti. Next base: position 108,204 of record DHOU01000029.1, read on the forward strand.
CGAGCTTGCGTGTTATTCCCCTCGTCATCATAGGTATCCATTGTTTCATAATCGATTAAATGTAGAGCATTGGATGTCGGAATTGAATGCACCCAAGTAGTGGGAGTATCTCTTTTAATAGCTTCCGCCCCCAAAACTCCAGCGATGGTATGTTCTCCAAAAACTTTATTATAAGATAGCTGAACATTGCTCGTGATTTCTTCTACATATCCTTGCCTACGTTCCCTCCATGGATTATTATTCTCGAAAATAACGGGATAGGTATCTGTCTTTTCGTCATAACCATAAAGTTTATAAGTATACTCCTGATTGTCCAATCGTTGATTTGCTAAATAATAACTGGCAAGAGCTTTTGCTTTTAGGCCGTCGAATATCTCATACTCCGCATCGAAATTCAATTGTACAACCCTCCAGGTTTCCTCATATTTACCGGCAAGGTCGTAATTTAGCCACGCAAAATTTGTACCGGGATTTGTAGAGGTAAGGGTTGGATATAAAGGATTATCATTTGCATAGGGCCTTTTAGTAGGAAGATTTCGATAGGTACCAAACCGAGGCATCCAATAGTCATCCCCTTCCGGAACTCCCGGATTAATCCGTTTTTCAATACGTCCGTTCATTCCTCCCCCTATCTTGAAACGATCCGAAATATTTGCATTTACGTTCATTTGAATATTCGTCCGTTCAAAACCTCCGTAGTTTACGATAATCGCATCTTGATTCAAATGCCCGACGCTCAAATAATAATTAATCTTATCGGATCCTCCGGAAACATTTGCATTGATATAATTTTGGGGAGAAACTTTCCAAATATAATCATACCAATCAAAAGGTTGGTATCCTTTTTCGGTCCCTTGCACCCATTTTTCATACACCTCTTTGGGATATGTATAATCGGTTACTCCTTGAAGCGTTTGGGCCTGAATATAGTTTGTCAAATAAGTGGCAGCTGTTGCCGGTTTTGGAAAAGCATAAAGACTTTGCCAACCATAATATGCGTTCAAACTTACTGTATTTTTGGTATTGCGGGTCCCTTTTTTAGTGGTAACAACTACGACTCCATTCGCAGCTCGTACTCCATAAATAGAAGCGGAAGCATCTTTCAATACCGAAATCGATTCTATATCGTTAAAGTCAATATTATTAAATTGACCTTCGTCCGATTGAATACCGTCTATTACATATAGTGGGGTACCCATGTTACGAATTTGAATACTTGTCGATGCACCAGGACGGCCATCCGCCTGCCGAGAATTAATACCCGCAATTTTACCAACCAAAGCTCCTGACGAGGTGGAGGACTTGGAACGGCTTATGTCGTCGGAGCCGATAACTGAAATCGCAGAAGTCAAAGATTCTTTTTTCTGCGCTAATCCAAAACCGGTGATGACAATTTCGTCCAATGCCGATACGTCTTCTTCCAATACGATATCAATAGATGTTCGCCCGTTAACATTAATCGATTGAGTTTTCATTCCTACATAGGAGAATTCTATTCGGCCTTCTGATGGCACGTTGGATAAAATAAAACGACCGTCCGCATCCGTAATGGTTCCCGTTGAAGTGCCCTGAATCATGACAGATACCCCGATCAAAGGATCTTGCTTATTATCTGTCACCCTCCCATTTACAGTAAGGGTCTGGGCGAAAATACCGAGGGAAAAAGTCAGACATATCATGACCAAAATCCCTTTTGATAAAATTGAATTTTTATTCGTTATTCTCATTTTTTAGGTTATTAAATTAGTTCATATAATTATTTACTGGACGAGAATTCGTCCTTATCTTTATCATTCTTATTATCCCGGTTGGAGCGTTTAGCTTCTTTAATCAATTCTTCAAGATCATGATACAGGTCACTCCAGATCGCTTCATTGCACATGGACGATATCATTGCAAAAATATTTCACAATGCATCCTAACTCCCTGCGACTGGCCGTGGCAGAGGAGGTTTGGCGCAACTCCGAATTTACATCGGCAGCCTTATTCCACAATCCTTCGAAACCTTCTTGAGATTCTTTCAGCAACTGGTATTCTTCCGTCAATCCCAATCCGCTAATCATTGCCTGATAGCTTTCAGTTATTCGTAACATAGTTAAAAGTATTAAAAGTAAAAAACAATAGAAACTACTTAGCCTGCCAAGTAATCAGGTAAACACAAAGGTAACCGGCCGGTAAAGACAGGCGCTTTTACCGGAAATAATACAGAGCCAAGATAGTACATCGTTAATTTTTTGGCGGAGAATCTGCAAAAAACCAATAGACATTTTGCGCCGTGGCGAAAAGCCTGTTAGGGTTTTGCAGCCTTTTCGCGTATTCGCGAAGTATTCGAAAAACATTCTCAGTCTTTTCGCGCATAAACAAAGAGGCTGAAAAAGATCAGCAACCTCTCTGCGCAACAGCGAAAAGCTTGTTGGAGTTTTGCAACTTCTTCGCGAACAAACAGAATAGTTGCAAATACTCGGCAAACCTTTCGCTGAGAAACAAAGAGGATAAGAAAGTCTTTTGAAAAATGCTTGGGAGAAAGAAGAATAGAGTCGAGCGCGAACAGCAGTGGTATTTAAGCGTTTGTTAATGGATGTAAATCCCCCCCCCCCCCCTTTTT
>DHOU01000029.1:110932-113638 GCA_002409745.1 Bacteroidales bacterium UBA5382
GTAAAACCCCCCCCCCCCCGTTTATTAAGGGTTGTTAACACTTGGTTATGGGACGAATTTACTTTCATTTTAAGCTTTTTATTTCAAATTTGGAAATGCAATCCAATTTTCCCTCTTCTTTTTTAGATTACTTTAGAAGGAATTTTTGTTTTTGCGATTCAAAGAAACAGCAAATAAAGCAGACAGCATAGCAATATCGTATCAAAAAATAAAAAAAATGTATCAAAAATAAAAAGCATGCTATATTCCAATATTTTACCAACAAAAAAACAGATTAATCATTTCACCTTTTATCCGTAAAAACGGAATAAATCCGTTAGGTGTGGGAGACAAAAAAAGCGCCACGATCACTCGCAGCACTTTTCTTAAATGTTTAACAATTAAAAATCGCAGCTATATACAACTACTATTTTGCCGATTATTCTTTCACACTCTCCTCCTCGGAAGAAGGCGCTTCGGCAGTTTTATTCTCCAAATCGGCAACGTCGTTACCCGAAGGAGTATCGTTATTATCCGTTTGTTCTTCTACTACAATTTTTTTTGAGTCTTTCGCTTCATTCGATTCCGGAGCGTCAGCAGCTGTTTTTTCCACTGTTTTCGGAGCCGTTTTCACCTTTGTTCCTTCCGCTTTAGGAGCAGCGTCGGACGCATCATCGGTTGTAGATTTCCTACGAGAACGGCGGGTTCTTGTCTTCTTCGCATCCGTTTCCTTCAACAAGTTTTCATTATAATCAACCAACTCGATAAAACACATAGACGCATTATCTCCTAATCGATTTCCGGTCTTAATAATACGAGTATATCCGCCCGGACGACTAGCCACTTTCTGCGACACACCTTGGAACAATTCCGTCACAGCTTCTTTACTTTGCAACATACTGAACACAACTCGCCGGGAATTGGTCGTATCTTCTTTCGATTTGGTGATGATAGGCTCTACGAATTTCCTTAATTCTTTAGCCTTCGGTACAGTCGTAAATATACGCTTGTGTATGATAAGCGAATTGGCCATGTTCGAAAGCATCGCGCCACGATGTGCCGTTTTACGCCCTAAATGATTAAATTTCTTATTATGTCTCATTGCTGTTAGTCTTTATCTAATTTATATTTCGAAATATCCATGCCGAACGAAAGTTTTAATTTCTCCAGCAATTCCTCCAATTCCGAGAGGGATTTCTTACCAAAGTTCCGAAATTTTAAAAGATCGTTTTTGTTATATCCGACCAATTGTCCAAGCGTCTCTACTTCGGCCGCTTTTAAACAGTTCAGCGCACGAACGGAGAGATTCAAATCCGACAACTTCCGTTTCAATAACTGACGCATGTGAAGCACTTCTTCATCAAACTCTTCAAACTCTTCGGTATCGTTCGTCTCCAACATAATCTTATTCTCGTCAGAAAATAAGACAAAATGCTGAATAAGAATCTTGGCCGCTTCTTTTAAAGCCTCTTTCGGTTCGACGGATCCATCGGTCGTTATTTCGATCGTCAATTTTTCATAGTCCGTTTTCTGCTCAATACGAAAATCTTCAATATCGTATTTTACATTCCGGATGGGAGTATATATTGAATCAATTGCTATAACATGCACATCATCAGCCGGCAATAAAGCGCGATTTTCATCGGCAGGAACATAGCCACGACCTTTGTTAATCGTCAGCTCCACCCTCAAATCGGCCTTCTTGTTCATGTGACATATCTCAAGCTCCGGATTCAACACTTCGAAACCTGTCAGCAATTTACCGATATCTCCGGCTTTAAACACTTTCGCGCCCGATATCGTTAAACTGACCTTTTCTGTTTCAAACTCTTCGACAATTCTTTTGAAACGAACTTTCTTCAAATTCAAAATAATCGTAGTAACATCCTCAATAACGCCGGGGATGGTGGCAAATTCATGCTCCACACCCTCAATTTTCACCGATGTTATGGCGAATCCTTCCAAGGAAGATAATAGGATACGACGCAATGCATTACCAATAGTAATGCCGTAACCGGGTTCTAAAGGACGAAATTCGAATTTACCGAAGAAAGCGTCCTCTTGCAACATGATTACTTTATCGGGCTTTTGAAATGCTAATATAGACATGAAATTAATGTTTAGAATTTAGAATACAATTCTACAATTAGTTGTTCCTTGATGTTCTCGGGGATATCAGCTCTTTCGGGTATATGCAACAGCTTACCGCTCAAGGTTGCCTTGTCCCATTCCAACCAAGGATATTTACTATGATTAAAGCCGGAAAGAGCATTGGTAACGACTTCCAACGATTTTGATTTTTCTCTTACACCGATAACTTCGCCGGCCTTTACACTATAGGAAGGAATATTCAAGACATTCCCGTTTACAATGATATGACGATGACTTACTAACTGACGCGCAGCGGCTCTTGTGGGAGCAATCCCTAATCGAAATACGACATTATCCAATCTCGATTCGAGTAATTGCAACAACACCTCACCTGTTACACCACGGCTACGGGCCGCCTGATCGAAAGTCAACCGGAACTGTTTTTCCAACACTCCGTAGGTATATTTCGCACGCTGTTTTTCACGCAACTGAATACCATATTCAGACGTCTTTCTTCTGCGCGTATTCCCGTGTTGTCCGGGAGGATAATTCTTCTTGGATAGAACTTTATCGGGACCGAAAATCGGTTCTCCGAACTTACGTGCTATTTTTGTTTTTGGACCAGTATATCTTGCC
>DHOU01000029.1:113761-199622 GCA_002409745.1 Bacteroidales bacterium UBA5382
TTTTGGACCAGTATATCTTGCCATTTTAAAAAAACTTTATAACTGAAGCCTAAACTGTGCAGCCGCGATTACAGAGAAGTAGCAGTAATGTAATCATTCACAGCTCAAGTTTCAATATGATGAAACTTTAAATTATTGTATTAAACTCGTCTTGCTTTAGGAGGTCTGCATCCATTGTGAGGAATGGGAGTAACATCTACAATTTCCGTCACTTCAATTCCCGATCCGTGAATGGTTCTTATAGCCGATTCACGTCCGTTACCCGGACCTTTTACAAATACTTTCACCTTACGCAATCCCAAATCAAACGCAACTTTTGCACAATCTTGTGCGACCATTTGCGCCGCATAAGGAGTGTTCTTCTTAGAACTCCTGAAGCCCATTTTCCCGGCTGATGACCAACTGATCACTTCGCCATCTTCGTTCGTTAATGAAACAATAATGTTGTTGAATGATGAAGAAATGTGCGCTTGTCCTATTGCACTTACTTTTACATTTCTTTTTTTAACTGCGACTGTTCTTTTTGCCATATTCTCCTACCTGTTATTTCGTAGCTTTTTTCTTGTTAGCAACTGTTTTCTTTTTACCTTTACGCGTACGGGCGTTATTCTTCGTGCTTTGTCCGCGAACAGGCAATCCAATACGATGACGAATACCTCTATAACATCCGATATCCATCAATCGTTTAATATTCAATTGAACTTCCGATCGCAACTCCCCCTCGACTTTGAATTCATTGGAAATGATTTCACGAATACGTGCAGCCTGATCGTCTGTCCAATCCTTAACTTTGATATCTCTATCTACTTCTGCTTTTGCCAATATACTATTAGCAGCACTGCGTCCGATGCCATATATATAGGTGAGAGCTATTTCGCCTCTCTTATTTTGCGGCAAATCGACACCAACAATTCTTATAGCCATATATGTTTTTTATTTTTTAATTGTAAACAATAGGTTAAACTTATCCCTGACGCTGTTTATACTTGGGATTCTTTTTATTGATAATATACAAACGACCTTTTCTTCTTACGATTTTACAATCGTCGGTCCGCTTTTTTACAGATGCTCTAACTTTCATATTTGATATTTTGTGATGCCGGATATCGAATTTCAGAACCATTCTTCCGACCTCTAATTTGTAATTTGTAATTTGTAATTTCTTACTACTTATATCTAAACGATATTCGTCCTTTACTCAAATCGTAAGGAGACATTTCCACTCGAACTCTGTCACCGGGTAATATACGAATATAATGCATGCGCATTTTACCGGATATATGAGCGGTTATTTCATGTCCGTTTTCCAATTCTACCCGGAACATTGCATTAGACAATGCTTCGAGTATCGTTCCGTCTTGTTCTATCGATGCTTGTTTAGCCATTAAATAAATTCGTTCTGTTAGTTACTCGTTTCCTGAATAAATTCAAAGGTTGATAAAATATCGGCTTTCCCATTTCTAATTGCGATGGTATGTTCGAAATGAGCGGAAGGTTTTCGATCTTTTGTCCGAACGGTCCAACCATCATTTTCGAAAACAACGTTTTTGCTACCCAGATTAATCATCGGCTCTATGGCTATGCACATGCCCTCTTTAATCAAAGGTCCCGTTCCACGTTTACCATAGTTCGGTACTTCCGGCGCCTCGTGCATCTCACGGCCGATACCATGTCCTACAAGTTCCCGCACGACCGTATAGCCATGCGACTCACAATACGACTGTACGGCATAGCCGATATCTCCGATATGATGATCTACTTTAGCTTGCTCAATACCTTTGTAAAGCGATTCTTTGGTAACCTTCAGTAAATTCTTCACTTTTTCGTCGACCTCCCCCACACAAAACGTATAAGCCGAATCGCCGGCATAACCGTGCTTCAGCGTTCCGCAATCAACCGAAATCACATCACCTTCCTTAAGAGGAGTATTGTTGGGAATACCATGAACCACATTTTCATTTACAGAAGTGCAAATGGAATTGGGAAATCCACCATAACCTAAAAAGGTCGGAATAGCACCATGATCTCTTATAAACTCTTCTGCTATCCTATCGAGTTGAAGAGTAGTAACTCCGGGTTTAACATGCTTCGACAATTCTCCGAGGGTCATACCCACGAGACGATTGCTTTCGCGCATAAACTCAATTTCTTCAGCGGTTTTTAATATAATCTTTCTGCTATTCATATTATCTTATCCAAAACGATTAGTAAGCTGCAACCGAACCAGATCTACCTTTTATTTTAGCTCCTGACTTCAGGAATCCATCATAATGACGCATCAGCAAATGACTTTCTATCTGTTGCAATGTATCCAACACGACACCGACGAGAATCAATAACGAGGTTCCTCCAAAAAACTGAGCGAACTGAGAATTAATTCCCATTAATCCCGCAAAAGCAGGAAGAATAGCAACAATAGCCAAAAATATCGATCCCGGCAGGGTTATCCTCGACATAACCGTATCGATATATTCTGCCGTTTTTTTCCCCGGCTTAATTCCCGGTATAAAACCGTTATTCCGTTTTAAATCTTCGGCCATTTGTACAGGATTCACCGTTATAGCCGTATAAAAATAGGTAAACGCCATAATCAACACCGCAAAGATAAAATTATACCAGAAACTGGTAAAATCCATCAAAGAGGCCCAAAAGCCACCTCCTTCACGAGCCGAAAACTGAGCGATAGTAATCGGGATGAACATAATTGCCTGTGCGAAAATGATCGGCATAACATTCGCCGCATTCACTTTTAACGGAATATACTGACGAACTCCTCCATACTGACGATTGCCCACTATCCGTTTTGCATACTGAACCGGCACCTTCCTGGTACCTTGTACCAACAGAATGGCCGCCCCCGTAACAACGAGTAAGAAGACAATTTCAAGAAGGAAAAGAATAAGTCCTCCGGGCGCATTAATCAAACGATCGAATTCAGCGACTAATGCATGGGGTAACCGCGCAATGATTCCGATAAGAATGATAAACGAAATACCGTTTCCAACCCCCTTATCGGTTATACGCTCACCAAGCCATAGTACAAACATACTACCACCGGCAAGAATAATTGCAGAAGGTAATACCCAATCCCAGAATCCGCCGGGAATAGCCTGTCCGATCGCTCCATAAAGATAGGCAGGCCCCTGAATCAGTAAGATGCCCACCGTCAAGTAACGCGTATATTGATTCATTTTCGTGCGGCCACTCTCTCCTTCGCGCTGCAATTTTTGAAAATAAGGAATCGCAATTCCTAACAATTGCATAACAATGGAAGCCGAAATATAAGGCATAATACCTAACGCAAAAATAGATGCATTGGCAAATGCCCCACCCGAAAACATATCCAACAAGCTTAATAAACCCGTACTGGTATTTGCTTGCAAAGCTTGTAATTGGGCAGGATTCACTCCGGGAAGTACCACAAACGAACCGATTCTATAGATGGCTATGAAAAAGAGGGTCGTAAGAAGCCGATTCCGGAGATCTTCTATTTTCCAAATATTTTTAACCGTTTGTACAAATCCCATTTTATCCGATTTTTACAGCGTTACCACCGGCAGAAATAATAGCTTGTTCGGCTGTCTTAGAAAAAGCATGAGCTTCCACTTCCAATTTTGCCGATAAGGTACCTTTACCAAGAATTTTAACCAAATGCTTCCTGGAAATAAGCCCCGCCTCTAATAACAATTCTGGGGTAATTTTAGAAACCTTTTGAGTATCAGCTAATATTTGTAAGTCTGCGAGGTTAATTGCTTTATATTCTACTCGATTAAGCGGTTTGAAGCCGAATTTGGGCAAACGACGCTGTATAGGCATCTGTCCTCCTTCAAATCCGATCTTTTTAGAATAGCCCGATCTTGACTTCGCCCCTTTATGACCTCTTGTAGAAGTTCCGCCCTTGCCCGATCCTTGTCCGCGGCCAATCCTTTTACGGGATTTAATAGCTCCTTCTGCAGGTTTTAAATTCGATAAATCCATTATGATATCTATTTTTTATCGTTATAAACTAATTTATTCTATCACTGTCACCAAGTGATGTACTTTCCGGATAAGACCCCTAATAGAAGGCGTATCCTCATGTTCTACCACCCGATTCAGTTTTCGAAGCCCCAAAGCATCTAACGTCCTTTTTTGATCTTTGGGAGCTCCTATTCTACTTTTTGTTTGTTTAACTTTAATAGTCGCCATTTCAGAATCCTTTCTTTTATCCGTTAAATACTTTATCTAAACTTATTTTTCTGTTCTGAGCCACCGTAATAGGATCTCTCAGTTCGCTCAGGGCTGAAATCGTAGCCTTCACGAGGTTATGAGGATTGGACGATCCTTTTGATTTAGCCAAAACATCCGTCACGCCTACACTTTCCAACACAGCACGCATAGCGCCCCCGGCCTTCACTCCGGTACCGGCGTAAGCGGGTTTTAGAAACACTCGGGCGCCACCAAAGCGAGCCGTTTGTTCATGAGGAATCGTTCCTTTATATACCGGAACTTTGACCAGATTTTTTTTAGCGGCTTCCACTCCCTTGGCTATTGCCGTCGTTACTTCGCCCGCTTTTCCTAATCCCCAACCAACAATACCGTCTTCATTACCTACCACCACCATAGCGGCAAATGTAAATGTCCGGCCTCCTTTTGTTACTTTGGTCGTACGATTAATAGCTACCAACCGGTCTTTTAATTCTATATCGTTTGTCGATTTTACTTTATTGTTCATTCCAGCCATAATCGTTAAAATTTAAGTCCTCCTTTACGAGCGGCATCTGCCAGTTCTTTAATCCGGCCGTGATATAAGTAACCGTTTCTGTCGAAGGCCACTTTCTCAACACCGGCTTCTTTCGCATATTGTGCAATCAAGTCACCTACCTTTGCAGCAATTTCCTTTTTAGGAAGCTTATCTTCAATTTTCAAGGAAGAAGCCGATGCCACCGTTGTTCCGGTTGTATCATCAATTACCTGAGCGTATATTTGTTTATTGCTTCTAAATACGGAAAGGCGTGGGCATTCTTTCGTTCCGAAAACTTTACCACGCACCCGCGTTTTTATCTTCTGTCTTCTTTCGTTCTTTGTTAACATAGCCATTTCAGTTTAAGAAATTTATTTACCTGCTGTTTTACCAGATTTGCGACGAATTTGTTCTCCAACAAAACGGATACCTTTTCCTTTATAAGGCTCAGGTTTCCGGAAAGAACGTATTTTCGCGCAGACCTGTCCGAGTAATTGTTTATCACAAGACTCAAGAATAATCAGCGGACTTTTGTTTCTCTCCATTTTTGTTTCCACTTTAATTTCCTCCGGCAATTCCAAGAAAATGTTGTGAGTAAAACCCAGAGAGAGTTCAAGTACTTGTCCGTTATTGGACACGCGATAACCGACGCCTATAAGTTCTAACTCTTTTCTGAACCCATCCGTAACGCCAATAACCATATTATGCAACAGAGAACGATATAATCCATGCAATGCACGATTCACTTTTTCTTCGTTGGGACGTTCTATAGTCAACGTTCCGTCCTGCACTTCCACTTTCATTCCAGGGCTCACCGCTTGAGTAAGCTCCCCTTTCGGACCTTTAACGGTAATCGCATTCTTTTCGCCTACTGTAACAGTAACGCCTTGGGGTAATGTGATGGGTAATTTTCCAATTCTTGACATATTATACTTTCCCTTCCATTAATAAACGTAACATAAAACTTCCCCGCCCACTTTTAAATCGCGAGCTTCTTTATCCGTCATTACTCCTTGTGAAGTAGATAATATAGCAATACCCAACCCGTTCAATACACGAGGCAAATCTTTATAACCGGTATACCGACGTAAACCGGGAGAAGAAATACGTATTAACTTCTTGATGGCATTTACTTTATTTACAGGATCATACTTCAAGGCAACCATAATGGTACCTTGAGGCCCTTCTTCTACAAATTTGTAGTTAAGGATATATCCTTTTTCAAAGAGAATCTTTGTTATATCTCTTTTTAAGTTTGATGCGGGAATTTCCACCACGCGATGTTTCGCTTGGATGGCATTTCTTAGCCGCGTCAAATAATCTGCTATTGGATCTGTCATTATATAAAAAATTTAAATTGATCCCGACTGCCGGGACAATATTTAATTACAATCTTTGTTCAACGCTTATCGTATTACCAACTTGCTTTTTTCACTCCGGGGATCAATCCTTTTGAAGCCATTTCCCTAAACTGAATACGCGACAAACCGAATTGACGCATATATCCTTTTGGCCGGCCGGTTAATTTACAGCGATTGTGTAAGCGTACCGGCGAGGCGTTTTTAGGAATTGTCTGAAGAGCATCATAATTACCTTCAGCCAGATACTTAGCACGTTTCTCGGCATATTTAGCAACCATTTTGGCTCTTTTCACCTCACGGGCTTTCATTGATTCTTTTGCCATTCTTTACTGTTTTTTTTGTTCTGATTTAAACGGAAGTCCAAACTCTTTCAAAAGGGCATACCCTTCTTCATCGGTGGGAACCGAAGTTACAAAAGTTATATTCATCCCCAACAAACGCGAAATATCATCCATGTTAATTTCCGGGAAGATAATCTGTTCTTCTATACCTAACGTATAATTTCCTCTTCCGTCCAATTTACTTTCGATTCCCTTAAAGTCGCGAATACGAGGTAAAGCAACCCTCACTAATCTTTCAAGAAACTCATACATCTTATCGTGACGCAGGGTTACGCGCACGCCAATCGGCATTTTTTTACGTAACTTAAAGTTCGAAATATCTTTGCGTGAATAAGTCGCGACAGCTTTTTGTCCCGTAATCGTAGTCAGTTCGTTGATAGCCGTATCAATAAGCTTCTTATCGGCGACTGCGATACCCAAACCCTGATTGATGACAATCTTTTCCAATTTAGGGGCCTGCATCACCGACTTATAACCAAATTCCTTCATCAAAGCAGGAACGATACGGTCTTTATATTCCTTTTTTAAACTTACTTCGTATGTACTCATTTAATTTCCTCCCCTGATTTTTTAGCGTAACGAACTAATTGACCTTTGCTATCTAATTTACGACCAATACGGGTGGGTTTTCCCGACTTCGGATCGACCAAATTCAAATTAGAGAGATGTATCGACGCTTCTTTTTTCTCTATTCCACCATTGGGATTTTGAGCGTTCGGTTTTGTATGTTTCGATACGATATTTACGCCTTCAACAATCGCACGGTTCTTACTTACCAATACGGAAAGAACACGTCCTGTCGTTCCTTTATTTTCTCCAGAATTAACGTAAACCGTATCTCCTTTTTTAATATGTAATTTACTCATTTTACCTGTGACTGTTTTATAAATTAAAGGACTTCAGGCGCTAAAGAAACAATCTTCATATTGGTCGCACGGATTTCACGCGCTACGGGACCAAATATACGACTACCTCTCAATTCACCTGTATTATTTAAGAGCACGCAAGCATTATCGTCGAAACGTATATAAGAACCGTCTGCCCGACGAATTTCTTTTTTTGTGCGAACAATAATGGCTTTCGAAACGGATCCTTTCTTGATATCACTCGAAGGAATGGCACTTTTAACGGATACGACAATGACGTCTCCTACAGAAGCATAGCGTCTTCTGGTACCTCCCAACACTCGAATACAAAGAGCTTCTTTAGCCCCGCTATTATCGGTAACTGTTAATCTTGATTCTTGTTGTATCATCTTATTTAGCCCTTTCTATTATTTCAACCAGTCTCCACCTCTTTGTTTTACTCAAAGGGCGCGTTTCCATTATTCTAACCGTATCGCCAATGCTACAGTCATTCTTCTCGTCGTGGGCGTGAAATTTCTTCGTTTTATTAACGAACTTCCCATATATAGGGTGTTTTTCTTTCCATTTTACAGCAACCGTAATGGTTTTTTCCATTTTATTGCTGAAAACGACCCCGATTCTTTCTTTCCTTAAATTTCTCGTTTCCATTTGTTTTATTAAGCTTTTTTCGTTTTCCGCACGTGTAATTCGGTATGAATACGGGCAATACTTCTACGTTTTTGCTTTAATAACCCCGAATTATCCAGAGGAGTAATCGTATGGTTGATTCGCATTTGAGTCAACTCCGTTACTTCAGCCTCCAATTTGTCACTCAGATCTTTATCCGATAACTCTTTATATTCTTCGTTCTTTGTCTTCATAATTCTTTACGAATTTTTCGCTTGTTCGTAATCCCTTCTTACAATAAACTTGGTCGTAACCGGTAATTTCTGAGCAGCCAAGCGCAATGCTTCTTTAGCCACATCAAAAGACACGCCTTCGATTTCAAATAGAATTCTACCGGGAGTAACAGGGGCTACGAATCCCTCCGGATTACCCTTCCCTTTACCCATACGTACTTCGGCGGGCTTTTTAGTAATCGGCTTATCAGGGAAAATGCGTACCCAAACTTGTCCTTGCCGTTGCATATATCGCGTAACCGCAATACGGGCAGCTTCTATCTGATTTCCGGTTATCCACTTCGATTCTAAAGATTTTATACCGAAAGAACCGAACGCCAACTGATTACCGCGCTGGGCATAGCCTTTCATGCGGCCTTTTTGCTGCCTCCTGAATTTTGTTTTCTTTGGTTGTAACATATTCCTTTATATCAAGCGTTTTTATTATTTCTTCTATTCCTTCTGGGACCTCTGTTTGCTCCTTCGGAACGATTCGGACGCCCCCCTCCTCCATGCGGATGATGGTCTTTAGCGGTGGCAAAATTAGGGGCAAGATCTACTTTTCCATACAACTCACCTCTACAAATCCAAACTTTTATACCGATCAAACCCACTTTTGTCAAAGCTTCGGCATGCGCATAGTCAATATCTGCACGGAAAGTATGCAAAGGCGTTCTTCCTTCTTTATACATTTCCGAACGAGCCATTTCAGCTCCATTTAAACGTCCGGATATTTGAATCTTAACACCCTCGGCGCCCATTCTCATAGTTGCGGCGATAGCCATTTTTATAGCCCTGCGATAAGCTATCTTTCCTTCTATCTGACGCGCTACGTTATTGGCTACGATTACAGCATCCAACTCCGGTTTTTTAATCTCAAAGATATTGATCTGTACGTCCTTGTCTGTTATTTTCTTTAATTCCTCTTTCAACTTGTCGACTTCTTGTCCACCTTTCCCGATAATAATGCCGGGGCGAGCGGTACAAATAGTGATCGTAACGAGTTTCAATGTTCTTTCGATAACGATGCGAGATACACTTGCTTTAGCAAGACGGGCATGCAAATAATTACGAATTTTGCTATCTTCCAATAATGTTTCGCCATAATTATCTCCACCGTACCAGTTAGAGTCCCATCCTTTGATGATCCCTAAACGATTTGCTATCGGATTTACCTTTTGTCCCATCTGCTATTTATTTAATTGATCTTGTTCTTCTATTGTTTCTGTTTTAGCATAGGTATCTACCACAATGGTAACGTGATTAGACCGTTTACGGATTCTGTAACCACGCCCTTGCGGAGCCGGACGAAGCCTTTTCAAGGTAGCCCCCCCATCCACAGAAATTGTTTTAATATATAATTCACCGTTATCGGCTTTACGTTCGTTTTTCTGTTCCCAATTGGCAATCGCAGATAGCAATAACTTTTCTATCTTCGAAGAAGCTTCCTTATTAGAAAACTTTAAAACGCCTAAAGCCTTAAAAACTTCCATTCCACGCACCATGTCCGCAACATAACGCATTTTACGCGGAGAACTGGGGACATTTTTCAATATGGCGAAACTAACATCTTTGCGGTTTTCTTTCCTTTGTTCGGCTGATATTCTTTTTCTAGCACTCATGTCTCTAATTATTTATATAGTTTATCACCCTGATTTTATTTCTTCTTATTTCCCGCATGTCCTCGGAAGGTACGTGTCACTGCAAATTCGCCCAGTTTGTGTCCTACCATATTTTCAGTAATATATACCGGAATAAATTTATTCCCATTGTGGACAGCAAGCGTGTGGCCTACAAAATCAGGTGAAATCATAGAAGAACGCGCCCATGTTTTTACAACGGTTTTTTTACCGCTGTCATTCATAGTGTTGACCTTCTTTTCTAATTTTAGATTGATATACGGACCTTTTTTTAATGATCTGCTCATTTGTTTATATGTAAATTAAAATCAGATTATTTCTTTTTTCTTCTTTCAACGATGTACTTAGAAGAATGTTTCTTAGGAGATCTAGTTTTTAGTCCCTTAGCATATAACCCCTTGCGCGATCTCGGGTGACCACCGGAAGCACGACCTTCACCACCACCCATCGGGTGATCTACAGGGTTCATTACCACTCCGCGTACACGAGGACGACGTCCTAACCATCTTGATCTACCAGCTTTACCTGATTTTTCGAGAGCATGATCTGAATTTCCAACACTACCAATCGTAGCTTTACAAGAAGCTAGAATTTTACGCACTTCACCCGAAGGCATTTTTATAACGGCATATTTATCTTCGCGGGATACCAACTGAGCAAACGTTCCGGCCGAACGTGCCATTTTAGCTCCCTGTCCGGGCCTCAATTCAATGTTATGAATAACCGTTCCGAGAGGAATCTGAGAGAGAGGCAGGCAATTTCCAATTTCCGGAGCCGCTTTTGTACCCGAAATCACTGTTTGACCTACTTCCAGACCATCAGGAGCAAGAATATACGCTTTTGCTCCATCGGCATAAAACAATAATGCGATACGAGCCGAGCGATTCGGATCGTATTCAATAGTTTTTACCGTTGCCGGAATATCATCTTTTGTTCTCTTGAAGTCAATTAAACGGTACTTCTTCTTGTGACCACCACCAATATGACGCATCGTCATTTTACCACGGTGATTACGTCCGCCGGTACGTTTTTTACCAACGACAAGAGATTTTTCCGGTACATCTGCAGTGATATTATCAAATGAACCGATAATCTTGTGTCTTTGCCCCGGTGTTGTGGGCTTTAGTTTACGTATTGCCATCTTAATTTTAAATATTGCTAAACAAATCAATACTATCACCTTCTTTTAAGGTGATAATTGCTTTCTTATAGGATGGTGTACGACCTTCAACCACGCCAGACTTGGTGTAGCGATTTCTCAACTTACCATCATATTTCATTGTATTTACTCTTTCTACATGCACATTATACAGTTTCTCCACTGCATTTTTTATCTGCACTTTATTCGCATTCGGGAGAACAATGAAACCATAACGGTTCGAGAACTTATCCGTTATGAGCGTTTGTTTCTCTGTAAATATGGGTTTAATAATTACACTCATTTTATATCTCCTTATGCTTTAAACAAATTATCAAATACAGCAACAGACGACTCTGTGAGTATTAAACTCGCAGAGTTCATTATTTTATATGTATTTATATCAGAAGCTGTTATAACACTTATCCGACTTAAATTTCGAGCCGACAAATATACGTTTTTATTTTGACCTGGCAAAACGAAAAGTAACTTTTTATCAGCAAGTTGCAATTTATTCGTCAACTCTACGATCTTCTTTGTTTTGGGTTGATCGAAATCAAAATCCTCCACCACAACAATCGCATTATTTTTAGCTTTCAAAGAAAGAGCCGATTTACGAGCCAATGCTTTCTGCTTTTTATTCAATTTAAAACCGTAATCACGAGGTTTTGGACCGAATACGCGAGCACCACCCACTAAAACGGGAGAGTTTATGTCACCACGACGAGCTCCGCCGCTCCCTTTTTGCCTGATAAGCTTACGGGTACTTCCCGAAATTTCACTTCTTTCTTTCGATTTGTGAGTCCCCTGACGTTGATTCGCCATATAGAGCTTCACATCCAACCAGATAACATGATTATTAGGTTCTATTCCGAAAATGGAATCATTGAGTGTGACCTTTTTATCTGTTACCTCTCCATTTATATTATAGATACTTAATTCCATTTTACTTTTCAATTAATAAGATTGAACCTTTTGCTCCTGGAACGGATCCTTTTACTAATAAAAGGTTATGTTCAGGGATCACTTTAACCACCTGCAAGTTTTGAACGGTTACACGCTCATTACCTGTTTGTCCCGCCATGCGGGTTCCTTTGAATACTTTAGCCGGGTAAGAAGATTCCCCGATCGAACCCGGAGCACGCAGTCGATTGTGCTGACCGTGGGTAGATTGCCCTACTCCGGCGAATCCGTGACGCTTCACGACACCTTGGAAACCTTTTCCTTTTGATGTTCCGACAACATCGACGAAAATAGTATCATTAAAAATTTCCACACTGATTTCCGAACCCAATTTGTAGCTTTCTTCAAAGCCTTTGAACTCAACCAAGTGCCTTTTCGGAGTCACTCCAGCTTTCTTAAAATGACCTTTCTCAGCATTTGGAGTGTGTTTGTCTTTCTTATCGACAAACCCCAACTGCACCGAATCATAGCCATCTTTTTCCGCTGTTTTTATCTGAGTAACTACGCAAGGACCTACTTCGATAACAGTGCATGGAACATTTTTTCCATCGGCACTGAAAACGGATGTCATTCCGATTTTTTTCCCAATTAATCCTGGCATTTCACTTTTGCTTTTTAAATATTAATAATGTAAGGGGAATGAATCATTCCCTTTAATTCCAATCAAAGACAAATTACACTTTGATCTCCACTTCCACTCCGCTGGGTAATTCCAGCTTCATTAACGCATCGACAGTCTTCGCCGTAGAGCTATAAATATCGATTAAGCGTTTGAAAGATGCTAACTCGAACTGCTCACGCGATTTTTTATTCACGAAAGTGGATCGGTTTACGGTGAATATACGTTTGTGAGTGGGTAATGGAATAGGTCCACTCACCACTGCACCCGTAGCCTTGACAGTTTTCACGATCTTTTCAGCTGATTTATCCACCAAGCTGTAATCGTAAGACTTCAGTTTTATTCTGATTTTCTGGCTCATAAATATATTTATAATGTTTATTTAATCAAATCTACACGACCTTTTACTTCCGTCAGTACCTGTCTCGCAATAGAAGGTGAAACCTGTTCATAATGCGAAAAAGACATCGTAGAGGTAGCGCGTCCCGATGTAATCGTACGCAAAGCCGTCACATAACCGAACATCTCCGACAAAGGCGCTTTGGCTTTCACAATGCGGGCACCGGAACGATTCGATTCCATTCCTTCAATCTGTCCGCGACGTTTATTTAAATCGGAGATCACATCCCCCATACTCTCTTCGGGAGTAACCACTTCCACTTTCATAATAGGCTCCAGAAGTACCGGACCGGCTTTTTCAGAAGCTTTTTTGAATGCCTGTATCGCACAAATCTCAAAGGATAATTGATCCGAGTCGACAGGGTGAAAAGACCCGTCAATTACGGTAACCTTTAGCTTATCCAACGAGTATCCGGCTAAGACGCCGTTCTTCATTGCACGTTGGAATCCTTTTTGAATAGAAGGAATAAATTCTTTCGGAATGTTACCGCCTTTTACTTCGTCTATAAATTGCAATCCACCTTCAAAATCCTTATCAGCGGGTTCTACCCGAACAATCATATCGGCAAATTTACCGCGTCCACCGCTCTGTTTTTTATAAACTTCACGCAGTTCGATAGCTTGAGTAATAGCCTCTTTGTAAGAAACCTGCGGCCGTCCCTGATTGGCTTCGACCTTAAACTCACGTTTTAACCGATCGATAATGATTTCCAAGTGAAGCTCACCCATACCGGAAATAACGGTTTGTCCCGTTTCTTCATCGGTTTTTACAGTGAACGTAGGATCTTCTTCCGCCAGTTTAGCCAAACCGGTAGACAGTTTATCCAAATCCTTCTGCGTTTTCGGCTCAATCGCAATACCCAAAACAGGCGTAGGAAAGTCCATCGATTCCAGAACGATCGGATGCGCTTCATCACAAAGGGTATCACCGGTACGGATATCTTTAAACCCAACACCGGCTCCAATATCGCCACATCCAATGAATTCTTTCGGATTTTGTTTATTGGAGTGCATTTGGAACAAACGAGAGATCCGTTCTTTTTTTCCGGAACGTGTATTATAAACATACGAACCGGCTTCCAAAGAACCCGAATATACACGGAAATAGCACAAGCGTCCTACATAAGGATCGGTTGCAATTTTAAAAGCTAATGCGCATAAAGGTTCTTCGAACAGAGGGCGACGGATTATTTCTTTGCCGGGATTGTTCGGATCGGTACCGACAATAGCTTCGGTATCCTCAGGACTGGGCAAATAGGCGCAAACAGCATCGAGTAGCGTTTGAACTCCTTTATTTTTAAAAGAAGAACCGCAAATCATCGGATTAATCTCCAACGCAAGCGTGCCTTTTCTAATGGCGTTCTTGATTTCATCTTCCGTGATAGAATCGGGATTATCGAAAAACTTCTCCATCACAACGTCATCATAATCCGCCACAATTTCCAGCATTTTTTCACGCCATTCTTTCGCTTCGTCAAGAAGGTCTGCGGGAATATCCACCACATCATAATCAGCACCCATGGTTTCGTCGTGCCAATACAACGCTTTCATCGCAACCAGATCGACAACACCTTTGAATCCCTCTTCAGCGCCGATAGGTATTTGAATAGGGCAAGGCCTTGCACCCAACACCTCTTTCACTTGACGAACGACTTCAAAAAAATTGGCTCCCGAACGGTCCATTTTATTGACATACCCAATTCTGGGAACTTTATATTTCTCGGCCTGACGCCATACGGTTTCCGACTGAGGCTCAACACCTCCGACGGCACAGAAAGCCGCGACAGCCCCATCAAGAATACGTAAAGAACGCTCCACCTCAACGGTAAAGTCAACGTGCCCTGGAGTGTCAATCAAGTTAATCTTATACGTTTCATCGTTATATTTCCAACTCGTAGTCGTAGCAGCAGAAGTAATGGTGATTCCACGTTCCTGCTCTTGCTCCATCCAGTCCATAGTCGCTGCGCCATCATGCACTTCACCGATTTTATGAGTCAACCCGGTGTAATACAAAATACGCTCCGATGTGGTGGTTTTACCGGCATCGATATGCGCCATAATCCCAATGTTGCGAGTGCGAGTTAATATTTCTTTAGAACCTTTTACCATCTTTTTTTACCTCCTAATCTATTTTAAAATCTGAAATGAGCAAAAGCCCTGTTAGCTTCCGCCATTCTATGCATATCTTCTTTCCTTTTAAAGGATCCCCCTTGACTGTTATAAGCATCCACAATTTCTGCGGCTAACTTATCGGCCATCGTTTTACCACCTCTTTTACGAGCATAAAGAATAAGATTCTTCATGGAGATGGATTCTTTTCTATCGGGGCGTATTTCGGTTGGTACTTGAAATGTTGCACCGCCTACACGGCGAGATTTCACTTCAACCTGTGGAGTAATATTATCTAATGCAGCTTTCCAAATTTCGAGAGCTGTTTTTTCGTCATTCGGTAACTTTCCCTTAACGGTTTCTAATGCAGAATAGAAGATATCGTAGGATATACTCTTCTTTCCATCATACATAAGGTGGTTAACAAACTTTGTTACCCTTACATCACCATAAACCGGATCCGGCAGGATCTGTCTTTTCTTAGGTTTTGCTTTTCTCATTGTCTAAAAAATTTTGTGTTGTGTTTGGTTGCCTTTACCAGCCTTCAACAATTCCTCTGAATTATTTACTCAACCTATAAGTAGTAGCCTATCCCAAAAATTTCAACAGCGATTTTATTTTGTTTAATTACACTTATTATTAATTTATGCAGAAGCCCAAACGATGAAGCATTACTTTTTCTTCGTTGCAGCAGTCGCAGCTCCCGGTTTAGGACGCTTAGCGCCATACTTGGAACGTCTCTGCGTACGACCGTTTACGCCGGCTGTATCCAGCGTTCCACGAACAATGTGATAACGAACGCCGGGAAGATCTTTCACACGACCTCCGCGCACCAGTACAATCGAGTGCTCTTGAAGGTTATGACCTTCTCCCGGAATATACGCATTCACTTCTTTTGAGTTGGTTAAGCGCACACGGGCTACTTTTCTCATTGCCGAATTCGGCTTTTTAGGAGTGGTAGTATACACCCTCACACATACGCCACGACGTTGCGGACATGAATCCAATGCGGGGGATTTACTCTTTTCCGTAAGTTCGGTACGTCCTTTTCTGACTAATTGTTGAATTGTAGGCATTTTTCTACTTTCTTTTTATCACTTATGTTTATTTTATTTTTGCAATAACGCTATTCAGACTTCTTACTATATCACAATTGCGAAATAATCGATTGATTATCACGTAAAAGCGCAAGAGTACGAGTCAAAAGCGGCACAAAATTACGAATAATCAAGCAAATATGCAAGCGATTGTAAGTCTTTTTGAAATTTTTTCCCCATCGCTGTAACTTTTTCCTTCATTGCCCGTCATTCAATAATGAGTAACGATAAATTCCATCGGATTATCTTGCCTTTGAGCAATCAGTTTTACAGGCTTGCTTTAAGTATCGTAAAAGAGCAAACCGAAGCGGAGGACATTGTTCAAGACGTCTTGCTAAAACTCTGGAACAAGAGAAACGAATGGGATACGATTGAGAATCTCGAAGCCTATTGCTTTCGCAGCATAAAGAATTTAGCCCTGGACCGATTGGTTTCGGATGCTATAAAAAAAACGGATAGCATAGACGCCGAAATTGAAAGCCGGACGTTTGTCGACACGCATTCTCCGTATCAAGAAATCGTTCAGCAAGAACAGCGCTCTATTATATATCAATGTATCGAAAAGCTTACCGAAAATCAGAAATTGGTTTTTCAGCTACGTGAAATCGAGGGGATGAATTACAAAGAAATATCACAAAGCCTCGGCATTACGGAAGACTTGGTAAAAGTAAGCCTTTTCAGAGCAAGGAGAAAAATGAGAGAATTATTATCAAATTTCGAAAACTTCGATAAAAATGAATGGTGAGTATATTCATACATTATTAAATAAATATTGGGGATGCCAAACGTCCCCGTCGGAAGAAAAGGAACTTCAGGATTTCTTTTTAGGCGAAAATGTACCCAACGACCTAAAATGCTACATCCCGTTATTCCGTTATCGAGACGAGCAGCAGTCGCTTAGCCTTAGTCCCGGTTTTGAAGAAAAAATACGGAAACAGATTAAAAAATCGCCTCAATACATCACCATACGCATATTTGCTCCTTTATTACGTATTGCAGCATCTGTGGCCTTGATTGTAGCGTTAGGAATCAGTTTATTCCTCATCTCGAAACAAGATGCCAGCAAGCCCTACTTAACCGAAACATATAACGACTCGGAAGCGGCTATGCACCAAGCCGCCTTTGCTTTTGAGAAATTATCGCGCGCTTTCGAAATAAGCGAATCCGTTTACATTAAGACGTTTCAGGAAATTGACAAACTCAATCTGGACTGGCCAGGCATGGACTCGATAAATATCGAAAAGCCAGCTCCTCGAAAAAAAATTGATTTATGAAAAAGAGCTTATTGATTATCTTCGTGTTGTTGATTTCGTCATCGCTTTTTGCCGATGATTTTGTCTCGCAATTCATCGATACTTACGTAGAGGAAAAGCGGCCGGTCAACAATGTCAACATCGGCAAGACCATGCTCAAAAAAATGGTCGAGGATGTAGAGGATGCCGAATTAAAGACTCTCCTGAAAGAGTTGAATCATATCCGTATGGTTATAACGGAGAATCGAAAAGATGCAAAATATTATTTCAAAAAAGCCAACGAACTCGTGGATAAAGAATTTTCGGATTATGAAAAGATGCTTTCCGTAGATGAGCGAAAATCAAAAGTAGAAGTCCTTTTCAAGGAAATTGATAAAGACAATCAGAACATCATCCTCATAGCATTGGATAATGACCGGAAATTAACCATTATTTCCGTATCCGGAAAAGTCGATTTCAATTCCATCTCGAAATTGTCTGATTTATTAAATGAAGAAATATTCTCGTCAGGCACAAACAACGAACATAACAGAGAACGATAAAACGAAATAATCGTCAAACAAATAACTTTTTTCTTTTTTATATTTAAACGATGAATAGGCGGCCGAACGTGAGTTTAGTCGCCTATTGCTTTATAATGCACAATGGATAATGGACAATGACAGGGCATCATCTGTTCTTTACGGGAAACAGTATCAACGGTTGCTAGAAGCGTTTGCCGGGTAAAAAAGACTTTACATTATGCACAACAGTCTTTCGCTTGAGTCGAAAACAGCTTGCATCTATTGCTACAACCTTTCGAACGAGCCGAAAACAGCTTACATCTATTGCGACAACCTTTCGCCTGAGTCGAAAACGATTTGCATCTATTGCAACGACCTTTCGAACGAGCCGAAAACGACTGCATCTATTGTAACGACTTTTCGAACGAGTCGAACCTCTTTGCTTGAGGTGCGTGAACCTTGTCGGGTGCATGAACGCCTTTTACCACCGATACAAACGCTTACGGATAAAAAAACGTTCTCCATGAAATATTACCCGGATGAGGTCGCAGGTAATGGATGAAAATTTCAGGAATCTGTATTTTTTAAATGGTAAGATAATAATACCGTATTCTTCAAATACTCGAATTCGAGTTCGAAGCACTCCGAAAAAATATTGTTTCCGATGTTATCTTCAATCTGAGTCTCCGTCCATAATTTGCCGCCGGTTAAGTTCAAGCTGTTGAATGTTATTTCATCCACAATTTCAGACACATACAAGAAGACTAATCTTTTCGTATTTTCGTTTTCAAAAATATATTTCAATAAAAACCGTACGGGAATATCGGAATTTTTAGACTCAGAGCCGATACTGTTGCGGACAGCTTCTTCTATATCGTGATTATATTGCATGTATTTTTCGAAGGGGTAATCCAACATTCCGGGATCCAACAGCCTCGATTGATCACGCTCCTTCAAATAAATCCGTCCTTTAAAGATCAAAGCCACCCTTACGACCGGATGCATAAATTTATTTTTCATATCTTTCGTCACCGACTTAGCCACACGTCCGGTCACATCGCCTGTTTCGGTCACCACCGGCAACCACTCCTCCCGATAGAGTTTTTTGTCCAAAATTCGTAATCGTATGCCCTCCATAAATATAAGGAGAATCAGAATGATCTGGGGGATTAATAGCACGAGTAAACGGTTGAAGAGCGGATGGGTTATTGTGGAAAACACAAAAAAGCCCAATATGATTAATAAATGAATAGACAAGCCGTATTGAGCTTGAAAAGCAATACGGAACGACTCAGTGAGATAGTTTTTCACTAACGGATTATTCTTTCTCGCCAAACGCAACACGATTCTTGTACGCACCAACCGGGAAATGATGAGCGAAAGCACAAAAGTCACCTCCACAACGATAAATACCCTCAAGCTATCTAGCTGAGGGGCCATAAAAAAGCACAGAACAAGAGAGGCTAAGAAAGCAATAACAGAAAGTTCATAAATTAATCTACTATACTTTTTTACCACCAAAGCTCCCAAAATAGAAAGAGACAAACCTATCGCCATTGCGATATATTGGTTTGTACTTACAATTAAAAAAGAAAATACAAGCACCGGCAATAACCCAAATGCTGGATTTCTCAATATTTTTTGCATATTAGTCAAACCCATAAAAATCATCCACCCTTATAGGAAACAAAAGATATAATAACCCTATCAATTGTTTTCATTGTTATTTTTAAGTGTTACAGCCCTACGATATAACAAAATCCGGCCGAAACGTTCCTTTACGTTAAAGATTAAAAGATTAACTTTATCGTAAAATCTTCCTATATAACAACAAAGGTTGGTTTTTGTTTTTGGGACAAAAAAAATCTGTTGCAATATCTATTTTTAAATATCGCAACAGAAAACTACTGAGTAAGTTACTATAAATTCTCTTTATAAAATTTCACCACCTTGGTAAATAAATAAGTCCGCGCATTGTCGCCATTTATAAAATGATTTTTATCCGGAAAGAAAAACATATCGAAATGCTTATCGGCCGCAATCAGCGCCCGGGTATATTCTATGGAGTTCTGGAAATGCACGTTATCATCGGCCGTACCCTGAATAAGCAATAGTTTTCCGGTCAGTTTTCCAGCTAGCTCTACGGCCGATGCATTCCGATAACCCTCGGCATTCTGCTGAGGAGTGCGCATGAAGCGTTCGCTGTATACGGTATCGTAAAAACGCCAGTCGGTAACCGGTGCAATAGCGACTCCGGCTTTAAAGACGGTTCCCCGGCTCATACTCATCAGCACATTATATCCTCCGTAACTCCATCCCCAGATACCAATACGACTACCATCAACATAAGGCAAGGTAGCGAGATGCCTTGCAGCCGCAATTTGGTCATCCGACTCTTGA
Source organism: Bacteroidales bacterium UBA5382 (assembly GCA_002409745.1). GTDB lineage: Bacteria > Bacteroidota > Bacteroidia > Bacteroidales > Dysgonomonadaceae > Limibacterium > Limibacterium fermenti. Next base: position 134,052 of record DHOU01000029.1, read on the forward strand.
ATGCCGAGATTTAAATACGTGCCTTTTCGAAAAGCTTCCCCACGGGCGCCCGTCCCTCTGCCGTCTACCGATATCACCACAAACCCTTCGTCGGCCAACGCATAATACCAGTCCGCCTCATACCGGTCTTGTACCTCCTGCGAATTCGGGCCGCTATACTGAACCATCACCACCGGATATTTTTGAGAGGCGGTAAAGTTTTTGGGTTTGATCATCCATCCATTCAATTGAGTGACCCCATCGGCCGCAGGAACCGTAATAAATTCTTTTTGCGGCAATTTCGCCGAAGTCAAAAGGGTCCGTAAAGATTGATTGTCTTCAAGCACCCGAAGTTGTTTGCCATTCGCATCATACAACGCAATCACCGGCGGCGTCTTCGCATCCGACCAACGATTGACAAAGAACTTTCCTTTTTGGCTAAATACCGCCGTATTGTATCCGTTTTGAGCCGAAAGCTTCGTAGATTGGCCCTTATCGATACTCACTTTGAAAACCGAACGTCTCAAAGGACTTTCATCAGCCGCTTCATAAAAGACCACTCCCGCTTGAGGATCGACGGCATATAATTTAGTCACATCATACTTTCCGGAAGTCAGTTGTTTGATTAAGGTTCCGGAAATGCCATAGATATATAGGTGGCTATATCCGTCTTTTTCGGAGATGTACGTAAAACGATCGGGTAAGAAACGGATGGAGTTCAACCATTCGGAATCGATGTAATACTTGCTTTCATCTCGAAGGATTAATTTTGCGACCGTCGTCCGAGGATCGGCAAAATACATATCGAAACGATTTTGATTACGATTCAACGTCATGATGGCTAACTGCGAAGGATTGTCGGTAAACTGAATACGGGGAATGTAAGTGTCCCTTTCGATCGGCAATTCGACAGAGCGTGTTGTACGAGCCTCAATATCGAATACCCGTACCTGCACATCGGAATTGCGTTCTCCGGCCTTCGGATATTTAAACCGGTAATAATCAGGATAGAGTTGTTGTTCAAAGCGCTGAAACGAGAACTCCTTCACGTGCGATTCATCGCTACGTACAAATGCCAGCACCCGGTTATCGGGAGAAAACTCCATCAGGCGGGTCGTTCCGAACTCTTCTTCATACGTCCAATCGGTCGCCCCGTTAATAATCTTATTGAATTCTCCATCCTTGGTTACCTGCGATTCGGTATCGAAATCGAACTTCGCTAACCACACATTGTTATCACACACATAGGCAAGCATTTTTCCGTCCGGAGAAAACGTTGGAATCATTTGTTTGGATGCGTTTTCGGTTAACTTCCGCACTAAATTACGCCTCACGTCATGATAATAATACGTTGCTTTAAAGGAATGACGATAGATTTGTTCTCTTTCGCGATAGACCAGCACCCGATATTCATCGGGACTGACCAGAAAACCTTCGAAAGTATCAAATGGGCATTCGCGCGCCGTACGAGCGTTAAAGAGGGTGTCGACCGCATCGCCCGTGGCACAGGAATACTTGACAACCGCCGTATTCATTGGGTCTGCCTGGTAATAATGCAAGCCATCCGCCGAGGAAACCATCGGGGCAATACCGCGGGGAGCGAATTTTCCGGCAACCATATCTTGTAGCGTAAACCCTTGCGCCGACACGCAAGCCGCAATAATCACAAATAGAGATAAAAGAAACGTTTTCTTCATTTTTTTCGATTGTTTAAGCAGGCAAATTTACAAAAAAAGCCGCAATTCAAAGGAATTGCAGCTTTCAAAAGAAAAAAAATAAAATTGTATTACTTCTATTTATTAAATGTATAGCGGACACTCAAGGCCAATCCGGCGTACCAATAGTCGTTAAAGTCGACAAAATTAAAAGACGGCTTCCAGTCGAGTGAAATTGTAAACGGTGCGGTGGGAAATACATATTCGAGGCCCGCGATCAAATCACCCCCAACCAAGAAAGAGCTATCATAACGGTCTCTGTCGTGATAAATATTACCCACGTGAGCTCCGATTCCTAAATACCAGTCGAGGCCGGGGGCTCCGGGCACCGGTTTTTGATATTCATACAACCCTGTAAGTTGAAAATACCTCGGCGAAGCACTTAGAATACCTTCTATGGCGCTGGAAGGCCGATAAAAGTGCTTCAACGTAATGCCGTTGTCGTATCCCAATCGTAATCCGACCCCGGTATTATATTGTTGTGCACTCAATGTAGCGGTGAATGCAATAAACAGCAAACTACCGATAAATAACTTTTTGAATTTCATAATCAATGTTTTTAATTAATAATTTAATCTCTTATAGGAGATAATTTGGTTCTTGACGATTGCTATTGTATTATATGTGCTATAACAAAAAAGCCGTTTATTTGTTTATCGAGAGCTCTGTTAAACATTTAACGGATTTATTCCGTGATTTCTATTTACCCGTTACGATCTTCTTGATTTCATTTAATTTGTTCAATGCTTCGATAGGCGTAAGATTATTGACATCGAGATGAATAATCTCATCGCGAACGCGACTCAATACCGGATCGTCGAGCTGAAAGAAACTGAGTTGATACCCCTCGCGTTTTTCAATAAAATCATTGATCGGTTTCGAAATACCCTCTTTCCGGTTATGCTGCTCCATTTCGCTCAAGATGGCATCGGCACGTTTGGTGATGCTTTGAGGCATGCCGGCCATGCGCGCCACGTGGATACCGAAACTATGCTCACTCCCTCCCGGAACCAGTTTGCGTAAGAAGATCACTTTATTGTCGACTTCTTTTATCGCCACGTTATAGTTCTTGATTCGTTTGAACGATTTTTCCATTTCGTTCAGTTCATGATAATGGGTGGCAAAAAGAGTCTTTGCATGTACTTTAGGGTGTTCATGAATATACTCTACAATGGCCCACGCGAGGGAAATACCGTCGTAGGTACTGGTACCCCGGCCTAATTCATCGAAAAGAATCAGGCTCTTCGACGAAATATTATTTAAGATGTTGGCAGCTTCATTCATTTCGACCATAAAAGTCGATTCACCCAACGAGATATTATCGGAAGCGCCCACACGGGTAAAGATCTTATCCACCAACCCTATTTTAGCCGAATCGGCAGGAATAAAACAGCCGATCTGCGCCAGAATAGTGATAAGAGCCGTTTGTCGTAATAAAGCCGATTTACCGGCCATATTAGGCCCGGTAATAATAATAATCTGTTGAGAATTCGAATCCAGATACACATCATTGGCAATAAACGGTTCATCGGGCGGCAATTGTTGTTCAATTACCGGATGCCGCCCGTTGCGGATATCGAGGACATCCGAATCATTTACTTCGGGACGTATGTAGTGGTTCTGACGGGAAACTTCAGCGAACGACAAAAGGCAGTCGACCTGCGCAATAATGGCTGCATTCATTTGTATGGGCGGTATATACTCTATCAGACTCTCCACGAGTGTTGCATATAATTGTCCTTCCAACGTCAGGATTTTCTCTTCGGCGCCCAGAATCTTCTCTTCGTATATTTTCAGTTCTTCGGTAATATAGCGTTCGGCGTTGACCAATGTCTGCTTACGGATCCAATTTTCAGGCACTTTGTCCTTATGTGCATGACGCACCTCGATGTAATACCCGAAGACATTGTTAAAGCCGACTTTCAACGACGGGATACCGGTTTTTTCGCTCTCCCGCTGCTGTAACTTCAGCAGATAATCTTTTCCCGAATATGCGATATCGCGCAACTGGTCGAGTTCTTCGTTTACTCCTTTCTTTATGATCCTCCCTTTATTCACGAGCATGGGAGGGTCCGGCATGATTTCACGCTCAATGCGATCGCGTATCACCGGGCATGGGTCGAGTTTTTTTCCCATCGCCTGTAGACCGGGACTCTCCGAAGCCAGAAAGGTATCGCGTATCGGCTCGATAGCCGTCAACGCCACTTTCAGTTGAATCACTTCGCGTGGACTAATGCGTCCCACGGCTGCTTTGGAAATAATCCGTTCCAAATCGCCTATCATTGAAAGCAGTCGATGAAGAAGGTCTTTTAGTTGCGGTTCGCGAAAAAAATTCTCCACCACATTCAGCCGCTCTTCAATTGCCTGTATCTCTTTGAGAGGAAAAACGATCCAACGACGCAACAGCCGTGAGCCCATCGGTGTAATCGTTTTATCGAGTATATCCAGAAGACTTTTTCCTCCCTCGTTCATGGGGGAAATAAGCTCCAAACTACGGACGGTAAATTTGTCAAGACGAACAAACCGATCCTCTTCGATCCTTTTTAGCGAAAGAATATGGCTTATGTGAGTGTGTTGTGTAAGATCGAGATAATGCATTATCGCACCGGAAGCAATAATGCCCAGCCGGAGATTATCAACACCGAAGCCTTTGAGGTTTCGGGTTTGAAAATGCGTCAAAAGACGGTCCCGGGCGGCGTCTTCGGTAAAGATCCAATCATCTAATTCGAAAAGCAAATAGTTCGGCCCGAAAGTTTCCTCGAATTTCTTCTTCTTTCCACGCTCCACAAGAATCTCCTTCGGATCGAAGTTAGCCAACAGTTTATCGATATCGTCCTTTTTTCCTTCCGACGTCAGAAATTCGCCGGTAGACACATCCAGCAGCGAGATACCGAACAGGGTCGAGTTGGAAGAATAGACCGCACAGAGGAAGTTGTTTTCTTTATGATTCAGAATGTTGTCATTAATCGAAACACCCGGCGTTACCAATTCGGTAATCCCCCGTTTAACCAGGTTTTTGGTCAGTTTAGGATCTTCGAGCTGATCACAGATCGCCACGCGCTTACCGGCTCGCACCAGTTTGGGAAGATACGTATCGAGAGCATGATGGGGAAAGCCGGCCAATTCGACAAACTGCGCCGAACCGTTTGCCCTTTTCGTTAAGGTAATACCTAAAATTTCCGAAGCAACGATGGCATCGTCCGAAAATGTTTCGTAAAAGTCGCCCACGCGAAACAATAAAATAGCATCGGGATGTTTTTCTTTAATCTCGAAATATTGCTTCATCATCGGGGTTTCTACAATCTTTTTACTCACAAACAGTTTGATTTTACGGGGTTGTTATTTTTTATAGAACTAGCAAAGATAAGAAAAAAAATGATGAGTGATGAGTGATGGATTATGAATATAAAGACGGCGCCTGAGCTCGCGAACGCCTTCGGATGCGCCTTTACGGATAAAAACAACATCACTGCGACCGGTGTGCACCTCTTTGGGATCGATCAAATAAATAGGTACGCCCGAATGCACATACCCCTGTAGCCCCGCCGCCGGATAAACATTCATTGATGTGCCGATGATAACAAAATAATCGGCCTGTCCGACCCATTGAGCCGCCTCGGAAATCATGGGCACCATTTCGCCGAACCATACGATATGCGGTCGCAACTGGTATCCTTTCTCGCACAAATCGCCCAGTTTGATATCGCAATGATCGGGAGAGAGTTCGTATACCAGCGACTCGTCGCCCGAAGAACGCGCCTTCATCAGTTCGCCGTGAAGATGCAACACCTGCGTGCTACCGGCTTGCTCGTGCAGGTTATCGATATTTTGAGTAATAATGCGTACGTCAAAATGCTCCTCCAACTGCGCCAAAGCGATGTGCCCTTCGTTTGGCTGGGCTTTGAGCAGTTCACGGCGGCGCATATTATAAAAATCGAGTACACGTTGCGGATTTTCTCTGAATCCTTCAGGGGTAGCCACCTGTTCTACCGGATAATTCTCCCATAAACCACCCGAATCGCGAAACGTGGCGATTCCGCTCTCGGCACTCATACCGGCACCCGATAAGACAACCAGTTTCTTTTTCTTTTCTTCCATATCCGATGTTTTTTACGATCAAATATACATACTTTTCCCATCATGTTTAATCGATTCTATACATTTTAACGGTTATCGCCGATTGTTGTAATTGTATCTATTTGACGGGAGAAAAGACGGCCTTCGAATATAAACAAAACAACCAATATGGCACAATAATCCAATATTTATAAACACAAATAAAAAATATAGCACGAATAACAAACATTTTATCTATATATGTTGCATTATTCAATCACTATGTATATTTTTGCATTCGAAAATTCTCTTGGTTATTTAATATATTAGGTTATGAACGAAAAAAATTCGAAAAGAAGGTATATTGTACCTTTTATAGTACTGGCAATAATAGCAGTATTGGCTCTTTTGCCGGTAAATCACGACACACTCATCTCCGAAAAACTTGAAATTAGCCATGCCGATACGTCTTGGATGCTAATAGCCTCGGCATTGGTGTTTTTAATGACACCCGGATTGGCTTTTTTCTACGGAGGAATGGTAAGGTACAAAAATTTGGTTTCTACTTTACTGCAAAGTTTTATTACATTGGGAATTATTAGTGTAATCTGGATTGTAGTCGGTTTCAGTCTTGCTTTTGGAGAGAGTATCGGGGGTATAATTGGAAATCCGGCAACTTTTATCTTATTTAAGAATGTAGGGTTTGCTCCCAACCCTGATTTTGCAGGGACCATTCCTTTTGCACTATTTGCCGTATTTCAACTGAAATTTGCGATTATTACGCCGGCTCTCATCACCGGGGGAATTGCGGAAAGGATCCGGTTTTCATCCTTGATGTTATTTATCGTATTATTTACGCTATGTATTTATGCTCCTTTAGCGCATTGGACATGGCATCCTGAAGGTTTCCTCCGGCAATGGGGAGTACTGGACTTTGCCGGCGGCACGGTGGTACATATTTCTGCCGGATTTGCAGCATTAAGCGGAGCGTTATTCTTAGGCAAGCGCAACGATGGAGAAGAAAGCAGTCCGACCAATATCCCATATATTCTTTTGGGAGCGGGCTTGTTATGGTTCGGATGGTTTGGTTTCAACGCCGGTTCGGCTTTAGCCGCCGATGGGATCGCTGTTTCTGCATTTCTCAACACAAACTTAGCATCGGCCACGGCTATGATTACGTGGGTCTTGACTGATGGTGCCCGGGGGAAAAAGCGTTCATCCGTCGGAGCTGCGGTCGGGGCGGTAGTAGGATTAGTCGCCATCACGCCGGCCGCCGGATTTGTGACTGTAGGCCAAAGTATATTCATCGGTTTTGCAGCGTCTCTGGCAAGCTATGCCGCCGTGAGGTTAAAACCGCGTAGCAGCATAGATGACACACTCGATGTCTTTCCCTGTCACGGTATCGGGGGAATTGTCGGTATGCTTTTGACCGGCGTTTTTGCCAAAGACGTCGGGCTGCTCTACGGCGACCCAACCACATTCCTTTTCCATCTGTTAGCGTTGGTTATCGTCAGTATATTTACTTTTGGCGGATCTTACCTGCTTTACAAACTCACCAACCTGATCTTGCCTATGCGCGTCACAGAACTGCAAGAGAAACGCGGACTCGATATTACGCAGCACGGAGAAAAGGCAACCGATACGGAGTTTTCTTATTAAGAACGCTTTTTGTTTCTCCCTGCCAATAGAATGAAAAACGGGGGCGTCGCTAAAAAACGACGTCCCCGCGTAATAGAACACTCTTTTATAAATAGAAGATATTACTTACCTTGCTGTTCCAATTGCAATGTTTTGCTCGGCTGATCGCATACTTCGCTCGGTCCGAAATATTGAATGGGGCCCGGATAGACATAATCCGTTTCGATGGCCCATTTATCACGAACACTTTTAAAGTATTGGAAAGGAGCCCCCTGCAAGTCGACCAATGCTTTTTGGATAACCGGCTTCATCTCGCCATGACGACGTTCCATATTCATCATCATCGTAATAGGAATCCCTCCGGCAACCCATTGGCTGGCCGATGCGGTGGTGTTGCGAACCGACGACATATAACCGGTCTTGCCGGAGACAATCAACAACGAGGCGGTATAACCAAGCGAATAGCAGTAGTCTGCATCGTAATTAGAAGGAGCTGCGCAACGACCTTCATATCCGAAGAAATGATGTACGGTAGCGAACTTACCGTTGTATTTACCTTCTTGCGCCCATTTTTTCAATCGTTTACCGACCATCTCAGCCAATAATTCTTCGGTTTGAATCATCGAAACCTGTACGTTTCCGTGCGGATCACGGTCGAGCGTAAGCTGTTGCGCCACACGTTCGGGAAGCGAGGCATAAATCTTCGAATTTGCCTCGGACAATTTGCCGATAACATATTCACGCTGTTGCGAACGGCGGATGATATTGAACTCATCGGCATTATGCGCCAGAAAATCGTTCAATTCCTGAATGAGCTTTTTCATGGCAGGAATAAACTCGATCAACCCTTCGGGAATAATCACCGTTCCGAAGTTCAAGCCTTCATCGGCGCGTTTAGCCACCACCGAAGCGATATAGTCAACGACATCGTCGAGCGACAGGTTTTTCGCTTCCACTTCCTCCGAAACGATACACACATTCGGGTGTGTTTGCAAGGCGCATTCCAAAGCAATGTGCGACGCCGAGCGTCCCATCACCTTAATAAAGTGCCAGTATTTACGAGCGGAATTACAATCGCGCTGGATATTCCCGATCAGTTCGGAATAAACTTTACAAGCGGTATCGAATCCGAACGACGTTTCAATCTGCTCGTTTTTCAAGTCGCCGTCGATTGTTTTCGGACAACCGATTACCTGCACGCCGGCGCCGATGGATTTATAATATTCCGCCAACACGCAAGCATTGGTATTGGAATCGTCTCCACCGATAATGACGAGCGCTTGTATATTCAATTTCTTAAGGATTTCCAACCCTTTATCGAATTGTTCTTTCGTTTCGAGTTTCGTCCGTCCCGAACCGATGATATCGAATCCTCCGGTATTGCGGTATTCGTCAATGATATCGCCAGTCAGTTCTTTGTACTCATGATTGATCAAGCCGGCAGGACCCAGAATGAATCCATAAAGGCGGCTATCGGCATGAAGACGTTTGATACCGTCATAAATACCGGCAATCACATTATGTCCTCCGGGTGCTTGTCCGCCCGAAAGGATCACCCCTACATTTACCGGCTGATCCACACCGGGTTTTCCGGCTGCGTGAACGAATTTTACGATCGGCATGCCGTATGTATTCGGAAACAACTTTCGAATTTCTTCCTGGTCGCGAACCGATTCGGTAGACGCACCCTCTTCAATTTTCACATTTCCTCTCAATCCTTCCGGAATCTTGGGCTCATACGATGCCCTTGCAATTTGTAAAGCGCTTTTTGTCATTTTATTGAATGTCTTAAAAATATTTTCTTAAATTCTACGAATCTGTTTAAATTTATTTCGCGATTCAAAAAGAATTATTTTTTAGCAGTGTTCTTTCTTGTTTTGGCGATAATAGCAGGCTATTTGAGCCGAATAAGAGGAAGAAGAATGCTAAACAGTTTCTACACAAAAGGTTTTATTTCAGCTGCCAAAAATAACATTTTTGCACGAGATAGGAAAATCGAATTTCCTCCTTTTACATCGTTTAATAACCGGGAGAGTGAATGGTAAATGGTAAATACCATTCACCATTCGTTATTCCTCCACAATTTTGAATTTAGCGAATTTCAGCAGGAGTTGTTTTCTGCCTGCCGACTCGAAATCCACAAAAGCACGCCGGTTGCTACCATCCATTTCAATGGCGGTTACCACACCCCGCCCGAAACGTTCGTGTTCGATTACCTGGCCTTCGCGAAGGCCGACGGCCTCTTTCGATAAAGGCATAGACGAAGAAGACTGCACCGACGAGCGTTTCTTCGAATCAGCATACTCCCTGCGTGAAGGCGGGGTATACGACGCCCCGTTGCTTTGCACGCGCTCTTGGCGCATCGTCTCCCAAAAGCCTCCCGCAACAGGACTGCTGTCGCTTCCGGCTTCGAGATTTCCGTCGACCGATAAAAACCGTTCGTCCATATCCGTCAAAAAGCGGCTTTGGCGGCACATATTCGTCTGTCCGTTTCGAAAACGGCTTTTCGCCCACGTAATCGTACAGGTCTTTTTTGCACGGGTAACCGCCACATAAAACAAACGGCGTTCCTCCTCCAATCCCCTCATTTCATTTTTAGCCATGGAAGAAGGAAACAAATCCTCTTCGAGACCGACCACAAAAACATGCTCGAACTCAAGTCCCTTGGCCGAATGTATCGTCATCAGCGTCACCTTCTCGTCGTCCGATCCCTGATCCGTATCCTGATCGGTCAATAACGACACTTCCGATAGGAAATCGACCAGTTTTAAATTTTCTTCCCCTTCTTCCAAACGCGTATCGACAAACTCATTGATGGCGCTGAGTAATTCCTGCACATTCTGTGCACGGCTCATCCCTTCGGGAGTCATATCATCGTACGCCTCTTTTGCGATACCCGATTCCTTCACCACCAATTGGGCTAATTCATACGCATTGAGTTGTTCGTTTTGCTCCATAAAGCGGCTCATTAACTCGTAAAAGCCGGTCAGTTTTTTTGCCGTGCCGCTATTGACCTCCAGATTATAAGCCAGCGGTTCGGAGAGCACCTTCCACAAACTGACGCCATGGAGTTGCGCCGACGACGAAATCTTTCCCACCGTCACATCGCCGATGCCGCGCGCGGGATAATTCACAATACGCCGGAAAGCATCTTCATCACTCCGATTGACAATCAGCCGGAAGTAACTGATAATATCTTTAATTTCTTTCCGTTGATAAAACGATAAACCTCCGTAAATACGATACGGGATATTTTTCTTTCGAAGCGCCTCTTCAAAAATACGCGATTGGGCGTTGGTGCGGTAAAGAATGGCAAAATCACCGTACGAAGGGTGTTGTTCCAACCGCATCCGGGCAATTTTATTGGCCACGATAAGCCCTTCTTCAAAGTCGGAAAAAGCCTGTATCACCTCGATCTTTTCCCCTTCTTCGTTTTCGGAAAAGACATCCTTGGCAATCTGTTCGGTATTTTTCTTGATGAGGCTGTTGGCCGCGTTGACAATGTTTTGCGTAGAGCGATAATTCTGCTCGAGTTTAAAGATTTGCGTTTCGGGATAGTTCGACTTGAACTTGAGAATATTGTCGATATTGGCACCCCGGAAAGAGTAAATGCTCTGCGCATCATCCCCTACCACGCAGACACGATGGTGGGCATCGGCCAGTTGTTTAACGATGAGATGCTGGGCAAAATTGGTATCCTGATATTCATCCACCAAAATATATTGGAACTGGTTACGGTACTTTTCCAACACGTCGGGATGATCGCGGAACAAGATGTTCGTATACACCAATAAGTCGTCAAAATCCATACTGTTGGCCGCACGCAGCCGGTTTTGATAGCGCTCGTAAATCTCAAAAATTCTCGGGCGCTTCGACATACGGTCGTAATCGAGTATTTCGGCATTCGCCGCGTACATCTTGGGGGTGATTAAACTGTTCTTGGCGCGCGATATCTGCCCGTGTACACCCGCCGGACGATAGAGTTTATCGTCCAGTTTCAACTCTTTTATAATAAGACGGATCAGATTGTTCGAGTCCGACGTATCGAAGATGGTGAAATTCGATTGGAATCCGATAGCTTCGGCTTCGCTTCGTAAGATGCGGGAGAAAATCGAGTGAAAAGTACCCATCCACAACCTGCGGGCGCGCTTTTCGCCTACGAGTTCCGCAATACGCGATTTCATTTCGCGCGAGGCTTTATTGGTAAACGTAAGCGCAAGGATATAATACGGCGGCAATCCCTGTTCCAGTAAATACGCAATCTTATAGGTCAGCACGCGCGTTTTGCCGGATCCGGCGCCGGCGATAACCAATGAAGGACCGTCGCAAAACTGCACGGCAGCTCGTTGCACATCATTCAGTGAATCCAGTAATTTTTCCATCCTCGTTTTTGCGAGCAACAAAGATACGATTTTTTCTTGTCATAGAATAAGCCTTTTTAGGGAAAAGGAAGATCATGGAAGTAGCCCCCACGGCTAACATGAAAACGACGCTCACCGTAACCGTACAGTTCAGCATAAACTCATGCACATACTGTTGGGCCAGCTCCTGATTCTCCAAACTATTCAGCAACATAACCAATGCAAAAACACTTTTATAGGCATATATTCCCGGAATCATAGGAAGCAATGCCGGGATGTATAATACCGTAAGCGGACAATGCGACACTTTGCCGAACCATAAAGCGGCGACACCGATAAGTAAGGACCCAAAAAAAGAAGCCGTCGCAATATCCATCGACAAGTAATGCATCAAATAAAAACGCAGCGCATGCCCTATGGCCGCAAGGAGCGCAATATACTTAAACGCCCTTTTGGGAGGATAGGAGATAGATCCGAACCCGACGGCCGCTATAGCCGCAAAGATACCATCATTTACTAACTCCAATATCATAGCAAGCTGTTTTTGAATAATAATAAAGAAATCGATAAACCTATAGCCAGGCAAATAACTAACAGAACCGCCTGAATAAGCCGTGAAAGCCCCGAAAGAGTATGTCCTTCGACAATATCTATCACGCCATTAATAATAGGTACTCCCGGAATCAGATATAATACACTGGTAGCAATCGCAATATCAGCCGTCACATCGAAGAGCAGCGATACCGACGCAATCATCGACGAAACAAAGGCTGAAGTCGTTACAATGAAAAAATGATTCACGTGATTTTTCTGTAGTATTAACCGAACAAAAAAACCCACAACCGTCGCCACAAAAACAATTCCCATTGCGCCCCAATCACCACCGAACAAGCGGCAAAACGAAGCATTCGCCAATCCGACTAATAACAAGATCCAATAATATCTCATTTTGGGACGCGACAGAATATCGTAATATCTCTCTTTCAACTGATCGATAGATAAATGACTGTCACGTGCTTCCCAACTCAATGCACTCAGCTCGGAATTATATTCAAAACTAATCGGTAATGCGGGTATTGTCAGCACTTTTGTATGAACATTCCTCTTCGAATCGGAAATAGTCAGCACAACCGATTTCTGGGAAGTACTTATACGGGTCGTTACGCCCAATGCTTCACCTATACGGGCAGTATTGCGCATCACCCGCGAAGTATGCACACCCGACCCCAACAAACAGGTGGCATATTCGCCAACAAACTCGGCAATTTCTTTTAATTCATCTTCTGATTTCATCAACTAACCGACATATATATTAATTATTTTTAAATTAGGCATGCTGAATCATAGAACTTGCAAAGGTAACAGCTATACTTGGATTTGACAAATGCTGCAAGAGAAAAAAAATTCAAAACAGTTTCTAAATTTACAGCTCCTTATTTTAGGGTATTTTTCACTGTAAAAATCATTACTTTTAGGTATTGCATCCTTGACCGTGGAGAAATACTTTTGTGGTCTTAATAAATAAAAAGAATAATATATAAATAATGCTTATCTCAACAGACTATCATTCACCTGTTTATTATTTATAAACAAATTTATAAGGAAGTAAACAAATAAAAGAAAGATAAATCACAAAGCATCTATGTAGTTACACCTATACTAAAAAGTGAAACAAAAGACTATATGAAACAAATTATCATTCGATCATTATTATGTCTATCAACCTTTATCGGTTTTTGTTGGGATGGGCAGGCACAAGTTCGTGATAACAAGGACCAGACGACAAAAGCGGATATAGAGAACGAACCAAACACGTCCAAATTATTGAGTATATCCCGTTTGACATTAGGGGGTTACGGCGAAGCGGTGGCAAGTCGTAATTTTTACAGCAGCAACCCTTTTCGCTATATGTATCCCGATTCTTATAAAGACGATCCCGATCACGGACGGGTCGATTTACCTCATGTCGTTTTTTTCATCGGTTACGAATTCGGTAACGGGTGGCGCATGAATTCGGAAATAGAATTCGAACACGGAGGTACCGAATCGGCTATGGAAGTGGAGGCTGATGAAGGCGGAGAATACGAAATGGAAGTGGAACGGGGCGGAGAAGTCGCTTTAGAACAATTCTGGATCGAAAAGACCTTCACCCGCGCCATTAATCTGCGCATGGGACATATTATCGTACCGGTAGGATTGACGAACGGCAATCACCTGCCCACACAGTTCTTCACCGTGTACCGTCCCGAAGGGGAAAATACGATTATGCCTTGCACCTGGCACGAAACAGGCATTAGTCTTTGGGGACATTTAGGTAAGCATTGGCGCTATGAAGCGATGTTGCTGCCGGGGCTCGACTCCGAATTATTTAATAATCAAAACTGGATAAAGGGCGGATCTGCTTCCCCGTTTGAATTTAAAATAGCCAATACGTATGCCGGGGCGTTTCGTATCGACAATTATTCCGTGAAGGGGCTGCGATTGGGTGTAAGCGGCTATTACGGACATAGTTTTCGAAACAGTTTAATGCCCTCGTATGCCGATAAATATAAAGAGGTGAAAGGCGCTGTAACCATCGGTTCGTTCGATTTTGAATACAATGCACACAATTGGATTGCACGCGGCTATTTTGACTATGGTCATTTGAGCGACGCCAAAACCATTTCCATCTTTAATAGAGGTTTGGCAAATGCTTCCCCTTCTCCACGAACATACGTTGCTTCGGGAGCCTTATGCTATGGGACAGAAGCGGGATATGATGTTTTCTCACGGTTTCAAAAGTTCAAGGAAAAAGATCAAAAGTTATATCTGTTCGCCCGCTACGAATATTACAATTCCATGTATAAAGCAACGGAAGGAATAGAAAATCAGGATTGGTGCCAACGGCAAATCTTAACGGGAGGCATCAACTATTTCCCGACTGATGAAATAGTCATCAAAGCACAATATTCCGCCGGCATGCTAAAAAGTCCCTTTGAAGATGAAAATTCGTTTTCTCTGGGTATTGCTTATTCCGGTTTTTTCACTAAATAAACAAGATAAATTTATTATTCAACAACTTCATATAAAACAGATAAAAGATGAAAAAGAGAACAATTTTCGGATACTACCTTTCCATGGTAGTATTATGTGCAGGTTTATTTGCCGCTTGCGACAACGATCCCGACATTGATTCCAGTGAAAAAGACAAAACACTGTCAGGTATTATTACACAATATGTAAACAAAACGGTTATCCCTACTTATAAAAATTTAGCGGATGAAAGTTTGGTGTTGTATAAAACGGTAGAGACTTTTAAAAACGAAAAAACAGACGCCAATCTGAAAAAAGTAGCCGATCAATGGATAAAAACCCGCGGTTATTGGGAGTTAAGTGAAGCTTTCTTATTTGGTGCAGTAAAAGATTTCGGTATCGATCCGCATATCGATACGTGGCCATTGGATGAAAAAGCCTTTTTGAATACGCTCGATGATAAAAAATCCATAGAAAGTATGGATTCGGAAGACGGGGATGTATGGGTTGACGAAGTTTTAGGAGACCGCCTACTTGGTTTTCACGGAATAGAATATATTTTCTATAAAGAAGGAAAAGTTAAATCGGCAAATGAAATTAAAGATAATGAACTGATTTATGCCTTGGCCGTTACGGGAGATCTACGCAACCAGTGTATCCGCCTTGAAGCCGCATGGGCAGGTTATGATGCCGTATCAAAAGAAAAACAGACACTGATCGATGATAGGGAACTTGTAATAACTCCGTCAACCAGCAGTTTTGCATACGGTGAAAATATGATTAAAGCCGGACAACTTGGAAGTGGCTACCCCACTGTCACAGCCGGAGCAAATGCTATTCTCGACGGATGTACAACGATCTCGGAAGAGGTGGGAAATCTTAAAATCGGAAATGCTTACAGAGGCGACGATAAAAACTATCTCGAATCGCCGTATAGTTATAACTCGCTGGAAGACTTCGAAGACAATATCGTCAGCATTCAGAATGCTTATCTGGGAGGAGCAGACGATAAGAACAGGGGCGCATCCCTCAGCAATTATATCAAATCGGTTAATCCGATCGTGGATGCCAAAGTGATCGCTGCCACGGAGAATGCCATCGCTAAAATACGGGCTATTCCCTTTCCTTTTGAAAAGAATTTCGCCTCCACACAAGCAGGTGAAGCAATCGAGGCCTGCTCGGAGCTCACGGCCGCATTGAATGAAGCAAAACAAGCGCTTCTGAGTGGAAATTAAACTCATCCGGTCATTTTTGCCATAAGAGGAATCCTGCAACGGGATATCCTCTTATAGTTGTATAAAGAGAGTATCTTTATTATTGATATTCATATATATAATTCGTTTGATAAATATACAGTAAAATGAAGAAACATCTTTTCTCAATCATCTATTTAACCTGTCTGTTTGCACTGTTCGGTTCCTGTAAGAACGACGACACGCCGGACACGATTACAGAATTACCCGAAGAGTATTACACAGGAGGCAAACTCGGTACAACGTCGGTAAATGACATTTCTACCGCTTTCGAACAGCCGACGCCGGCGGTAGAAGACAATGCGGAAATGTCGCTTGCTTTCCAAATAGGGGAATCTTTTTTTGAAGACGAGTTCAACTCGAATACTTCCGGGGTGCGTCGCGGATTGGGGCCCGTCTATGTCCGCAGTTCGTGTATCACCTGCCACCCCGGCTACGGACACGGGAAAAGGATGGAAAGATACAGCGCCAACGATCACGGAAACGGATATCTGCTGGTTGTCGTAGATAAAAATACGCAGGCTTATGTGCCGGAACTTACCGGTATGCCTCAAACACGCGCGACGGCTCCTTTCCTGCCTGCAATCGATGAGAAAGGCATCCGCATCGAATGGAAAGAATACACAGACGAATTCGGTAACAAATTTCCCGACGGGGAAACTTATAGCCTGATTTATCCGGAAGTAACGATCGATCCGGCATCTATCAATACCGATCCGAAACCGACGAATTATATGGTGAAACTCGAAGCAACGATCGGCATCTACGGCACGGGACTGCTCGATGCCATCCCTGATGATTCGATTATCGCAGAATATCATCGACAGAAGGCCCTCGGTCGAACGCTGAACGACGCGAAATACGCCCCTGCCAATTTCATTACCGAAAACGACGGCACCAAACATCCCGGACGCTATACGTACGGCCTGACTCGCGGTACATTGCAAAACGGTCCCGGTGCCAACGCCATTTGGAATATCACGAATGTTACCCGTGAAAACCGGCGCGGCAATTATATCACAAAAGCTTACGCCCGTGCCATGTCGAAAAATCCGGACGTACAAGCTTCTCTCAAAAAAGATGAGACAACCATTTATAATGAATTGCTGGCGACTGATCTGCAGCCGGAAATGCCGACCGAAGATTATGTCAATTTCATGATCTGGCATCGCGGATTGGCTGTCCCTGCTGCCCGTAATCTCGACGATAAGGAGGTGCAACACGGCAAAAACATTTTTTACAGTATCGGCTGTACAAGCTGTCACAAGCCTTCATGGACTACCGGACCGGATAACTATACCGGCGATACGCTGGTGGTAAACAAACTGCCGCGTTATCCCTATCAAAAGATATGGCCCTATAGCGACTTGCTTCAGCACCGGTTGGAAATGGTGAATAATATCCGCACCGGATGGTGCCGGACTACGCCGTTATGGGGGCGCGGACTGTCGCAGTTATGTACAGGCGCTTCCGATCATTTACACGATATGCGCGCCCGTAACTATACCGAAGCCATTATGTGGCACGGAGGAGATGCGAAACATCCGCGCGAAAAATTCAGGAACTTATCCAAAGAAGATCGCGATGCGTTGGTGAAGTTTTTGGAATCCATTTAATCGGAAAACCGGAAGGAATAACAAAACATCGGCTACAGGGTAATAATCAATGTCAATGATATATAAAACGATATCCAATCAGGATGTAAATGCAGAGACCCGTCTTTCTATTTTCCCCTCAGAAAACGGTTCATCGGAAATACATGCCATGATTCGGCTATTGGATAGAGAAGCGACGACTGAACAACAATTTTATGCGATAGAGACAGTCGTCGCCTCTTTACAACGGGAAACAGGAGAACTGAAAAATTGCACCCCTGTACTGAAACGATATTTCGTAAGTGATGCCATCAATCAGGCGCATTTGCTACCGGAACAAAAAGAGATCGCCATATCCGTTGTACAACAACCGCCACTGAACGGAACGAAAGTGAGTCTTTGGGTATATTGGGTGGAAAACGGACAAGTGAAAAATTGCGGAGAAAATACCGTATCCCTCCAACGCAACATCTATACTCATCTGTATACAACGCAAATGCACAGCAGGCAGAAGAACGAAGGAATCGAAACCGGTCGTCTTTTTGACCGGTATGCCGAAATACTTGCTAAACAAAATTGTTTGCTGAAAGATAATTGCATCCGGACATGGATCTATGTTCAAGGAATCGATATTCATTACGATCGCATGGCAACCATGCGTAAAATGCATTTTAAACAAGAGGGATTAACGGATAAAACCCATTATATAGCGAGCACGGGAATAGAAGGTAAATATATATATCCCGAAACCATCGTGCTAATGGATGCTTACAGCATTTCGGGCATTCGTCCGGAACAGGTCGCCTACTTGAAAGGGTTGTCGCATTTGGCGCCTACCATCGAATACGGAGTGACTTTCGAAAGGGCTACGGCAATCGATTACGGCGACCGTCGGCATATTTATGTTTCAGGAACCGCCAGTATCGACCGTAAGGGACAAGTGGTTGCCCCGTTCCGTATCGACAAACAAATAAAACGCACATTGGAAAATATCCGGGTGTTGCTTGCCGAAGGCGGCGCAACTATGAACGATATTGCCCAACTGATCGTTTATCTTCGGGATCCGGCGGATTATGATTTTGTCGAAAAATATCTGAACATACAGTATCCCGACATTCCCAAAGTAATCGTTTGGGCGCAGGTATGCCGTCCGGAGTGGTTGATAGAAATGGAATGTATCGCGGTAAAAACTTCGGAAAACAGAGCGTTTGAGAATTTCTGATAGTTATTGAAACCGGTCCATTGTGTTTTTTCCTTACAGTAATAAGGATAAATCTTTAAAGAAACAGACCTTACATCACAAAAGAATGATAAGGAGTCTTTATAGAAACATATTTACTCAATAAATCATGATATAAAATCATTGAAAGCAGATATTAAGTTATTAAAAAATGATTTCACCTACTTGTAATACGATTAAATATCATCAAAGGAAGATTTAAGACTATTAAAAACAGATACAGGATTATGGAAGAAAGATAAGAAAACGGATCGTTCGGAAAACTTATCAAGATATTAGCTTGTTATATCCTTAAATAAGATTTACTTATCCTATCAAAGAAAACAATTATCGATATGACAAAAGAAAATAATACGCAATTGCCGCACAACGGCCAATGGATTATGAAAGCGGTCGAAGAAGAAAAGATATCATTCGCTGAATTGGGAAGGCGGATGGGAGTAGACCCCAGCTCTTTCAGACAATATGGAGAGAGCGATTCGCTACAGATGCGCATTTGGTGGAAATTGGGGTTGGCCATAAACCGCAACCTCATTGCGGAAATAGGCGACCGGTTTCCCGTTTCCTACGAGACGAAGCGCGAAAAAGAACGGGTTGCCGAACGGAATAACCTGCAAAAAGAATTGGAAAAAGCACAGGCGGAAATCGAAAAACTAAAAACCCAACTGGAGGTTTACCAACGCATCGTAGAAAAACGGTTATGAAGACAAACAAATTAGCGAGAGACTTATCCTTCGGGATTTTACTGCTGTTGATAGTCGTCCTTGCAACGGCTACTGTCGTCGAGAAACTCTTCGGCACGGAACATGCCGTCGAATGGATTTACGGCTCATGGTGGTTTGTTGTCCTTTGGGGCATTGCGGGGGTGATGATGCTGGCATTTATCGTCCGGGCAAAACTTTATCGGAATTTGCCTGCATTCCTGCTGCATTGTTCCTTCCTCGTTATCTTACTCGGCGGGTTAGTCACCTACCTTTGCGCCGAAAGGGGAGCGATGCATATCCGTCAAAACCAGATTCTCAATTATTTTGTTTCGGAAGACGGCAGCCGCCGCGTGCCGGTTCCTTTCGATATAAAAATGCTCTATTTCGATATCGAGTATCATCCCGGCACGGATCAGCCTGCCGACTACCGGAGTTTTATAAAAGTGGACGGGGAGGTTCACCAGATTTCGATGAACAAGATCTTTAAAAAATCGGGCTACCGTATTTACCAGATGAATTACGACAGCGACGAGATGGGCGCTACGTTTCTGGTAAGCCACGATCCATGGGGCGTAGGCATCACGTATGCCGGCTATCTGCTGCTGGGCATAGCCATGTTATGGATATTGTTCCTGCGCATCGGGTGGAAAGGAATGCTTTTCACGGCAGTACCCACCGCCATGGTTTGGCTGTACATTTCGCGTATCAACCCGATGACACCGATCCTGCGCACGCCGATGCTGGCCGCCCATGTATCGGTGATCATGGTGGCTTATATGTTATTATTATATATAGCCGTCACATCTATTATCGGGCTCTGCGCTAAAAAGCGAAGAGAACGCTTTTACCAAACGAATTCCACCCTGCTTTATCCGGCCGTATTTTTGCTTACGGCAGGCATATTTATCGGCGCGGTATGGGCGAACATCTCCTGGGGACGTTATTGGGGATGGGATGCCAAGGAAACATGGGCGCTGATCACCTTGTTGATCTATTCGCTGCCGATGCATGCGAAAAACATCCCCTTATTTTCAGATCCCCGTAAGTTCCACTTATATTGCTCCATCGCGTTCGTTGCCGTATTAATGACGTTCTTCGGCGTTACCTATGTATTGGGAGGCATTCACAGCTACGTGTAAACTGAGACTAAGGGGACAAGAGACCAAGGGACAAAGGGTACCCTCCGTCTTCCCTATCTTTCCTTACACCAGCAACACGGTCACGCCTTTGGGGCCATGGGCTCCAACGACCAATGCCTGCTCGATATCGGCTGTTTTAGACGGGCCGGAAATAAACACGCCGAATCCTTTTCCGTGCATGTCTATTTGGTTATAGGTTTCATGCATCGTGTCAACGATACGGTGCTTATCGAGGATGATCACCAAATACTCCGAGATAAAATAGAGCGCCTTGTATTTCACATTCTGAGGGATCCATACGCATCCGTTTTCGGCCACGCCGAATTCGCCTTTGACCACACCCAGATCGATTCCTATAAGGGTATGCGCATCGTCCCGCTCATCGGGATTGAACGTAGCGACCGTCACTTCGGGCAAATTGGAAGCAATGGTCTTCGCTTCGGGATAAAGCCCGGAAATGACGGCATTCAAGTCTTCGCCGTCTTCCAGTACCCGTGCATGGCCTCCTACCCCTTTACTGATATCGATAAACTGCGATAGTTTATCGGCATAAGCTGTCGGCACAAACGCGTCCAGATCGGGCATTTCATATTGCTCGTCAATATTTTTACGTATATTTTCTAATATGGATAGTTTACTTGACATAATGGTACAAATTAATGATTCAACTTCTTGTTGGCTCCTTTCACTTTTCCTTTTTTCCACATGGAGGTGAACGACTCTCCGGCAAATTGCGGGAGCTCACGGCCCTTCCCCCAATCGTTAAGTCCGTTGTAAATAAGAAAACGAGGCATGTGGTTGACGATCGGCGCCATTTTCAGTAACGAACCGTATAACCCGGGACGTTTGAAGAGATATTCGAGTCCGCCCGAAATCATCTTCTTCATTTTATCGGCCTTGCCGATAGAATCGAGCCCTTGCCTCCAGCGGTAAATCTGATCGGCTAAATCGATTTTCACCGGACAGACATTATTGCAAGAGAAACAAAGCGAACAAGCCGATACATTATCGGAATACTTCTTCGGATTTTTTAGCATCGCCAGATTAATACCGATGGGACCGGGGATAAAATACGTATAAGAATATCCTCCGCTGTGCCGGTACACCGGGCAAGTGTTCATACAGGCCCCGCAACGGATACACTTCAGCGTTTGGATATGCTCTTTATTCGCCAGAATGTCGCTGCGCCCGTTATCGACCATCACCACATGCATTTCGCCGCCTTCGATAGGCTTGCGGTAGTGCGAGGTATAAGAAGTCGTCGGTTGGCCGGTAGCCGATCGGGCCAAGAGGCGTGTAAACACGGCCAACGACTTGCTGTTGGGAATGATTTTTTCAATTCCCATCGATACGATGTGCAGTTTCGATAACGATGTTCCCATATCGGCATTGCCTTCGTTGGTACAAACGACGACATCGCCCGTTTCAGCCACGGCAAAGTTACATCCCGTCATCGCCGCATCGGCCGTCAGGAACTCATTCCGCAAATGCGTACGGGCTGCCCGCGTGAGATAAGTAGGATCGCTGTTCCCCTTTTCGGTACCGAGTTTCTCCGCAAACAATTCTCCCACTTCTTCGCGCATCATGTGAATGGCCGGCAGGACAATATGGCTGGGCGCCGTTCCGTTCAATTGCAAGATACGCTCGCCCAAATCGCTCTCCACCACATCAATGCCCCGTTCTATCAAATAGGGATTCATCTCACACTCTTCGGTAAGCATCGACTTGCTTTTCACCAGTTTCTTCGCCTGATGACTCGCCAGGATTTCGTAAACGATCCGGTTGTGCTCTTCGGCATCTTTGGCCCAATGCACCACCACACCATTTGCTGCGGCAATGTCGGCAAACTGTTGTGCATACTTATCGAGATGCGTAATCGTGTGCATCTTGATGTTTTTGGCGGCTTCACGCAATTGTTCCCACTCGGGGACCTGCATGGCCAGCCGGTCGCGTTTTTGGCGTACCACCCAAAGGGTTTGATTATGCCACTCGGCCTGTTGTTCGTTCTCCAGGAAGCGCGTGGCTGCTTTTGTGTGTAACGTACTCATAATCCTGTTGCTAAAATTTCCACTGCATGAATAAAACGAATAGGCAATTTTTCCCGGTCGGCAATGCCCCTCATGTGCATCATACACGAACTGTCGGCGCCCGTAATGTATTCGGCCCCGGTAGCGATATGATTCTTCAGTTTATCTTTCCCCATCGTGACCGATACGGCGGGCTCTTCAATCGAAAACATACCGCCGAAGCCGCAGCATTCGTCCACCTTATCGGGTTCAAAAATCTCGATGCCCTCCATCAACGAAAGCAGGTCTTTGATTTTCGAATACCGGGGAATGTTCAATTCACTGGCCGACGACAAATGCAACTCGCGCACGCCGTGGCAACTATTGTGAATACTAACCTTATGCGGAAATTTACCGGGAAACGAGTCCGGTTTCACCACATCGTGCAAAAACTCACACAAATCATACATGCGACCGGTGGTGTGACACACCAGTCCTTCCTTTTCCAACAACCTCGGGTGATTGTCCCGGGCAAACACGGCACAACTGGCAGAGGGTGCCACCACATAATCAAATCCGGCAAACAAATCGTCGAAATGTTTGGCCAGAGCAATCGCTTCATCTTCAAACCCGCCGTTCGCCATAGGCTGCCCGCAGCAGGTCTGATCCACGGGGTAATCCACATCCAATCCCAGATAATCCAGCAATTTATAGCTGGCAACTCCTATCTGCGGATAGATGGCATTTACATAACAAGGTACAAATAGTCCGATTTTCATATCAATTTTATTATTCGATTTCGTTTCTCCATTTCTTGTTGTGACAAAAGAGACTGCCTCAAAAAAACTTTGCGGTTCTTTGAGTTCAGGCTATTAATCCGCCCAATAAGCGCGGCCCAAAATACACCATGAGGCCCGCCACCACAATATACAACAACGCATACGGCAAAGCTTTCTTCATGATAGCCCCTTCCTGACCTTGTTGACCGCAAGCAGAGGTGGCGACAGCGATACTTTGCGGGGAAATGATTTTTCCGCCGGTCGCTCCGGCCGTATTGGCAGCCGCCAACCAACTGGGATCGGCTCCGGTAGCGTGCGCCACCGATGCTTGCAATTTACCGAACAAAATATTCGACGACGTATCGCTGCCGGTCAGGAACGTCCCGATACATCCGATGGTGGGAGCAAACAAAGGATAAAACGACCCTGTCGCATACGCCAAGGTAACTCCCAATATATTAATCATGCCGGCGAAATCCATTACCGACGACATGGCAATCAACGAGCAGACCGTGACGATGGTCTTTCGCTGCTGAACAATCACTCTGCCCAGCACTCTGAAGAGTCCGCCGATCTTCGCCCCTTGTATCAATCCACCCACGAGTGACCCGACAAAGAGCAGCACGCCGGCATCGATTAACCACGAGATGCTTACGGAACGAGCCACATCGGCGCCTCCCGTAACATCGAAAATATTGAATTTGAAAGCAGTCGTCAGCAGCGGCGAGAGCATATTGCGGACAGGCAACAGCGGGCTGGTCGCAATAATAAGGACAAGAATGATCCCATATACGCTCCACGCTTTCAGGGTATCGCCGAAAGAGTATTTTACGGTTGCTTCGGTTTGATCTTTCGGGTGGTTTCTTTCGGTAATCTTCGCATAAAGGACAATAACAAGAATAGAAGCGATGCTACCGAGTATTGCAGGTGTTTCGGCGCCCATGTAGCGGGCGGCCAAGTATTGGGTGACAAGCGAGATACCGCCGACCAAGAAGCTCAGAAGAATGTGTCCGGGCAGTTTCTTTGCGGAGGAATCGGTTAAGAACACCAAAATAAACGGAATGATGAACATAAGCGGCGAGAGTTGAAAGACGACATGCGAACTAAGCGTCTGTATATCGGTAATGCCTGCCTGTTCGGCCAAGACCTTTACCGGTGTTCCCACAGCTCCGAAACCGGTAGCGACACTGTTGGCGATGAGGCTGACCACCGCCGAAAAGACGGGCTTAAAACCCAACCCTATCAATATCGCCGCCGGAATAGCGACCGCCGTTCCGAAGCCGGCCATCCCTTCGAGCAAACCGCCGAAGCCCCAGGTGAGCAACAATACCTGCACGCTTTTGTCGGACGATAACGACGAGAATTGTTGTTTGATAATTTCCATATTCCCAGTATGTACCAACACATTGTAGCTGAAAATAGCCATAATGATAATGATAAGTATGGGGAAAAAGGCTTTCAAGAAGCCATAGACTACCGATAATCCGGCATCGGCAAAAGAAAAACCATAGGCGATTAACGCGATTAACACCGCAACCACCAGCGTGATCAACGCACTTTTATCTCCCGACATTTTCAGGAATCCCATCAAAATGATTAATAGCAACACAGGTGTAGCCGCTAATAGTATTTGCCACCATTCAAAAAGAAAAGGTTGAGCTTGTAAGAGAATAAATGCTTTCATACGACAAGGGTTATAATTATGTGTCTTGCAAAAATATAAATTATTGATAAGACGGCCCTACATTATTCGATTTTTTTTCGAATATTCGGGATTTTAATATGTCATAGGGCGAATAACATGCGAATACGAATTTTCAGACTTTATTTTTCCGGAGATGTACGGCCATAAGGATGAAGGACAAAATAGCCGTCAACAACGAAGCGAAAGGTAAATTCAGCCAAAGCCCATCCAGTCCTAAAGATTCGAGAGAAAAGAGCATAATCATGGGAAAAACGAATGCAATGGAAAGAGAGATGACCGTCGCATACTTCGCTTTTCCGATAGCCGAAAAATAACTCTGCGACACAATAGAAATCCATCTTGTCAGATAAGATAAGACAAATAACGATAAAGCTTGTATAGATAAATCCATTAGTCCCGTATCTTCCGCTTTCACGAAGATGCCGATGAGGGGCGCTTTAGCCAAAAACATCACTCCGGCCATCAACAGCGACATCATCATGCCGCAAATAAGGAAACATAAACGGCGGATGGCGGCGATGCGGCTATGGTTTTTCGCGCCGTAATTATAACCGATGGCCGGCTGCAAGGAATCGCAAAAACCATAAAGGACGGGCTGTGTAATACTGTCGACATACATCAGTACGCCATAAGCAGACACGGCAATAGAACCACCTAAACGAAGCAGGAAAATATTAAAGAAAATAGATGCCACACGGCCGGCAATATTATTCAGGAAAGTGGGAGTTCCGTTTGTCAAGATACTGCTCAGCACCTTCCGATCGATGCGGGGTTTGACAAAACGAAGTTGCAATTGTCCCCGTAGAAACGGCATCAAGGCAAGCATAGCACAAATAAACATACTCAAACAAGTAGCTAAGGCCGCGCTCCAAATATCGAAACGAAAGACAACTAAAAATAAGAATTCCAGTATAATGGCGATGACCGACATCAGGATATTGACAAACATGCTGTATTTCACTTTTCCGCAAATACGTAAATAGTTATCTGCGGCAAAAATGATGGTCGTGAGAGGAGCGAATCCGGCATAGACACGCAAATACTGAGCAGCCATATCCACAAGATGCTCATCGGCGCCCATTAATTTCACGAAAGAACCTCCGAAGATAAATAAAATGGCCCCCATCCCGATGCCGGTCAGGAAAATAAGCAATAGGGCGCTTGAAAAGATATTACTTGCCGTTTTTTCGTCGCCTTCACCGAGTTTAATCGCAATCGGAACCGAGGAACCGACTCCGATAAGATCGGCTAATGCAAAATTGATAATGACGAAAGGTATGGCCAATTGTAAGGCGGCAAACGCGTCGGCTCCCAGAAGCTGCCCGATGAAAACCCCGTCGATTATCGAATAGAGTGACGACACGAGCATACTAATGATACCCGGAATGGTTACAATAATAAACAGCCGGGATATCGTAGTCTTTTCAAATAAAGTTCTATTATCCATACATTCTTCCTTTACAAGCCCGCATCAAAACATCGCACACGCAGGGTCGCTCCCTA
Source organism: Bacteroidales bacterium UBA5382 (assembly GCA_002409745.1). Lineage (GTDB taxonomy): Bacteria > Bacteroidota > Bacteroidia > Bacteroidales > Dysgonomonadaceae > Limibacterium > Limibacterium fermenti. Next base: position 160,737 of record DHOU01000029.1, read on the forward strand.
CTCCCCCGTTTATCAGTACCCCGTCATGACTTTCAGCAGTTCCGACAAAGGCATGGCCATCTCTTTGTGTATGACACCCGAAGTATTGAGACACAGATGATAATTTTCTTTCTGCCCCCATTTCCGGCTTGTAAAGAACTTATAATATTTGGCTCTGTTTTTATCAATGGTCAAAATTTTGTTTTTCAACTCTGCATCAGAAAGGTCTTCTCCTTCGGGAGCGTTTTGGCGGCACCGCTGCAAACGAGCCTCGATATCGGCATAAACAAATATATTGAACGGATTATAGTCCCGGAGAAGATAATCGGAACACCGTCCTATAATCAGGCAATCGCTTTTGGAAGCTATTTCCCTGACAATCTCTCTTTGCCGGGCATATATTTGAACGTTCAGATCGAGCAACGGAGAAACAATATTGCTGAGCGTCCGCCCTGAAATAATGGAATGAGAAAACGGAATATTATCGACGACACTGTCTACATAATTTTGCTCCAATCCGCTTTTGGAAGCAATCATCGTAATAATCTCATGATCATAATACGCGATATTCAATATTTTCGCCAGTCGTTTTCCGAGTTCACGACCTCCACTTCCAAACTCCCGACTTATCGTAATGATCTTATTCATTTGTTTTACTCATTCCATTACCGCCAACAGGTTCTTTCTATTTCCGGACAGAACCCGTATGCAGCTACAATAGGAGACAAAGATAGGAAAACTTTAAGAAGTAATTCTTCGATTAACGCCATTTTATGTACGGGATTCAAAGATTTCATAATTCATACCTCATAATTCATAACAGTCTTTTTGACGGCTCCTTCGCCCCGTCATCTCAATCTCCGGCCTTCACTTTTCCGATGCCGCCTTTACGAATGTATTTGGAAGCCGGATTACCGAAATAGGTGACATTCCCCACGCCTCCTGCCGAGATATCCACTTCTTCAGTGGCGTAGCACCTTACATTTCCGACTCCATTGGAAATGATTTTCGCCTTCGCGGCTATAAGGTTTTCGGTATTCACATTCCCCACGCCATCGGAATAAACAGAAAGAATCTGTGTTTTTCCCGCTAATTGAATGTTTCCTACCCCATCCGATTCGATGATAAGATCGTCGCAAATGAGTTCGTCAGAAGAGATATTTCCCACGCCATCGGATGATATTTCGAGCTTCGGAACATTTACCGTACCGGTAAACACGACATTACCCACTCCGTCTTGCTCTAATTTAGACAAAGACGGTGTGGTAATATAAATATCCAATTTGGTATTTCTCTTCCATTTTTTCACGATCGTTTTCTCCATATCGATCACAAGCGTGCCTTGTTCCACACGGATATCAAGCTTTTTTATCATCTCATCATCCCCTTCGGCCCTGACCTGTGTGTCACTTCCCTGCCGGATATGGAGGTTACCTACTGAATTTGACTCAATGGCTAAGAATGCCCGTACGGGGAAGTTTTTAGAAGTAATACGACTTTGAGCACAAGCCGTAGACAGGCACATAACCGCTGCCATCACGGTGAAAAATACAATTATTTTTGTCTTCATTATTATTTGTTTGTTACGCGTTATTAATAAGTTATAAGTTGTAAGAGGTGATTCGATTTGTGATAGATTCATCCTTCAGACATCATACATCATCATAGATCACTCTTTCAACAACTCCAGTATTTTTAAGCGGAAAGCGTATTCGTACTTGGCTTGCGCCTGCTCGCCAAGGACTTTCGTACGGTTGTTCTTCGCTTGGAATAGCTCGTAGGAAGTGGCGCGTCCGTTTTCGTATTTCTGCTCGGCAAAACGAAAGGCCTCTTCGGTGGCTTTTTCCGATTTTTGAGCCGCTTTCCACCGGCTTTTTGCCCCCAATGCATTATAATACGCCTGTTCGACCTGTTTGCGCAAATCGAGTTTGGTTTTATCCATTTCGAGTTTACTGTTTTCTATCGCCAAACGAGCATTGCGTACGCTGTTTCTGATTTGAAACCGATTGAAGAGGGGAATACTGAGGCTGAAGCCGATGGAGTTACTCATATTATTACGGAACTGCGAGCTGAAAGAATCGTTTTCGAGACCGTTCATGTGATAGTATCCGGTACCCATATTTGCCCCGAAAGATAAAGAAGGATAATATTGCGACTTAGCCATGAGCCATTCTTTTTCACTGGAGACCAACCGGTACTGGGCTCCATGAATTTCGGGACGATGCATAATCGCACTTTGATATACGGCATCGGACGACAAGAGCACCCCTTCGTTGATGAGAGTTTCTACGGCAGGCGCCGTCACGTCGAACTGTGAAAATTCCTCCAATTCCATAATCTGTGCCAGGTCGAGCAGCGCGAGTTGCAAATTGCTTTCGGCGCGCACCTGCTCGAGTTCTTCCTGCGCCTGTTGCGCTTCGAGCTCATAGAGTTCGCCTTGCGCCATTTTGCCGTTGTTCACCATCTGCTTGCTCCGCTCGATATTCGCCTTGGTCACTTCGACCTGTTCGGCGGCGATTTGCAACAGTTCTTTGTTGAGCAGTACCTGAAGGAATGCCGTGGAAACACTCAGGGTGATATCGCGTTCTATTTTTTGAAGGTCGGCTTCGGAGGCTTGAAGATCTGCCTTGCGGGCATCGATATTATACTTCATCCGTAAACCGTCAAACAACGTAAGATCACTGCTGATACTAAAGTTTGTCTGAGACGAATTGTTGCTCTGATAGACATCGTCGCGTCCTTTCGAACGTCCGAAGACAAAGTTGTGCCCCACACTGGCATTCAGGTTAGGAAGCAGGTCGGCACGCGCCTGACTGTAGGCGATTTGTTGTTGTTCTTTGCTTAGTTGTTGCTGCTTGACGGTGCGATTGTTCCGCAAAGCGACCTCAATGCATTCCTCCAGCGTAAAGGGCCGTTGTGCCGGCAGCGAGGCAATAGTCGCCCACACAGCCAACAAGGCTATAAAACATCTTGCTTTCATTTTTTACTGTCTACTATTTCGTTCCCGCGTACCTTATCATTTACCTTTAACCCTTCGATCACTTCGATCTTAATTCCGTCCGAGAGGCCTATTTTCACCGGTCTCTTTTCAAACTCCTGCGGCTCGGCGCTTTTTGCGAAATAAACAAAAGCCGAATCGTTACTGAACTCGATGCAAGTTTCGGGAATCGTCAGTACGCTGTCGCGTTTGTCGAGCACAACCTCGGCATTGGCGCTGTATCCGGCACGGATGAATATGTCGGAAGGCATCTGTACGGCCGCCTTTATCTCGAAGAGGATGGCCCCGCTTTCTTCGGTTCCTTTCGGGGAAACATATTCGAGTTTGGCAGGGATTTTACGATCTTGTATCGCGCCGATGGTGATTTCCATAGGCATATCGCCCGATAATTGCGCGACCTCGGTTTCATCGATTTTCCCGACAAAAAGCATGTCGTTGAGATTGGCGACGGAAGCAATGGTAGTGCCATCGTTGAAGTTGTTGGACTGGATGACGGAATTCCCCACCTTGATCGGCACGTCTAAAATCATGCCGCTAATGGTGGAACGGATCAACGTGTTACTTGACGAGGCGGAACTTTGGGTAATTCCCGTTCGCACGATACTCAGGTTATCGGTGGCCGACTGAAGCTCCTCCTGATCGTTTTTATACTGCAATTCGACCTTCTCGAACTCCTCTTTCGATATGACTTCGGTATCGAACAACTTCTTATCGCGGTCGTAATTGCGGCGGCTCTGATCGAGAGCCAATTGCGCACGCGACACACGCGACTCGGCGCTACTGAGGCTGGCCATATCGGGAACCACTTGAATCTTAGCGATAATATCGCCCGCTTCCACTTTATCTCCGGCTTCCTTATACACTTCGGATATGATGCCGGATATTTGCGGTTTGATAAGGATTTCGTTCCGGGGTTCAACCTTTCCGGTCGCCACGGTACGTTTCTCGATCGTTCCCATCGTCGCCGTTTCAATGGTGTATTTCGTTACCTTCGGACGCGATTTCTGCCAAAGGAATACAAATGTCCCGATGACCAATAAAGCCACCAAAACAAGTCCTGCAATTTTTAATACTCTTCTCATATATTTAAATGTCAAAATGTCTAATGTCTAATGTCACCGGTCTGCGGTCTGCGGTCTCCAGTCGCCGGTCTCCAGTCGCCGGTCACCAATCTGCGGTCGCCAATCTGCGGTCGCCGGCCCGTTGACCTTCCGCGTTTCATTCGTAATTCGTAATTGTTTTTGCTCTCATTCATCCTTAATCAGCACATCAATTTGCCTATTCTTCCCTTATCGCCTCGATGGGTTTAATCATCATCGCCCGTTGCGCCGGCAAAAATCCGGCCAATGCCCCGATAACACCAAGAATCAGCACCGCCCCCACAGCCATGGAAAAATGAATCTGCGGATCTTTGAAAAACTGATCACCCTGACTCAATACAATGCCTGCCGCTCCTAAAATGCCGACACCCAAAACGACACCCAAAACGCCGGCCAATAGCGTCAACACAATGCTTTCGCTAAGAATTTGCCCGATGATATTGTTCGGCGTGGCGCCCAAGGCACGACGGATACCGATCTCTTTGGTCCGCTCCCGCACGGTAACCAGCATAATGTTACTGACACCGATGGCGCCGGCGAACAACGTCCCTAATCCCACAATCCATATCAACGCGGCAATACCTATGCCGAGATAATCGAACATATTGAACTGTTCTTCCAAATTAATCGCCCAAACCGCTGTGGGATCGTCGGGATGTATTTGATGCAAATCTTTCAGGACTGTACCGACTTCTTTTTCAATCTGGGTGACTTTCACTTTCGGCTTTGCCGTCACCCCCACAATATGAATCGCATTGCCGAGGTTGAATGCTTGCTGCATGGTGCTGAAAGGAATGGTGATGGTTTCCTTCGGATCACCGCCGATACCGATTCCCGAAGAGCTCTTCGACACGCCGATCACCTGAAAATAAATACCATTGGCTCGAATAACACTACCTATGGGGTCCTCCCCTTTTGGGAACAACACCTCATACACACGCTCTCCCAATATGCAAACCTTCCGCTTATCGGCGATATCGATTTCATTAATGAAGCGGCCTTTGAGCATGATGCTGCGGTCGATATTGTCGTTTTCCGGATAACATCCCCGTAGCGTATAAGAGCCTTTGTATTCGCCCCTGACGACGTTCTCTTCGTTCGGCCACATATATACCAAAGGTGAGAGTTGGTCGATATCTTTTACCCGTTGGCGAATAATGGGAATATCGGCATTCTTTATTTCCCAACGACGACCTTTACGGAAGCCTCTGTACGGCAATGATGTTTCTTCGGGGGTGAAATAACAGGAGTTGGTGGCAAAGCCATCGATTTGAGAGAAAATGCCGGTTTGCAAAGCATTTCCGGCTCCCACCATCACGACAAGCATCAGGATCCCCCAAAATACGCCGAAAGCCGTCAGGAAACTACGCGACTTGTTGTGCGTAATGGTGATCCATATTTCCTGCCATCGGTCTATGTCGAAAAAATTCTTCATTTCTATCTTTTTTGTTATTGTCGCTGTCGCGTGTTACTCTTGCCTCATTGCTTCGATAGGGTTCACTCTTACAGCCTTACGCGCGGGCAGATAGCCGGCCAACACGCCCGAGACAATGAGGACGAATGTCGCAAAAACCGCATAGCCGACATTGACCGTGGGATTTTTAAATATCGACATCTGCATTCCGTCACCTGCTGCCTGACCATTCGCCGCCTGCTCCATAAAGAAATTGACGATTTCCGTCAGCCCGATGCCGGCCATTAAACCGATATATCCGAAGATAGCGGTAATAATAATGGATTCCAGAATGACGGTCTTCAGGATGGACGCCGGCGGCGCACCGATGGCTTTGCGGATGCCGATTTCGCGCGTCCGCTCTTTGATGGATACCAGCATGATGTTGCTCACACCTACGATGCCCGCTATCAACGTAAGGATTCCGATAAATCCGACAAATAACGTGATTCCGCCGAATATCTTCATCGTTTCGAGATAATTTGCCTGATGATTATCCACATATAAAGCCTGTTTATCCTGAGGATTGAAGTTAAGGCTCCGTCCCATCACGGTACGAAGCGATTCATCAAACCGTTCATTTTCGGCTTTCGTCTCCAGACCGTCTACCGTAAAAGTTATTTGATTGAATTTTTTATCGGGATTGTAGACGGCTTGTGCCGTAGAAAATGGAATATAGGCATTCGAACCACCCCATTGTTCTCTTTTGCTGTTGACTCCGACCACTTTAAACATCAATTCGCCGACCTTCACGTACTTGCCCACCGGCGATTGATCTTTGAACAGGACATCCGATATTTTCTTGTCCAATACGACAATCTTATTATTCTCCTTAATATCCAAGGCATTGATAAAACGACCGTCGCCGGGATTGATAATCAGTTTCTCGATCTGAGAATAGCTCGGCATCACCCCTCTGACCTGATAGGAACCGTATTCTTTCCCGAAAGAGATCGTTTGGCTCTTCGTGACCCGTGCCGTAATGAGACGGCTTTCAGGCACATCGTCCGTAATGGTATTCACTTCTTTTTCGGTAAACTGAAGCGAACGTCCCGATTTCAGTCCCTGATGGGGCATCGAGGTCGTTCCCGACCATAAACCGATACGGTTCACCGCCCGCGAACTGAAGTTGGACATCACTCCGTTCTTCAACCCGTTCCCGGCGCCCAATAAAACAATTAGAATAAATATCCCCCACGATACGGACAAGCCCGTAAGCGTGGTACGAAGTTTATTCTTCTTGAGGGTTTCGAATATTTCCTGTAAGGTATCCATATAATAATTACAAATTACCAAATACAAATTACTAATTACAAATTACTGATTACTAATTACAAATTACAAATGACGAATGATGCGTTCATCCTGCTCGATCATTCCATCCTTCAAGCGGATAATACGGTTGGTAGCATCGGCCACCGATTGTTCATGCGTAACAATAATCGTGGTAATACCCGTTTTATTTAAATCCGTCAAAACGTTCATCACCTCCACAGTCGTTTTACTGTCGAGGGCTCCAGTAGGCTCATCGGCAAGGATCACTTTGGGTTCCGAAATCATAGCGCGCGCAATGGCCACACGCTGTTTCTGGCCGCCCGAAAGTTCGCCCGGCATGTGATAAGCCCATTCTTTCAGTCCCATTTTATCGAGATGTTCCATCGCGATACTGTTTCTTTTCTTTCGGCTTATGTTTTTATAAAATAAAGGAAGGGCTACATTTTCGAGTGCGTTTTTAAAACCGATCAAGTTAAAGGACTGGAAGACAAATCCGATCAATTCATTTCGATAACGGGCGGCCTGTTTTTCGCTAAGATTGCGAATGAGCGTCCCATTGAGTAAATACTCCCCTTCATCGTAAGTATCGAGGATTCCTAAAATATTCAACAAGGTCGATTTTCCCGATCCGGACGCACCCATTATGGATACATATTCTCCGGCGTCGATATCCAGATCGATTCCTTTCAGGACATGCAGAGAAACCGCTTCGGTGTGATACGATTTGTGTAGATTACGAAGATGTATCATCAATTTTATTGTTTTGTTTATTGGACTACCTACCGCCGACAACGGTTACATAGTTTTATTACGTCGGCAAAGGTAATACGTTACAATATACTATGCAATACATACTACTATTTATTCTTATGTTTTACATTTCTTTAACTTTGAGAGAGGGCATTTTCCTTAAAAGGGATGGCAAGTAAATCAATGATAAACAAGACGTATGACTTTTCCAAAAGAATTATTCCGATTTGTAATCTGAAAGACAAAATAAGTTTCTACATTTGTGCGGCCATCAAAAGGAAAGAGATTTGAAAAGCGGAACAAAAGCCGGCTGCAGTTAAACGTATAGTTCTCAGAAAATTCAAAATAAATATCCCTTATTCTTTGAACCAATCGATGATGCTGCTAAGCGAAGCGGAAATTGATCTGTATGGGGACAATGTAATACCCTCTTAGCTTTCTTCTTTATTGCACTATTTTTTGTTATGAATAAATTTTTATTGATAAGCTTTTATTTTCTTATTTTTCACTCAATATTTCTGTGTTTTTCACAACCCATTTCGGTCACTGATCTTCGTTGTGAATATCAATTAAATCCTTTAGGAATTGATATTGAGAAACCTCATTTCAGTTGGATTTTAAGATCCGAGCAGAGGAATCAAATGCAGACAGCGTATGAATTGATTATTAGTGATAATTATAATGATATTCATAAGAAAAAAGGGAACATCTGGACAACCGGAAAAGTCCCTTCTTCAGAGAATATACACGTAGAATATAAAGGGACCCCTTTAAAACCATTTAGCCGATATTTCTGGCGTGTAAAAGTATATGACAAAAAAGGAAAATCATCTATGTGGAGTAATCCAGCTTGGTTTGAGACAGCTGCTCTAAAAGATTCCGATTGGAAAGCCGCATGGATTAGTGATGGGAAAAAACGACCTCTCAATGAGAAAGATTTCTATAAAGACAATCCCGCTCCTACTTTCAGAAAAGTATTTGACGGCAATAAAAAAATCAAATATGCCAGATTATATATCGCAGGATTAGGATATTACAAAGCCATCATTAATGGAGATCGAGTTGGAAACAATGTTCTTGATCCCGGCTGGACGGCATACGATAAACAAGTTTTATATTCCACTTATGATATAACGAATCATATTCGACAAGGTAAAAATGTTATTTCCATCACATTAGGAAACGGATGGTATAACCCTCTTCCTCTTCGCATGTGGGGTAAATGGAATCTTCGGGAGCAGTTGACTATTGGGGATCCCTGTACAACAGGACTTATACAGATAACTTATACTGATGGCTCCAAGGATATTATTCCAACAGATCATACCTGGCAAGTTATTCCCAGTCCCATCCTTCGAAATAATATTTATTTAGGAGAACATTACGACGCCCGGCTGGAGCAAGAGACAATAAACAATCCGGAAACCGTATTGGAAAATCCGCGATATGCCGTAAAAGTACCCGGTCCTCAAGGAAAATTAACCGCACAGCTACAACCTCCTATAAGGGTTATACAAGTGGTAAAACCCTTATCCATTCGGGAGATACAGTCCGGAATATACATCGTGGATATGGGGCAGAATTTTGCCGGTGTAGCTCGAATACATGTAAAGGGAAAAGCCGGAACAAAGATAAGATTACGTTATGGAGAAGATATACATAAAGATGGCAGCCTAAATATCATGACCACTGTTGCCGGTCAAATAAAACATGGAAATGGAGGCCTCGGAGCTCCTTCTGTTGCCTGGCAAGAAGACAACTATATTTTAAAAGGCGGTCATATAGAAAGTTGGTCTCCCGATTTTACTTTTCACGGATTCCGCTACGTTGAAGTAACCGGATGGCCCGGGAAACTCAACATGAATAATATTGAAGGCCTATGCCTGAGTGCGGATGTGGAAGAAGCGGGTAAATTCAGTTGCTCAAACCCAATGTTCAATAAGCTTATGGAAAATATCCGATGGACATTCCGCAGTAATTTATTCAGTGTTCAATCCGATTGTCCTGCACGTGAGAAATTCGGATACGGAGGGGATATGTTCTGTACAACAAATGCCTTTTCGTTCAATTACGACATGTCTAATTTTTATCGAAAGATTATACAGGATAATGTCAACGATCAACGTCCTTCAGGAGCCATCACGGAGACAAATCCTTATATGGGAATTGCAGACTTCGGAACGGCCCCCGATGATGGTTCGGGTCCCATCTCTTTTCAAATAGGTTTTCCGTTTCTTATCAAGCACTTATATGACTTTTACGGTGATAAGCGAATCGTTTCCAACTATTATAATGCGTTCAAAAAACAAGCTGAATACCTTATCGGTTGTTCGAAAAATAATCTAATGACCGTAGATATCAGCGATCATGAATCATTGGAGGAAAAGCCCTATAAGCTTACGGCATCGGCATGGTATTATTATCATATACAATTGATAGCCGAATTTGCTCAACTATTGGATAAACCTTCGGACGCTCAAAAATACACCTCTTTAGCGAAAGAGATCAAACAAGCTATCATAGACCAGATGTTCGATAAGTCCACGGGCGTATTTGATAATGGAACCCAAAGTGCCCAGATTTTCGGATTGTGGTTTTCGTTAGTAGAAGGAGAAGACAAAAATGCAGCCTTTGAACGATTGTTAGAGACAATCAAATCTCGCGACGGACATCTGTCTACCGGCATTTTTGCGACCAAGATGATGTTCGATGTTTTTCGCGCATTAGACAGGAATGATGTTGCCTATCGTATTGCGAATAAACGCGATTTCCCGGGATGGGGTTATATGATCGAAAACGGAGCCACCACGTTATGGGAAACATGGGCCTATTCAGATAATACCTATTCGCAGAATCATCCGATGTTCGGAAGCATAAGTGAATGGTTCTATCGGTCTATTTTAGGTATCAACCCGGCTTCACCCGGTTTTGAAAAGATTGTCATCAAACCGCAACCGGTCGAAGACCTCATCTTCGCCAAAGGATACTATAAGTCCATACGCGGTGTTATAGCAAGTAGTTGGGATATCATAGGTAACACGTTCCATTTACAAGTGGAAATTCCTGTAAATTGTACCGCAGAAATATGGATTCCTTCAACGAACGGGACTTTAACGGAATCAGGAAAACCGATAGAGCAAATCAAAGATATGCTAATAACAGGTCATCAAAACAACTATACGATCGTTTCGGTGGGATCCGGGAAATATACGTTTAGATCATTTTTATAATATACAAATTTACAGAATATATAATTTAAAGATTAGAGTAATGAAAAGATTCGTCCTTATATTGATAATCGTCGTATTGTCGGAAAATATTTATTGTAAAAGTCCAATAAATTCCGTCCCAACGACGGTCCTTTATCATCAGAAATTAAATGATTCGAAAAGCTACCCAGAATTAATATTTAACCATTCCGCGGCTCACTATAGCAATGACGGTTTAATTATCTCGAAAAAAGATGAACTTGTCAGATTGGATAAATATTATTCTTTAGGAGAACGTTTCATTCGCTATCATGCAAAATTCTCGGATAACACAATAGCAACTTTTCAGAGTAATACAGGCGACTTTAAAGTGCTGGTGAATCTTCGGGAACATCAGTTATCGATAGAAAGCAATCCGGAAATCAGTAAAAAAATAGAGTTTGTTAATTCTAAAGACGAATATATCCTGGAAATATACCACACCTATCAGCAAGCGAAAGTCAAAATAACCAATCTATCTACCGGCCAATACACGGAAATAGAGGCTGTAAATGATGGCCCCGGAGGTCATGGAGCAGGAGTGATCAATACGGGTTTTAGAGTAGGCATGCAACACGACTATTATTGTTTCGGTTTGCTTGAAGGAGATTTTCTATTAGTTAAGCAGATCACAGTCTTATCTCAGAAAAATGATTTGGTTTTATTATTATACGGCGACTCTATAACTGAACCGGAAAGTTATTTCCCCACCGACAATTATGGGGAATCGTGGACACAATTAATTATGAATCATATAAAAGGCAAATCGATGTCCAGCGGACGGGGCGGATGCACGATTAATGAGGTGCTCATCCGAATTAAAAATGAATTACCTTATGTGAAATCGAAATTTGTGATGGTCACTATCGGTACGAATGGAGGTAATAGTATTGAGAAATTGAGTGAGTTAGTAGAGTATATCCTTGCGCAAAACGCAATTCCCATATTAAATAATATTCCTTGCAATGAAAGTCAGACTCATATTGAAGTCAACAAACAGATAGAGATCGTACGACAGAAATATAAACTCAAGGGATGTAGATTCGATTTGGTAACCTCTCTAAATCAAGATGGATTACAAGTTGACAAATCGTGCATGTTCCATGAAGATTATCCCGATAGTTGGGGACAAATTTATCATCATCCTAATGTAAAAGGTTCTAAGCAGATGTTTGCAAGAACGCTGATTGATATTCCCGAAATATACCAATAACATCCTTTTCACAAGTACGAAATCGAAAGAAGCATTATGCTATCTCACTAATTGGATTTATAGGGCTTATATTTTTTCTTTGTCAATGCAAAAGTTTCCGAAAAAAGAGAACGAAATATCGGCTATTCTTATTATGGGGGTTTCGGGGGGAGCCATCCTCCCTCCTATTATAGGAAAGATAACAGATATGACACAGAATCAAAGTATGGGAATTATAACTATTCTCATCGTATGGTTGTATATGGTATGGCTAACTAAAAAAATCGCTTAAAAGCGATATCCTCCATGGAGACGATTTCGTCAAAAGAGCAGCAAAAGATTCACTACGGTCTTGATTTGCTAAAAACTCGGGCGCGAGTATCATCAAAGTTTGTTTCATCCCTCCGCGAAGGATTATATGAATTACGAACGGAATATAACATTTGAATAATCACAAACTTGCAGATTACGATTTGATACTCGATTCGTTGTATGGCGAAGAAGGTACTCCAAAACGCGAGGTATTCCGCCATAAGGCATATTCGTATTATAACCGGACAGTTGATTCGTAATGCACGCAAAGCGGAGAAAATGACACAGCAAGAATTAGCAAGCCGGATTGGCGCCGGAAAATCATCTATTTCCGTCATTCCTCATATTTCGTCAGGACTCTTTGTCCAAAACATCCAAAGCTGTGAATATTTGCCTTAAAGATGCCCCCCAAAACACATTTTGAATAATTCTCTCTTTATTAATAAGAAATGTTGAGGGATAAACATAAATGCCCGGATCATAGGCTTCTTTATTATAATCAGGAATGATAATGATATTATCCCACTTCTCGTTATTTTGCTCTAAAAAATGCACGACACTCTCTTTATCATCGCTTGTTATGGCATAAAAATCAATATTAGGATACTCTTTAGCCAACAAATTGAATACCGACAACTCTCGAATACAAGGTGCACATGTAATACTCCAAAAACTTAAAACGGATTTTTTAGCATTTGTGGCAATATCTACTGGGCGCCCTGATAAATCCGGATATAACAATGGCGGCAACTTCTTCCCGATAATTTTCGTTTTTGCCGGATAATTATTGACTAAATGCATTTTAGCAATAGAAGAATTTGTATCTATGGTTATGCTATACCTCCCTGTTTTTAACGAATCCTTCATTTGTTTTTCCGAAATAATGTTGCCCGAAGGATCGAACCATTCGTTACCTTCTGATTGAACAGAGATACTTCCATCGGAGTTTTGAGTTACTTTTGCGTGCTCCTGTGAATAAGAGTTGATATAAACAACGCTGCAAAATAGCAGTATAATATATTTACTCATCCTGTTTGTATAAAAAATGGCTTATGATTATGAATCTTCTTTGAAAAAAGTTTCCATATTATTCATCGTTCTTATTCTCGACTCTCTCATTCATTAGATAAAATATTGCGCCTTTATTTCTTCTCTTCCTCTTTTTTGGGGCTGCCGCCGCGGTCGATGGTGATGCGGGCGTTCTTGTAATCCGTATAGAAGTCCGTGCCGGCGAAGATATTGATCAGGCTGTCGAGTTTGTAGAGGCTCTTGCGCAGCTCTTTCATCAATTCGGGGATGGTCTGGTTGTGGCGTTTGCGCTCCAACTGCAGGTCGCGGGGTTTGCCCAGTAACGCATCGTAGGTGTCGATGATGGTTTTCAGTCCGGACATTTCCGTTTCATTCACGGCATAGTCGGGTAACGAAAGTTGGGTGTTTTCGGGTGCAACGCCTTCCGTTCCCGTTTTGCCCCCCTCGCCAGCGGGCGGAGCCGCGCTCAATATGGGCATGACCCGATTGTAAATGTCTTTCACCTTGGTGAAGGCATCGACTTCCTTCAGGCTTGCCAACGAATTGCGGCTGACACGCAACTGGTCGTGCAGTTCCATATTTCCGGTATCGAGGGCGTATACCGATACCCTCTGGGCGATATCGGCCGTTTTCCGGTACATTTCAAGCGCCATGTTATCCTTATCCGTGCTGGCTCCCTTGGTAACGATAAGGGAACCCTCGGCATGGGGCTCCAATGCATCGACAATACCAGTGAAATTACCCGCTTCCAGGGCAAATCTTACTTGTTCATTCCAAACCGGTTCGTGCTGATGGAGGATGACCTTCACGGTACGAGCCATTCTATACGTGTTAGAATCTCTCGTGGTCATAATTGTTTTTTTAATGATTTGAACTAAAATTTCCGAAAGTTAGGAAAGCGGGAGGTAGGCTCCAAATCTTTCAGGTTAAAATATATAAATAATCAGAGGCGCCAAGTATAATTAAAATCAACAAAGATTAAGGGCGTTATGAACCGAAAGACCGTCATTCCGGTACGTTCGCTCTTCCATGGAGAAGAGCGCCTGACATTTTGTCTGTTCCAGGCTACATTCTCCTTTGTCAGATCGACTTCGGATACTGTCAGACTGAGTTTAGCCGATGCGAGACTGAGTTTGCCCGATGCGAGATCGAGTTTAGTCGAGGTAAGATTGACTTTGGCCGTTACATGTTCAACTTCGGAAACCGGAAGAAAGACTTCCCGACCTGTCGGAACGACTTTGGAAAAGAGCAGAACGACTTTTCCCGATGCACCTGTGACATTTTGGCCGGTCGAAGCGACTTTGGCCGCCGTTTGTGCTTGTTTGCCCGCCGTACGCACCACTTTGGGCACCGTACGAGTGTCTTTGGGCACCGTATGGGCCACTTTGGTCACCGTACGAGTGATTTTGGGCGCCGTACCCGCCACCTTATCCATCGCACCAGAGACGTTGGGCGGCATACGAGTAAGTTTTGCCACCTTTAGCCCGGCCTCGGTCGGGGCAAGGAGGAAAAGGTTATTTCACATCTTTCATCACTATACCCCCTCCCCGCTCCTCGGTGCTCCCCTTACGCTAAGGGGAGAGTTAAAGAGAACCTTCGGAAGTCCCGCTCCACGGCACCGGTTCGAAATCATATCCTTGCCCGAGCAACCACTCGATGGCCCGGGGCAATGCATAACGAAGGTTCTTTTCCGCTTTCAGGGAGTCATGAAAGACGATGATCGATCCGTCGCGGGTATACTTTTTCACATTCTCGAGCACCTGCTCCGGTGTCATGTACTTACTGTAATCGCGCGTCACCACATCCCACATAATGATGTGATAGCCGGCTTTGCGCAGCAGGCGGGGCTGGGGAGCCATCATATGCCCGTGCGGAGGGCGGAAAAGCGGGGAGTCGATGAGCGCCGCCGCTTTAGCGGCATTGGCCAAAAAGAAACCGGACGTATGCTGCCATCCCTGCAAGTGATTGAAAGTGTGGTTCCCGGTACGATGTCCGTTATCCAACAACATCCGATATACGGAGGGATACTTGCGGACATTATCGCCCACACAAAAGAAAGTTGCTTTTATACCGTACTTATCCAGCACCTCGAGCACCCACGGCGTGACCTCGGGAATGGGGCCGTCGTCGAAAGTAAGATAGATCGTTTTTTTGCCGGGATGAGGAATCCTCCAGATTGTTTCCGGATATAAGCACCTGTAAAACTTAGGGGGTTGTTCAATCAACATAAAGAATATAATAGAAGAAATACCCACCCGCCGATTATCGCATCGTCAAGTGAGTATTTCAATCATTTTTTGTTATTGTGCCGCTTGTTTATTGTATTGCTCCAGCAAACGGGGACTGAATTGCTGCATCATTTTCAGCGCTTTCTCCATTGTTTGCGCTTCCACCGACTGCTGCGCCGTGTCCTCCGAAGCCGTATCGGTCAGGTAATACCCCCGGATAGAGCTATTCGTCAACTCGCGGAGAATGGTATCGCCCACGTAAGACACTCCTTGCGTATAATACACTTGCGCCCGTTGCAACAAATCATCCACCATTACCTGATACTTTTCGCGGTCGTACTCTTGGTAGATCGTGGCAATCAACAGTAACGGATTTATATTATTATAGATAACATCGCTCAGGTTATTATTCACCTGTTGAGGCTTCAAGCGTCCGAACCAATCGAGGTTACGGTTCACCCGCTCGCTGATTTGCGATATAAGCGCCTGCGCCTTTTCCGTTTCACCCAAACTGTAATAAGCCCGGGCAAAAAGAAGACCGTCATTCCGGTAAGGAATCGCCGATCCGGGCATCACCGTGGTGCATTTATCCAGTGCGGCCAATGCTTTTTCGTTTTCGCCTTCGTCTATCAAGGCATTAATCAATTCCGTAAAAGACAGACGGAAAGTAGAGATCATACGCCGGCTCGTTTCGTCGAGATAGATATCGGGATTCTCTTCCAATCCGCCCCAACGGAACTTCGTCATCATATTCTCATACGCCGCGTGTATATTGACGCGATTGCTCAAGGGCGTTCCCGGAACGACTTGATAGGTAAGCCCGTTCAGTGAAAAATTCCGGTCTTTCATATTCAGATACAAACTCTGTTCGACCGTGGTCGCGTAATACAGCGGGCGTGTCCAATTTCCGTCATTAATATTGGAAAGCATCTCGAGAATCATCATTTCATGAAGACGTATCGCAGATTTACCGCCCAAATTGACATACATCCTGCTTGCCGGGCGGGCATGCATCGCAGCCCAGTCGACTCGAGCCGTATCCACATCCAGATAAAGCTGATTTCCGGGGATGATGCGGGTATCGCCGGTGGTAAACGGATTGGCGGGTTGGGCGTTTTGTCCCGTACGCAGGCTCTCCATTGTTTGCCTGAGGGAGATCGTATCTTTGAATGCGTTTATATCGTAATACGTCGGGAAAGAGTACGCCGGGATGTTATTATCTTGAAGTGCCTTTTCAATCTCCTGCTTCGTAATGATATGAGCGTAACTAGCTGCTTCATCCCAATATTGCGGGCGAGTCCAGCTAATGGGCAACGGTTTCGACTCGTAGGCTTGGCGTACCAGTTGGTCAATATACCATTCTGTTTGCAGGAAGCTGAGGTTCGTCACACGCACATCGGTACGGAACCCTTCCGTTTCCTGTACATACCACAGCGGATAGGTATCATTATCGCCATTGGTGAAGATGATACCGTCAGGGCCGACCGAACTCAGGTAATTCATCCCCGTGTCGCGCGCCAACGTTCTGCCCGAACGATCGTGGTCATCCCACGTCTGCCCGACCATCTGCAACGGGATTAAGACCCCGATGACCGATGCCACAACCGCCGATGCCGTACGGTTCTTGATATATTTACGGAGGAAATAGTCGATGCCGGCCACGCCCAACCCTATCCAGATAGCAAAAGCGTAAAAAGAACCCGCATACGCATAATCCCGTTCACGCGGTTCGAAAGGCGTTTGGTTCAGATACAGCACGATGGCGATGCCCGTCATAAAGAAGAGCAGGAACACAATGATAAAGCTTTGCTTCCCTTTTTCTTTCAATTTAAATTGATAAAGAATGCCGATGAGCCCCAAGATAAGGGGCAACATGTAAAACTTATTATGTGCTCTGTTATCGGCAATATCGGGAGCGATATCGTCTTGCGGGCCAAGGCCCAACACATGGTTATCGATGGGCGGAATACCGGTAATCCAGTTTCCGTACATCAGTCCCCCGTCGCCCTGAATATCATTTTGCCTTCCGGAGAAATTCCACAGGAAATAGCGGAAATACATATAATTCAATTGATAACCGAAGAAGAAACGGATATTCTGCCACAACGTGGGCGGCTTGTTCGGATCGGCGACATCGCCCCAACGCTCATATCCTATGATATGATTCCGGTATCCCGGCTCGCCCTGATGCGTGTGCATCCGCGGGAAAAGCATGCTGTTGGTATATTTATAGGTAGGGACTTCCGAAGCCACATAACGGTCTTTTTCTTCGGGAGATTTCTTGACAATCTTCCCGTATTTTTTCTGACTTGTATATACGGGCGTTCCATCCGCGTTCCGCTGTACCTGCGAGGCATAGGTATGCCCATAGAACAACGGCGTTTGCCCGTACTGCTCCCGGTTCAGGTAG
This sequence comes from Bacteroidales bacterium UBA5382, assembly GCA_002409745.1. GTDB lineage: Bacteria > Bacteroidota > Bacteroidia > Bacteroidales > Dysgonomonadaceae > Limibacterium > Limibacterium fermenti. Next base: position 178,711 of record DHOU01000029.1, read on the forward strand.
CTTCCCAGCGAGAAAACATCTTCGGGAGAATTTAAATCCAACGGCGGATTGGCGGCCGAACGAATAGGAATCAACGCATAGGCTGAAAATCCGATCAACATAACCGTCAGGGAGGAAGCGGCCAAATGGATAAACCGGTTGTGCAGTCGCTTATCCTTAAAGATAAAGTACGCAGCCAAGGCTACAAGAACGACCCACAACAAAACGCTTCCACTGATGAAAAGAATACCGGCCAACGCCAGGCTGATGAAAAACGCCACCTTCGCCCTCGATTCTTTTCCTTTCGCCGACACCGTCTCGAATAAACACCATGAGAGGCTGGCCAAAAGCAATACCAGATAAATGAAGAAGCCGGAGTTGTACGACATTCCCAATGAATTGACAAAGAATAGTTCAAACCAGCCGCCGACCTTTGTAAAGCCGGGAATAACGCCATACATCACCACGACGATAAGGGCGAAAGACAGCAACAGATACAGGAGCCCGCCTTTCCAGGTGGGAGTTTCATTTCTCTTGAAGTAATACACCAATACGATGGCGGGAATGCAGAGTAAATTGAGCAAGTGAACACCGACAGACAACCCCATAATGTAGGCAATCAGCACGATCCACTTGTCTGACCCGGGCTTGTCGGCATTCGCTTCCCATTTCAGGATAAGCCAAAACACCAAAGCCGTCAACATCGACGAAAAGGCGTATACTTCGCCTTCGACCGCCGAGAACCAGAATGTATCGGAAAACGTATAGGCCAATGCACCCACCACACCGCTGCCGATAATGGTGATAATCTGGCCCAACGTCATCGTGTCTTGTTCCTTACCGGCCACCAACTTACGAGTCAAATGCGTGAGGGTCCAAAACAGAAACAGTATCGTGAAAGCGCTCAACAAAGCCGACATGCTGTTTACCATCTTGGCCACTTGCGACGGATCGGAAGCAAATTGTGTAAAGAGGTTTCCCACCAGCATGAAGAACGGCGCTCCGGGCGGGTGTCCGACTTCGAGCTTATAAGCAGAGGTGATAAACTCTCCGCAATCCCAAAAACTGGCCGTGGGTTCGATCGTCAATAAATAGACGATGGCCGCAATGGCAAACACGCCCCAACCGGCGATGTTGTTGATCAACTTATATTTCTTCATTTGTTTTTCGATTTCTGAATCGTATATATCCGATTGAAAAGACGTTGTGATAATGAAAATCGCAGCAAAGATACATAAAACTCTTTATATATACGGGTGAGGTACAAAGCCATTCTTATTTTGTTGTATTAAAAAACGTGAAACTCAACGGTCTTTCCGTCATCGCACGCCTTTCGGGACTGAAAAGTAAAAACAGAAATGTCTCTATTTGCGATTTAGACGTTATCTCCCGCGGAGGATGCAAACCGGGTATCGCGAATCACTAAATCGAAAAAACCGGAAATGTCGTTCAGAACGACATCCCCGGTAAAACATGAAAAATTCTTCTTAAAAAAGAATTATTGCAGCCGGACTAACCGGTATAGAAGCTGTTGGATGGCCTCCTGATAATCATCTAAAATGGATTGGGTAAATGCTTCGCTGAATAACTCGCGATTGGATTCTACATACTGGTAAAAATCCGAGGCATGTTTTACGATATCCCGAGGATTGGAAGTTTCAGGAATCACAATATCCAAATCACCTTTCAACGCATAGGTTGTTTCGGCAATACGGTCGGTGACATCCGACAAACCGGCGATCGCTTGATCCAATGCAATATGCTGAGCGTAACTCCCTTTGCCGGTTACATGCCAATGATACAGTTTCAAACTACTGTTAAACGAAAACAGGTTACCAATAAACGTGGCCATTTCTTTATTTGCTGAAATGACTTTTGAATCGGGTTGTTTTAATGTTGTTGTATTCATAACTTTTATTTTTGAATTGTTTCTATGCTTATAAAACACTTGGAAATGGAAAAAGTGCTCCTATTCCGATTGAACATATAGATGTATAATAGGCTTCATCTATATACCGATGAGAAGCGGCACCTAAATAGAAATGGGAATCCCGTCCAACCGTTCAAACGGCGGGAAGGCGTTCGGCGGGAAAGGAGGATAAAAAAGAAACTTGACGTCTTGCGGATAATTATAAAAAAATATATACCTTTGCGCTCCGGCTTTGCTAAGAAACTGTTTTGAATTTTCCGAATGATATGATTTTGTTTATTCTTTTAGGTTGTTTTTTGCCTTTTTTGCGCCTTTGAACTTTCCTTTCTTTCAAATAGCCCGCTATTCGATACGAAACGAAAGTTCAAATCCATCAAAAAATGACTAAAAAACACCGCATAAAAAAATTCAAAACAGTTTCTAAATTCACAACGTATGTATTCCACATCTCTCAAAAAGTATCTCTATCTATCGATTGCCGCGGCAATCGTGACGATTACACTTAAGTTTGGGGCTTATCTTGCAACCGGTTCGATGGGACTCTATTCCGATGCGTTGGAATCGTTGGTCAATTTATTCGCGGCGATAGTAGCCCTCATCATGTTCACCGTGTCCCAAAAGCCGGCCGATAAAGGGCACGTATACGGGCACGGAAAGGCCGAGTATTTTTCGAGCGCGATAGAAGGCGCCCTCATCCTGGTTGCGGCGTTCAGCATTATTTATTCGGCTATACAGCGAATCATCACGCCCCATCCCATCGAAAAAATCAGTATCGGTATCATCATTTCGTTCATCGCCACACTGGTCAATTTCATCGTAGGACGCATATTGATTTATAACGGCAAGAAAAACAAATCGATGGTGTTGGAAGCCGACGGAAAGCACCTGATGACCGACGTCTGGACTTCCATCGGGGTGATCGCGGGTATTTTTGTGGTGAAAGTCACCGGACTGGTTATTTTTGACCCTGTCATAGCTATCGCTGTCGCAATCAACATCATCTACACCGGATATAAGCTTGTCAGCCGGTCGGCGAGCGAATTAATGGATGCCTCTATCCCGGTAGAAGATCTTAACAAAATCACCTTATACTTAGATTCTTTAAAAGAAAAAGATATCAGTTATCATTCGCTGCGCACCCGCGAAGCAGGACGGCGTAAATTCATCTCGATGCACCTGCTCGTTCCCGGAGAATGGACGGTCAAGGAAGGCCACGATCATGCCGATATGGTGGAGGAATCGATCGAAGACATGTTTGAAGAGCCCGTTACCGTGACAACCCACCTGGAACCGGTCGAGGATCCGGCCTCGATGAAAGATATCGGCATAGACCGGAAAAAAACGGATGCCGGATAACGGAAGATTGATGCAGATTGATACAGATTGATGAGAGATTGACATCTTTATTTCGTATATTTGTACGTTTTTTCAAAAAAATCATCCATTTAATTACTTATTCATTCTTCAATATGGCAAAAATAACAAGAGAAGAAGCCCTTCTCTACCATTCCTCCGGCAAACCCGGAAAAATAGAGGTCGTGCCGACCAAGCCCTATAGTTCTCAACGGGATCTTTCTCTCGCTTATTCTCCCGGCGTGGCGGAGCCTTGTCTGGAAATCGAAAAAGATGCGGATAAAGCGTATGAATATACTTCGAAAGGCAACCTGGTGGCGGTGATATCCAATGGCACCTCCGTCTTGGGACTGGGCGACATCGGCGCCATGGCGGGAAAGCCGGTAATGGAAGGAAAGGGTTTGTTGTTTAAGATATTTGCGGGAATCGACGTATTCGATATCGAAATCGATGAAAAGGATCCCCAGAAGTTTATAGAAATCGTAAAAGCCATCGCCCCGACTTTCGGCGGCATCAACCTGGAGGATGTGAAAGCTCCGGAATGTTTTGAGATAGAAGAACGACTGAAAAGTGAGTTGAGCATCCCCATCATGCATGACGACCAACATGGGACGGCCATTATATCGGGTGCGGGACTACTCAATGCGCTCGAATTGACAAACAAAAAAATAGAAGAGGTAAAGATCGTCATCAACGGCGCCGGCGCTGCGGCCGTTTCTTGCACGAACTTATACATCTCGTTGGGGGCAAAGCGAGAGAATATCGTCATGCTCGACTCGAAAGGTGTGATCTCGGTGTATCGAAATGATTTAAACAGCCGGAAAAAGCCTTTTGCCACCGAGCGCAACATGACCACGCTCGAAGAAGCGGTGATCGGCGCCGACGTCTTCTTGGGACTATCGGTGGCGAATGTATTAACGAAAGAAATGGTTCGCTCGATGAACGATTATCCCATTGTGTTCGCTTTGGCGAATCCCGACCCCGAGATTACGTATGAAGAGGCCATGGAAGCGCGTAAAGATATTATTTTTGCCACAGGCCGTTCCGATTATCCCAATCAGATCAATAATGTGTTGGGATTTCCTTATATTTTCAGGGGGGCATTGGATGCCCGAGCCACTTGCATCAACGAAGAAATGAAGTTGGCCGCCGTGAACGCAATTGCCGAATTGACCAAAAAGGCGGTTCCCGATGTGGTGAATGCCGCTTACGAACTGAAAAGCCTCTGCTTCGGCCCGGAATACATCATTCCCAAGCCTCTCGACCCGCGCCTGTTGACTTCCGTCTCTCCCGCCGTCGCGAAAGCGGCGATGGATTCGGGCGTAGCGCGCAAACAGATTACCGACTGGGAAGGCTACGAACTCTACTTGCGTAAATTGATGGGGATCGACAATAAAATGTTGCGCCGCTTTTATGATACGGCTCGTGAGAATCCGAAGCGCGTCGTTTTCACCGAGTCGAATCACGTCAACATGCTCAAAGCGGCGGAAATGGCCGTGACAGAGAAAATATGCTTCCCTGTTTTACTCGGAAACGAAGAGAAAATCGCCAACATCGCCGCCGAAAACAACATCGACCTTACCGGCATCGAAATCGTGAACCTCCGACACGACCGGGAAGAACAGCGCCGTATTGCTTTTGCCCGCTATCTGGCGGAAAAACGAAGCCGTGAGGGTATCAGTTTCGACGAAGCGTACGAGAAGATGTACGAACGCAATTATTTCGGCATGATGATGGTGGAAACAGGGCAGGCCGACGCGTTGATTACCGGCGTGTACACCAAATATGCCGACACCATAAAGGCGGCTAAAGATGTCATCGGGATTCGTGAAGGCCTCAACAATATTGCGGCGATGCACATCCTGAACACCAAAAAGGGAACGCTTTTCCTGGCCGACACGCTCTTTATGCGTAAGCCGTCGGTAGACGACCTGGTAGAAATTGCGAAACTCACGCATGATTCGGTCCGTTTCTTTGCCCATGAACCGGTGATGGCGCTGCTCTCCTACTCGAATTTCGGTTCGGGGAAATCGGGCAACCCGGCATGCTTGAGCGAAGTGATCCACAAATTACATACGCAGTATCCCGATATGCAAATCGACGGGGAAATGCAAGTGAACTTCGCACTCAATAAGAAGTTGCGGCACTCAAAATATCCTTTTTCCAAAATAGACGGCAAAAAAGTGAACGCTCTCATCTTCCCCGATATCAATTCGGCCAACATTACGTACAAGATGCTCTTGGAGATGGGACTTGCCGACAGCATCGGCCCGATTCAGATGGGGTTGAATAAGCCTATCCACATCCTCGATTTGGAAAGCTCCGTGCAAAACATCGTGAACATGACGGCCATAGCGGTATTGGACGCCATCGTACAGGAACAAATCGATAAAGCAAAAAAATAAAAAGCTTTTGTCCTCCTAAATACTCGTCATTGCGGACTCGATCCGCAATCCCCTGCATCCTTCGTCATTCCGGGATTGACCCGCAATCCATTGATAAACGTAAGTATGACTATGGGGATTCCGCGTTAAACGCGGAATGACGGACGAAGGAGTGTTTCAAGCGACAGGCTTTATCAAATCAACTTCAGTCTTTTCCGGGCTATGACCGTCTGCACAAAAGCTCTCATGCCGAGATACAAAATAAAGGAAAGCCAGAGGCCGTTATTTCCTAAAAGGGGCACGGCAACAAAATAACACGCGAAGAACATCATCGAAGCAAAGATCATCGTATTCCGCATTTCTTTCGATAAGGTGGCGCCGATAAAAACGCCATCCCACAGAAAAGCGGCAAATCCGGTTATCGGAATAAGCACCGTCCAGAAGGTATAGCTCTTCACCACACGAATCACTTCGGCCTTATCGGTCAGCAGGCTTATTAATTCGCCGGGGAAAAAAGAATAGGCGATAATCGCGACCAAATTCACCAGAAATCCCCAGAAGAACAGCCGGCGGATCATCGCTTTCAGGTTCTTTCGATCTCCGGCTCCCACGAATTTCCCCGTGAGCGCTTCTCCCGCATACGCAAACCCATCCATAAAATAGGAGAACAGCATAAAGAACTCCATCAACAGGGCATTGACGGCCAATAACGTATCGCCCATCGACGAAGAAGCGAAAGTGAAAAAGCCGGTAACGATCGTCAATAAAAACATGCGGACAAACACATCGGCATTTACCTTAAAAAACGACCGCAACGCCACTTTATTCCATAGATCGGCATAACGGAGATATTTTTTCAACCTGCCGTATTTCAGGCTCCATACTGTGACCGTGACGGCAAGGGTAATGATTTGCGACAACAACGTGCCCAGGGCAATTCCTTCGATATCCATCCCGAGCCCGAACACGAAGGTGAAATTCAGTCCGATGTTCAGGATATTATTAAAAATGGCGATGAACATGGGCGTCTTCGCGTTCTGCATGCCGATAAACCATCCGTTGAAGGCGTACATCGTCAGCACGGCGGGCGCCCCCCACACGCAGATGCGGAAATAGGCTTCGACATATCCTTTTATTTCCTCTCCCGACAGGATAAACCGAAACGCGAATTGCCCGATCGGATATTGCAACAAGATGATAAGCACACCCAGCGAAACACTCACAATAACGGAACGAAGCAGAACGCTCGTCGCCTCGGTTAAGTTCCGGGCGCCCAATGCCTGCGAAGTAAACCCGCTGGTAGACATCCGCAGAAAACTGAAATTCCAATAAATCATATTAAAGATGGTCACGCCGAGCGACATGGCGCCGATATATTTCGCCGAATCCAAATGCCCCGCAATACCGATATTCGCCAAACCGATAAGCGGAACGGTTATATTCGAGATTATATTGGGGATTGCCAACCGAAAGATTTTCCTGTCCATGGGCGCAAATTTACAAAAGAATGCACAATGGACAATGGACAATACAAAATGGATAATGCAAAATATAAAATGCAAAATTCTCCATTATGCATTGTCCATTGTGCATTCTTTTTGTAGTTTTGCACCGCGTTTTTTAACTAAATTAAAACAATAAAAAGATGAACAAAAAACAAATGAACACGACGAAAGTGTTCCGTTTCAAACGGTTTGCCCGCAAATCGTACAGCGTTTTCAACAGCCTGCACAAAGCCGTAACCATCGGCGTACTGGCCGGCACTGCTTTGATAAGCGCTCACGCGGCTTCGGTTAACCCGGTAGAAACTATGTACAAAACAACACTTTCGGACTCCATTCCGCAAGAGGAACTGGAGGAAATCGTGGTCACTGCGTCCAAAGTGAATCTGCCATTGAATCTGGCAGCCAAACAAGTGACGGTGATCACGGCAACCGACATTGAACGTTCGCCCGTTCGCAGCGTAGAAGACCTTTTACAGTATGTGGCAGGCGTAGACGTTTTGCAACGAGGGCCTCACGGCGTACAGGCCGACATTTCGCTCCGCGGAGGCTCTTTCGACCAGGCTGCCATCCTTCTTAACGGTGTTAACCTTACCAATCCTCAAACCGGACACTACAGTTTCGACATTCCCATTAATCTTTCCGACATCGAGCGCATTGAAATCGTCCAAGGACCGGCATCTCTTCTTTACGGTGCAGGCGCATTTTCGGGGGGTATCAACATCATCACAAAAAGAGACTCCGAATCCAACGCGTACGCGAAAGTGGAAGGAGGTATGCACGGACTCTTCGGCGCCGAGGCGCGCGGAGCTTACAAAACCGGCTCGTCGCTTCACCGGCTTTCCGCCGGATACAAACGCTCCGACGGATATATCGCCAACAGCGACTATAACATTCTGAACCTGTTGTGGCAAAGCCGATTCGACCTACAAGACGCCGATATCGATGTACAGGCAGGTTATAATGATAAAGACTATGGAGCCAACACTTTTTATTCGGCGCAATACCCCAATCAGTTTGACGATACGGAAGCGATTTTCGCATCGGTCAGAGGGGAAACCCATGGCCGGCTGAAGTTTATTCCCCACCTTTACTGGAGCCGCCACTACGATGAATATCAGCTGATCAGGGAAGGGACGCCGAATGTCCCCGAATGGTATACCGATCATAATTACCATCGCAGCGATGTGTTCGGCGCGAACCTCAACATGCAATATGCCTCTTCGCTCGGTATTACCAGCTTCGGCGGGGAATTTCGTAACGAAGGTATTCTCAGCAGCGTGTTGGGACAAAAAATGGATCAGGCCATCGGCAAGTATACGAAATCCTACAATCGAACCAATATCAGCTACTTTCTCGAACATAATTTCGTCGTTGATCAATTTACGCTTTCGTTGGGAGGATTGCTGAATCATAATACGGCAATCGTAAACAAATATTCATTTTATCCTGCCGTGAATGCCTCTTTCAGGGCTACGAAAAACGTCAGTTTGTACGCATCCTGGAACAAAGCAACGCGCATGCCGACCTTCACCGATTTGTATTATAATACGAAAACTCACAGCGGCAATGATGCATTACTTCCGGAATACAGCCAATCGCTTGAAGGAGGAATAAAATACCACAATCGTTTCCTCAACAGCAGCGTTGCATTGTATCACAACCGCAGCCAAAATTTGATTGATTGGATAAAACCGGATGCCGACAGCAAGTGGCAGGCTATCAATCTCGACAAAGATGAAGTACTCAAGACCTATGGCGGGGAAGCGTCTTTTTCATTATTCCTCGATGAAATCGTTCCTTCCGGCAACCCTTTCAAATTACTCCAACTCGGATATGCGTATTTGACACAAGATTATGCGTCTCAAAAAGAAATCAATAACCCGGTGTCAATGTATGTCCGCAACTTTTTGAGACATAAGTTTACCGCCAACCTGGTACATACCCTTGTGAAGGATTTGTCGGTATCATGGAACTTCCGTTGGCAAGACAGGGCGGGCTCTTACGTCAATTACGCGCATTCTGCCGATGGGGAGAAAACCGATTACAAACCTTTCAGTATATTGGATATAAAAGTCAATTATGAATGGAAAGATTTTGACTTTTCCGTCAACGCCAACAATGTTTTCAATTCCCAGCACATCGATTTGGGAAATATTCCTCAAGCAGGATTCTGGCTTACCGGAGGAATCAGTTATCGTATCCGGTAAAAATTATCCATCGGAATAAATAAACAGAAGAGGGAACTCAAAAATCTTTAAGGTTTTAGGTAGTTCCCTCTTTCCTTATAATACCGAATCCTGAAAACATCTTCATTTACATTTACACACAATTATTTCTATTTCTCAACTTTTTTCCATTTATTTGTACGCTAATTTTGATGCCTGTCTCAAAAAAAATAAATGATCAATAGCAAAGACATAGAATCCATTTATAACTTGTATGTAGAAGATTTATTTACGTACGCCATCTATTTGGGATTGGATAGAGATCAGGCTATGGACGCCATCCACGACATATTCTGTAAGTTGGCCGATGAAAAAAATCCGACGGATACGATCAAGAACATGAAGTTCTATCTTTTTGCATCGCTTAAAAACAGAATATATGACTTATATCGTACACGCAGGCAATATATAGATATTCACACCGTAGAAGAGAGCCAAGAAGAGCCTTTCGATATCCACGTCAATATGGAAGACATTCTGATAGAAAAAGAAGAGCAAGCCCTGGTGAAACATCAAATAGAAGAAATGTTGCACTCTCTCACCTCTCGTCAAAGGGAAATAATTTATTTACGGTATGTACAGGAATATGAATATACCGAAATAGCCGAACTGCTAAACATCAGCATCCATGGATGCCGCAAACTGGTATCGAAAGCCATTCAAAGCCTCCGTGAAAAATACGGCTCTTTGACGCTTTTATTCTTCTTATCCATTATGTAAACTCGCAAGTAATTTAAAAACACTATATTTGTACAGGCATTTTAAAGCATAGGATTATGGATATTCAAACTAGAAAATTAGAATTTATACAGAAGTTCCTACAATTGCAGAACGAAGAAGCAATTAGCTGGATGGAAGACGGAATAATTTTTATCCACGATGTTTTTGATGTGCGGCAAAATCCAACCAAAATGATGGATGAATCCCGATAAGCCATTTTTCTTTTATTTCTTCTTTTCGGGCTTGTTTTTTCTCTCCTTATCCCAACTTAATCTTGCAAAGAGATGCCCATTATGTTAAACCCGTAAGATTTTTCAAAAAAGAGGGGATAAATCTTTTGCCGGCTCGTCTCTCTTAAACAACGAATGCTAAAATAAATTCAAGGAGTTTTTAGGCATAACGATCGATTATTAAAAATGAGAGACAATAAATACACCGATTACACGGATTTTCTAAAAGACCGTAAATTCATTCAATGGCAACTCTTACCGGATGACCGGCTGGATGAATATTGGCATGCCTTTATTGAAAAGAATCCCGATTTAACCGCAGAACTTTCTTACGCCAAAGAATACTTGAAGACATCGGTATTGAATAAGCCGTCGATGACGGAAAACGAACGCTTATCTTTATTGAAAAAAATACAATCGTCGACACAAGTTGTCCGGAAAAAGAGAAAGTTGCGCCGTTATCTGCAATATGCATCAGCCGCTTGCGCCGTTATCGCAATAATCGTCGGATTACTGTATTTTTCCCGTGAAGAGAGTTCTTCTTTTGAGCATAACAAGGATTTAATCTCCGGTAATCAGTTGAACAATGAAAATATCCAACTAATTACTGCCGAGAAAACCATTTCGTATAAAGAAAATATTGATGTTGCCATAACCACGGAAGGAACCGTTAAAGTTATTCAATCCGGACGCGAGGAATCGATAGAAACGGAGGGTGGATTTTTAAATAAACTGATCGTACCTTACGGTAAGCGTTCTAAAATAGAACTTGCCGATGGAAGTAACGTGTGGCTGAACTCCGGATCGGTAGTTGAATTCCCCTCCACCTTCAGCAAGCAGTCGCGCGAGATTTATTTATCCGGAGAAATGTATATAGAAGTCGCGCCGGAAAAGAACAGATCATTTTACGTCCATACACCCGATTTTCTAGTGAAGGTATACGGTACGAAATTTAATGTCTCAACCTATACGGATACCCCTTCTTCGGTAGTATTGGTAGAAGGCAGCGTTGCATTACAAGCATCGAAGAAACATCCCGAGCAGCGTCTTCATCCGAATGAACTAGCCATTTTCGATCCGCAATCAAATACATTCGATAAACGATTGGTAGATATAAATTCATTTATTAGTTGGAAAGACGGGTATTTGATTTTCGATAAGACGCCCATACCGGAAGTATTGAAACAAATAGAACGTTACTATAATTTGTCTTTCAATTTCGGACAAGATATCCAGTTACAAAAACGAACTTGCACCGGGAAAATCTATCTATCGGATAATTTAGACAATGTAATGGCAACCATCGCGTTACTTACATCAACAAAATATACGAGAACAGAACATCAGATTTATATTACAAATGAAAACAATTAAAAGAGATTGCCTATGAACAAATAAAAAACGAGTTCAAAAGCTAACGGTTTGTTTAGCCAATAATTAAAAAGTCGAACGGTACCGTGAATACCGTCCGACAATGATAATTTAATTTTCTTAGTAACAATAATAATTAAATCGCACAAATATATGAATAAATACTTTAATGGATATGTGCGGGGAAAGAAAAAATTTCCTCATACATATAAACATGTTCTAAAAATCATGAGGATAACAATAATTTTTTTATTCTGCAGTATCTTGTTTTCTCATGCTGCAGAGAGTTACTCTCAAGTAACGAAAGTATCGCTCGATTTAGGCTCTGCCAGCATCAAAGAGGTATGCAAAGAAATCGAAAAGAAAACCGATTATATTTTTGTGTTTTCCGATAACACAGAAAGCTATATAAATATGCATGTTAATGCAAGAATAAATTCTCAAACAATCTTTGAAATTTTAAACAATATTCTTCTAAATACGGGATTATCGTATAAAGTATTAGATAAGCAGGTGGTTATTTATAAGGATAAACGATTATCAAAAAATAGAGAGTTAGCCTTTTCCGAGGAAATCGTCCAACAGCAAAAGAAAGCAATTCTCGGTACTGTTCTCGATATATCCGGAGCACCCATTATTGGCGTAAACGTTGTTGAAAAGAATACGACCAATGGGACTGTAACAGATATAGATGGTAAGTTTTCCCTGTATGTTGCCGATGATGCGGTCATTCAGTTTTCTTTCATCGGATTTTTTTCTAAAGAAGTTTCAACCCTTAATAAGACTTCTTTCAATATAATTTTGGAGGAAGATACAGAATCGCTAGACGAAGTTGTGGTTGTTGGTTTCGGAACGCAAAAAAAAGTGAGTGTTGTAGGGGCACAATCAACAGTAAAAGCTAAAAGTTTGCAATTGCCTGTGGCGAACCTCACGAATGCATTAGCCGGTAGAATCTCCGGAATAGTATCTGTACAACGAACAAGTGAACCGGGATTTGACGATGCCGAAATCTGGATTCGAGGTATTTCAACTTTTAGTCAGGGACTAAGTGCTCCTCTGATTTTGGTAGATGGAACTCCCCGGAAAATGGCCAATGTCGATCCGGAAGATATCGAGAGTTTTACAGTTTTGAAAGATGCTTCAGCAACGGCTGTGTATGGTGTAAGAGGTGCAAACGGAGTAGTTATTATTAAAACGAAAAACGGGGAGCCCGGACGTCCGAAATTTAATTTTCGATACTATGAAGGTATTACTCAATTTACTAAATTGCCTGAATTTGCAGATGGAATAACCTATATGAGAATGTCTAATGAAGCTTTGACGAACAGAGGTGCCACTCCTTTGTATAGTGAAGATAGAATTCAAAAGACGATTGAGGGTAGCGATCCTTATTTATATCCTAATGTAGATTGGATGGATGCTTTATTCAGAGATTACGGACATCAGCGTAGAGGAAATTTAAACATTAGCGGTGGAGCAGATAAAGCTACTTATTATGTGGGATTGAGCTATTTCGATGAATCCGGTTTGTACAAACAAGATGATTTGGTGGATTACAATCAACAGGTTGGATACAAAAGATATAATCTTACATCGAATTTAAAAATAGCGGCATCTAAGACAACCAATATCGATTTAGGAATTTCAGGGTATCTTGCAAATGCCAATTATCCGGGTTCCGGGCAAGGAACCATATTCGAGAATGCATGGATCGTAACACCCGTCATCCATCCCATTAAATACGAAAATGGATCTATCGCTGACCAGCGTTCCGGAGGTTTAACGAACCCTTATGGACATCTAACGCAAACCGGCTATGCGAATCAATGGAGAAACCAACTTTATTCTAATCTCCGGGTCACTCAGGATTTACCTTTTATAACTCAAGGTTTATCGGCGACAGCGATGTTTTCTTTTGATGTTTATAATTACACCAGTATGAGGCGGACAAAAGTTCCTGATACCTATTTAGCCACCGGACGCGATGAAAACGGCGAAATGCAATATGAACAGACCCGGGTCGGAGAACGATTCTTAAAATTTGCTCGTAGTAGTCAGGGAGAACGCACTATTTATCTGGAAGGAGCGCTGAATTACAACCGGAGTTTTGATAAGCACACGACAACAGCTATGTTGTTATTTAATAAAAGTGATTTATTGAATTCACAGGCCGGCGATCTTATAACATCTTTGCCTTATCGTTATTTGGGGTTATCGGGAAGAGCGACATACAACTATGATAATAAATACTTTGGAGAATTTAATTTCGGATATAATGGCTCTGAGAACTTTGATCCGAGTCATCAATTTGGATTCTTCCCTTCGATAGGATTAGCCTGGGTGTTTAGTGAAGAGAAATTTTTCGAGAATGTTCAGCCTTATTTACCCCTTGCCAAATTGAGATTTTCTCATGGCAAGGTGGGCAATAGCAATATTAGTGGCCGTCGTTTTGCATACATATCAACCATCAATTCTACTACGGGTTATAATTTCGGGAAAGACCGAAATAATTCATTTGACGGGTATAATATTGGAGAATATGGTGTAAACGTTACTTGGGAAACGTCAACGAAAACGAATCTGGGATTAGATTTGCAAACAAAGAATAATGAATTGATTTTTCAATTCGATGTCTTTAAGGAATATCGGGAAGGTATTTTTTTAAGACGAGCAAATATACCATCATATGCCGGAATCTTAAACGCTCCTTATGGGAATCTTGGTATTATTGAAAATAAAGGTTTTGACGGATCTTTTACATATTCGAAAAAAATTAACGATTTCTCTTTTCAAGTTTTGGGAAATCTGACTTTTAATCGAAATAAAGTTATAGAGAATGACCAACCGGAACCTTTATACCCCTGGCTTGACCAAAGAGGAAAGAAAGTGAGTCAACGTTTTGGGTTGAGAGCTTTAGGCCTCTTTGAATCTGAAGATGAAATAAAGAATGGCCCGTTGCATCCGGGAACGGTAAACCCCGGAGATATCAAATTTCAAGATGTGAATGGAGATGGCAAAATTGATGATTATGATAAAGTCGCTATCGGTTATGGTACCGTGCCGGAGTTAGTATATGGGTTTGGTATTACATTAACTTATAAAAACCTATCATTATCATCTCTATTTCAGGGAGTAGGAAATGTCGATATTTTAATGAATGGTGAAGGGGTTATGCCCTTTTCAAATTCAATGAGCAGGGGAAATCTTCTCAGTAATATTGAAGATCGCTGGACAATTGACAATCCACGCCAAGATGCATTCTATCCGAGATTGTCTGATGGAAGTCCTAACAGCAATTACGTAACAAGTACATGGTGGCTGAAAAACGGAAGATATCTGAGGTTGAAAGACCTGCAACTGACTTATAATTTGCCTAAACGTATGATAAAACAGTTGCATGTTTCTAATGCGAATATCTTTTTTGCAGGTTACAACTTATTAACTTGGAGTCCTTTTAAGTTCTGGGATGTGGAGTTAGGCGATGGCCGCGGAACTCGCTATCCTAATACAAAAATGTATTCGGTCGGTATTAATATTAATTTTTAAATCAGAATTTATGCAATTCAAATATAAATTTATATTCAAATCACTCTTCTTTATATGGATGTTATTATCAATATCTTCTTGCTATGGAGATTTTTTGGACCAGGTACCCGATGATAGCCTGACCCTAGAAGAGGTTTTTAATCGCAGAGATTTATCCGAGTCGTGGTTAGCTAATGTGTATAGTTATGTTCGGGATGAAACGCATCGTACAAATGAGACACCTTGGGACAATATCTCAGATGACTCTGATGTTTCTCAGAGAAATGCCCTTTTTAGGGTTAATTTAGGAAACTGGAATGCAGCATCCAACTATTGGAATTTTTGGGATCACTACTACAAGGGAATCCGATCGGCAACCACTTATATTAATAACATTGACGGTAATGAGCAGATTCTAGAAGATAGAGAAGGTGAAGTTTTTATCAAAAGAAGAAAAGCGGAAGCTCGTTTTTTGCGGGCGTTCTTCTATGCAGAGATTTTGAAGCAATATGGGCCTTTTATCATTATCGGAGATGAAGAGATTGATCCGGATGTACCTCCTGCGGATCCCAAAATGCAGTTAAGCCGCAGTCCCTATGATGAATGTGTGGATTATATTATTTCGGAAATGGATAAAGCAGAGAGCGATCTCGATGTTTATCAATATACCGGCAATGATCAAGTGCTGGAAAATGATATGGGACGCGCGAGTAAGTTATTGTGCCAAGCGATAAAAAGCAAGCTTTTGCTTTATGCAGCCAGCCCATTATACAATGGAAATAAAGATTATGTGGGTTTTCAAAATCCGGACGGTAAGCCCCTGATGAACACCACTTATGATGAAACGAAGTGGAAAAGAGCTGCCGATGCTGCAAAAGTTGTGATTGACTACGCCGAATCCAGTGGAAAATTGGGCTTATATAAGAAAAATAAATCGAATGGATCAATAGATGGGTTTTTATCCTATCGCGATGTTTTTCTGGATTCATGGAATATAGAGTGGATACTTGGAAGGAACAACAATAATATTGCCGGATGGCAACGATCGAATACTCCCCGGTTGGCCAGTGGGTACGCTTCGCATGGTCCTACCCAGCAAATAATAGATACCTACCGTATGTCAAATGGAGAGGTTCCTATAACCGGCTACCATGCCGATGGAAAGCCAGTTATTAATGGAGCTTCAGGATACAGGGAGGAAGGGTTTTCCAATTTCCAGGCGCCGGGCGCAACCCGGTTTAAGAATACCTTTAATATGTATGTCAACCGTGAACCTCGTTTTTATGCGACGATCACATACAGTGGAAGTGATTGGATCAATACAACTTCTAGTTTGGGTGTAAGCGAGATACAACTTTATTATACCGGCGAGTCGGGTAAGGGTGGATCTCATGATTATTCTGAAACAGGATATTTATGGCGTAAAAATGTTTCACCGACTTACCACCCTACACAAAATAATGTGGGCAGACCTTATGTGATGATGCGTTATGCTGAGATATTGCTAAACTATATAGAAGCACTGAACGAATATGATCCCGGAAATGCAGATATACTGAAGTACCTAAACCAGATTCGGGAACGCGGTGGAATTCCGGCACTACAAAGTGGATTATCACAATCAGAGATGCGCGAAACTATACGCACAGAGCGAAGAATTGAATTAACGATGGAGCACCTTCGATATTTTGATACACGTCGTTGGAAAATTGCAGAGCAAACAGATGCCGGACCATTTTACGGTATGAATGCAGAAGGAGGAACTTCCAATACCGATTTGGCTTTTTTTAAAAGAACAAAGTTTGAAACGCGGGTATTTCGTAAAAGTTTTTATTTATTCCCTATACCACAAACAGAAATACAAAAAAATAACAATATAGTACAGAATCCTGGATGGTAAGAATCTCAAAAAAATCAATTATGAAACTACAAAATATTATTATTACTTTGGGGTTACTATTAATCGCCTCCTGTAAGCAGGCAGACTATCCGATAGAAAATGCCTCATCCTATACACACATTTTTATGCCGCTGGCAAATAATGGCTTATATGAGAAATCGATGGCTATTGCAGATAATTGGGAAAAAATAGAATTAGGTGTGGGTTACGGAGGTGTGGAAGAAAATACTTCCAATCTCGAAATTCAACTGACAATAGACGAAGCGGCGATTTTGCGTTATAATGAACAAAATGGGACAAGTTATGAAATTGCACCGGAAGGCAGTTATCGATTGAAGGACAATAAAGTATTTATTGCACCGGGAAGATCAGGGAGCAATTCGACACAATTGGAAGTGAATTCCTCCCTATTGAATGGAACGCATCCTTATCTTATTCCGATATCAATCGTGAATAACTCTGCGAACTTACCTGTTGTTGAAGGGTTGGGAACAACTTACTTTTTAGTCTCCGGATTTTATGAGAGCAATCCGTTTGAAAATTACTCTTCCGAGAAATGGACTATTTTGGATTATTCCGATGATGATAATGAAGGCGCTAGCGGAGGACGCGCCCGTCATGCTATTGACGGAAAGTTGGAAACGTTCTGGCATTCACAATGGCGTAGGAATCCGGACGGATCGCGTCCGAACCATCCTCATTTCATCGCGGTGGATATGCATGAGACTAATTTGTTACATGGTCTTACTATATACGGACGCCAAGGAGACGAGTCAAAGGTCGGTTATTTATTCCCAAAGAATGTTTTTATTGAAGGAAGTGTTGATGGGGAAAATTGGTTAACTGTAGGCAACTTTGATATGGTAGCAACCAATAACATGGCAACAATTTACTTTGAAAAAAATGTACAAGTTCGATATTTTAAATTTACAACGTTAAGTAGTAAAGGGAATTCGGATACAGTATCTGCTGCGGAAATAGTCGCTTTTTAAATTTTTGAAACAACAATATGGAACGATAATAGTTCCATATTGTTATTAGACTTAATATGAAAACAATAAAATTTATAGTTGGGTTAGTCTCCATTATAGGACTAACATTCGGAATTTCTTGCTCAAAATCGAGTGAACCGAAGGAAGCAGAAGTCCCCCCCGAAAAAGAGGTGACTGTAAAAGTCATGACCTATAATATATACGGGGCAAGAAGTGGAGGAATCCCAGATTTACAACCTTTGGCCGACGTGATCAAACGAGCAGATCCTGATCTGGTGGCTTTACAAGAAGTGGATAAAAATACCTCACGAAATGCCAAGCATGGAGATATAGCCAAAAAATTAGGCGAACTAACCGGCATGGATTATTTTTTTGCTAAAGCAGATAACTTTTATGGAGGAGAATATGGTGATGCGGTATTATCCAAACTTCCGGTGAAAGAGAAAAAAGGTTTTAACCTGGAAGTGGATCCGACATTGGGCGGTGAACGTAGATCCGTAGCGCGTATTAAGGTTGAGAAAGAAGGGAAAGCGTTCTATTTTCTCTCCACCCATTTTGATCATCTGGGTGATGAACGTAACCGAATTAAACAATCTACAGACTTTGTAACCATGGTCAAAGAATTTGATCTTCCCGTTATCGGCGGTGGAGACCTGAATGCAAGGCCCGATTCGGAAACCATGCGTATTGTCCGTACTTATTTTACCATGGGTTGCTTGAATGGTAATTGCTCACAGCCTACTTTTCCATCATCGGGAGGGGATAGAACGATCGATTATTTGTTTTATGCGCCGCTTGATGCCTTTACTCCAAAACAATATGGCGTATATACTTGGGCTAATAAAGAGTCGGATCATTTCCCGGTATTGGCCGTATTTAAAATCAATTAATATATTTCTCCATCATGTCAAAATTTACATTTTCATTGCCCGCTTTATTCTTGATTACTTTTTTACAGGTTGTATCATATGTATCCGGTCAAACCTCGAATATAAAGATCGCTCAAAATCCCTATCTCCAAGCGCTAACAGACAGTACCGTATCCATTCTATGGACTACGGACAAACCGGCTATCGCATGGGTGGAATTGGCTCCGGACGACGAGAGTCACTTTTATCAACAAGAACGCCCCCAATTTCATGATTCTCGCTATGGATTTAATCGTATAGGTACCTTACATCAAGTTAATCTCAAAAAACTCACCCCCGGAACAAAATACAGATATCGAGTTTATGCCCGAGAGGTACTTGCCCATGAGGGCGCCTATGTACAATATGGACGTACAGTAGCCTCCAATGTTTTTAATAAACAACCGTTGGCTTTTAGAACTGCATCTCGAAAAGACACGTTACGTTTTTTGGTAGTCAATGATATTCATGGCGACAATGAATTGTTGCGGAATCTGGCAGGAGAACCCTATTTGTCAAAGGTGGACTTTGGAATTCTGAATGGAGATATGGTGAACCAACTTCTCAGCGAAAAACAAATGTTCGATGATTTTATGCATACTACTATTGACCTTTTTGGGGGAAGCATTCCGTTTTATTACTCCAGAGGAAACCATGAAACCCGAGGTCCTTTTGCTTTCTCTTATCCCGAATTTTTTCCTACGAGTAATGGTCAACTCTACTATACATTTAGATATGGTGATGCCTTCTTTATCGTATTGGATTCGGGTGAAGACAAGCCGGATTCGGATATCGAATACAGCGGATTGGCAGATATGGACAATTACCGTACAGAACAAGCCGAATGGTTGAAAGGTGTAGTCAGAAGCAAAGAATTCAACGAATCGACCTATAGAATAGTCATCAGCCACATGCCTCCGTTCGGAGATTGGCATGGATCGTTAGATTTGGCTAAAAAGTTTTTGCCTATATTGAATAATGCAAAAATAGATATTATGTTATGCGGCCATTTACACAGACATGTTTTCCGAAAGGCTGACAAAGAATGTCATTTTCCTATATTGGTGAATTCCAATCGGAATGTAGTGAAAGCAACAATTTGTAAAAAAGAGGCCGCTCTTTTAGTAGTAGACCGACAGGGAAAGACGATAGAAAGCATAACGATTAATCCTAAATGATTTTTTCAATACTCTATTCAAGAGAGATACGTTACAGAAATGAACGAAGATATCTCTGATATCGAACAGGGTACAGCCCGGCTATGTATTCAAGCAAATGTCGGGACGTGGGAAGATACGGCATATGCGGCATGGAGAGTAGCGAAAGTACCTAGCGACTTTCCTATAGGCTCTTGGGTTAAATATTCAGGGAACCCCATAATCAACAGGCAGAAAGTCGGACAAAACGAGCCGGGACATGGCGATTTGTTCCAAGATAAAAATGGGAACTTTAAATATGTCTTCCACATTCATGCGTCAAGCAATGCGG
This sequence comes from Bacteroidales bacterium UBA5382, assembly GCA_002409745.1. Classification (GTDB taxonomy): domain Bacteria; phylum Bacteroidota; class Bacteroidia; order Bacteroidales; family Dysgonomonadaceae; genus Limibacterium; species Limibacterium fermenti. Next base: position 199,221 of record DHOU01000029.1, read on the forward strand.
TTCAACCGCGAAAAACGGCTATTGAGGATGTCGATTTTGTAAAATCGGATGCCGGTCCCGATATCGTAATAATAAAAAAAGAATCTTTCAAACAATTGCGTGTAACGATTCCATAAAAAGTAACGGACAAATTGAGTAAATCTGTAACGGGGGCATCGGCGGCATTGGCATTAGCTGTTTTCAGCACGTTAATTACTTCAGTAACCGATGTGGCCTCCGGTGAAGAAAACAACAAGCTTACCTCCGGTAGCGGCGTCAACTATTTAAGCAAACGATCTATTTCAATGAAACCAAATATTCTGATCTATATTTTTATTTTGTTTATTACAGATGCAACATTAGTTGCCCAAGTCACGCCTTTGCCGGGAGAGGAGGGTACAAAACCTGCCATTATATATGACT
>DHOU01000040.1:0-49695 GCA_002409745.1 Bacteroidales bacterium UBA5382
ATGCTCATTGCAGGCGCAGTTCAGCGCCGCCGTAAAGGCGGGTGTCAACGCATTAAATATCTCGTTGATGGTAGACAGCGTGGAAACTTATAACCCGGGAACTTCGCCAGACTTCAAAAATCAAATACAGGAATCATCAAGATCATGAAAATGAAAAAATAATCCATTTATTTTACACATATTGCTATTTTTTCCACTTGTTTTACTATCTTTGCGTGCAAGTAATGCATTTTTAATGATTATTTCAAACAAAAAATATACACTCACACTCCTCTCGATGATGACCCCTTGGGGGGTTATCTGATACATTCTTCACGCTTCCGAGAAGTATTCGTACTTTTTTTCGCGGGCAAAAACGCTCAGCAGTCTCTTCTTTTTCCATTTTTTATTCTAACTTTTACACCGTTTGTCGATAAACGGAATTAATTTTTTCACACGATGAAAGTCTTGAAATTTGGAGGGTCGTCCGTAGGAACACCCGAGAGTTTACAATCAGTAAAAAAAATCATACAGGCCGAGAGGGGCCCGGTAATAGTAGTGGTATCCGCCTTGCAGGGAATAACCGACCGGTTACTGCTGGCGGCAGATTTCGCCTTAAAATCCAATGCGGGGTATAAAACCTTGCTCGACGAAATCATCGTAAGGCACGAAACACTAATCGAAGAGGTCATTCCGCCTTCGTCCGAAAAAGAGGACGTTGTTCAAAAGACTCAATTATTATTTGAAGAGCTGCGCAACATTTTGCGCGGAGTCTTCCTTATCGGCGACCTATCGCAAAAGACCTCCGACAAGATCATCAGTTACGGAGAACGGCTTTCTTCCTATATCATCAGTAAAGCGATAGAGGGCGCACAGCTTTACGATGCCACGTCGTTTATCAAAACCACCCAACTCTTCAATAAACATATCCCCGACATATCCTATTCAAACGAACTCATCCGAAAGACCTTCGAAGAGGATCCTTTCGACCGGATCGCAATTGTGCCGGGATTTATTTCGATGAGTAAAGACGGCGACGATATTACGAATCTGGGACGCGGCGGATCGGATTATACGGCAGCTATCATCGCCGCCGCAATGGATGCTTCGGTGTTGGAAATATGGACGGATGTCGACGGATTTATGACGGCCGACCCGAAAATCATCAAATCGGCTTACGTCATTGAAGAGCTCTCTTTCACGGAGGCGATCGAGTTATGCAACTTCGGCGCAAAAGTTATTTATCCTCCCACGATCTTCCCCGTTTACCACAAAAACATTTCGATTCATGTAAAGAATACATTCAATCCGGCATCGGAGGGAACGCTGATCCGAGATATTCAAACGGGAGGCAACGGCAAAATCATCAAAGGTATTTCGTCCATCGACGACACCGCGCTTATCACCATACAAGGATTGGGAATGGTAGGGGTCATCGGCGTGAACAAACGCATTTTCTCCTCACTGGCGGATAACGGCATCAGCGTTTTTATCGTTTCACAAGCCTCGTCCGAAAGCAGCACCTCTATCGGTGTGCGGACAATGGATGCTCCGCTGGCGCAAAAAGTCCTTCGGGAAGAATTCGCCAAAGAAATCGAGCTCGGGAGTATCAACGATATTCTCGTCGAGTATAATTTGGCCACCATCGCTATTGTGGGACAAAACATGCGTCACGTGCCGGGCATCGCGGCCAAGTTCTTCGGAACCCTCGGACGAAGCGGCATCAATATCGTATCTCTGGCGCAAGGCGCGGGCGAAACCAACATCTCGTGCGTGATTTCGAAAAGCGATCTGAAAAAGGCGCTCAATGTCATTCACGATTCTTTCTTCCTATCGCCCTATCAAGAGCTCAATCTTTTCGTGACCGGTATCGGCACGGTCGGCGGCAAGTTACTGACGCAGATACAACAGCAGAAACATACGTTGGAGGAACGAAACAAACTCAAAATAAACATCGTCGGCATCTCCAACCGCCGCAAAGCGCTCTTCTGCCGCGACGGCATTTCGCTGGAAAATTATTTCGATAACCTCATGACGAACGGGATAGCCAGTTCGCCCGAAATCATACGCGACAAGATTGTCGAGATGAACATCTTCAACGCTGTGTTTGTCGATTGCACCGCCAGTCCTCAGATCGCCGTCCTTTACGAGGAACTGATGTCGAAAAACGTGTCGATTGTCACCGCCAATAAGATAGCGGCCTCGTCGGATTACGCCAATTACCATCGCCTGAAGGAAACCGCCCGGAAAACAGGGGTCAAATTTCTTTTCGGCACGAATGTAGGGGCAGGGCTACCGATCATCAACACGATGAATTCGCTCATTCACTCGGGCGACAAAATCGTGAAACTGGAGGCCGTGCTTTCGGGAACGCTGAATTTCATCTTTAACACCCTTAGGGAAGACATCCCGTTGAGTAAAGCCATCAAGATGGCTGTTGACGTGGGGTTCGCCGAACCCGACCCGCGCATCGACCTGAGCGGGCTGGATGTGATCCGCAAGCTGGTCATCCTCTCCCGAGAAGCAGGAACGCCCGTGGAACAGTCTGATGTGAAAAAGAACCTGTTCATTCCGGAAGCGTATTTTGAAGGGTCGCTCGACGAATTTTGGGAGAAGATTCCCGAGATGGATGCGGTCTTTGAAACACGCCGTCAGGAGTTAGCCAAAACCGGGAAGAAACTGCGCTTCGTTGCCACCTACAATAACGGAGAGTGCGAAGTGGGTTTGCGGCAAGTGGAGAAAGGACATCCTTTCTATCATCTGGAAGGAAGCAATAACATCGTGATGATCACCACTGAGCGCTATTACGAATACCCGATGATCATTAAAGGATACGGCGCCGGGGCGAGCGTTACCGCCGCAGGGGTGTTCTCGGACATTATCTCGATTGCGAATATACGATAAATTAATTAGCAAATTAGTAGATTAGCAAATTAGTAGATTAGCAGATTAGCAAATTAGCAAATTGGCAGATTATGAAATATATCATTATTTTAGGCGACGGCATGGCGGATGAGCCTATTCCGGAATTGGGAAACAAAACCCCTTTGCAGGCAGCCCGGACTCCTTACATGGACTTGCTGGCGCGCATGGGTATGAACGGCCTTTTGGACACGATTCCCGAAGGTTTTTCGCCGGGCAGCGAGATTGCCAACATGGCCGTCATGGGATACGATGTGCCGAAAGTATACGAGGGGCGCGGCGTGCTCGAAGCGGCCAGCATGGGGGTAGATATTCTTCCCGACGAAATGGCCATGCGGTGTAACTTGGTATGCATCGAAGGCGAAGTGCTGAAGAATCACTCGGCCGGACATATCTCTACCGCCGAAGCCACCGAACTGATCGCTTTCCTCAACGAACGGCTGGGAAACGATTCGGTGCGCTTTTATCCCGGGGTTTCTTACCGGAACTTGTTGAAAATGAAGAATGGCAATAAGCACCTGCGCTGCACGCCTCCGCATGATGTGCCGGGACATCCTTTCCGTCCCTTGCTGATACAACCCGAAAATGATGAAGCAAAAGCCACGGCGGAGAAATTGAACAGCCTGATCCTCGCTTCACAACAATTATTGAAAGATCATCCCATCAATCGTAAACGTATACAAAAAGGAAAAGATCCGGCGAACAGTATCTGGCCGTGGTCGCCGGGTATGCACCCTACGATGAAGCCGCTGAACGAGATGTTTCCTATCCGTAGCGGGGCTGTCATCTCGGCAGTAGACCTCATCATGGGTATCGGAGTGTATGCGGGACTCGAAACGGTGCATGTAGAAGGAGCCACCGGCCTCTACGACACGAACTACGCCGGAAAAGCCGAGGCGGCGCTGAAGCAGTTGCAGGAAAAAGACTTCGTGTATCTTCACATCGAAGCGCCCGACGAAGCCGGACACGAAGGCAATGCGCCGTTGAAGGTACAGACGATCGAAGATATCGACGCGAAGGTGTTGAAGCCGATTTACGAGGCAACGGAAAAGATGGACGACACAGTGGTGATCGCGGTACTGCCCGACCACCCGACCCCTTGCCTCCTGCGCACCCACACACGCGATGCGGTGCCTTTTGTCGTCTACCACCGGGGTATGCAACCCGATAGTGTGCAGGCGTATGATGAATTCTCGGCCCGCAAGGGAGCGTTCGGTCTTCTTAAAGGAGATGAATTTATGAAAACAATCTTTTCTTTACGATGAACTATTACAGTACGAATCACAAGGCTTCTCCGGCATCGCTACAGGAAGCCGTGGTAAAGGGATTGGCCCCCGATAAAGGCCTGTATATGCCGGAACAAATCCCTTTACTGCCGCAAGCGTTTTTTGAGCATATCGGCGAGATGGGATTAACGGAAATCGCTCAAACGGTCGCTCAATCGTTTTTCGGGAACGATATTCCAAAGGAGAATCTCGACGCGATCGTCGCCGATGCCTTGAACTTCGAGATTCCTTTGGTTGAGATCGAAGACGGGATCTATGCGCTGGAGCTTTTTCACGGCCCGACGTTTGCCTTTAAAGATGTAGGGGCGCGCTTTATGGCCCGGATGTTGTCTTATTTCGTACAAGAGCGTAACCAAGAAAACGTGGTCGTACTCGTTGCCACCTCCGGCGATACCGGAAGTGCGGTGGCCAACGGATTTCTGGGCTTAAAAGGCATCGAAGTCGTCGTATTATATCCCTCGGGAAAGGTGAGCCCCATACAGGAAGCACAGTTCACAACCCTGGGGCAGAACATCACGGCGCTCGAAATCGAGGGCACGTTCGATGACTGCCAAGCGTTGGTCAAATCAGCTTTCATGGATAAAGAACTGACTTCGCAGATGTTCCTGACATCGGCCAATTCGATTAATGTCGCCCGCTTCCTACCACAATCCTTTTACTATTTCCACGCTTACGCGCAACTGGCAAGGAAAGGCAAAGCCGGCGAAGTGGTATTCTCCGTGCCAAGTGGCAACCTGGGCAACCTCACCGCGGGGATCTTCGCCAAACACATGGGGCTGCCGGTGAAACGATTTATTGCCGCCAACAACCGCAATCATGTGTTCTTCGACTACCTTTACAGCGGTCAATACGCGCCCCATGCATCGGTAACCACGATTGCCAACGCCATGGACGTGGGCAATCCGAGCAACTTCGACCGTATCCTCGACGTATACGGACGCGACCACGCCCGCATCGTCGCCGACTTGTCGGGACAATGGCATACCGACGACACCATCCGCAAAACCATCCGTACGGTGTATCAACAAACGGGTTATGTGCTCGATCCGCATGCGGCCTGCGCTTATCGATCTTTAAAAGACGGGCTGTCTCCGGGGGAAACCGGCATTTTTTTAGGTACGGCGCATCCGGCCAAGTTTAGGGAAACCGTGGAAGAGTGCCTCGACAAAAGCGTCGACATCCCCCCGGCTTTAAGGGCATTCATGCATCGAAAAAAACAGTCGCAACCGCTTTCGTCGGACTTCGAAGAATTTAAAAAAACATTAATCCGGCTCTCTTAGAGACTTCTTATAGTTTATTTTCGTATTTTTGACCCGTTATTCCCGCATAATTGAGTAGTTTTGCGGTCGAAAACCGCACGCGACGGGTCTGTTTGAATGAAGCATCTGGTAGCAAGCATAGTTATTTTTCTGGCGATTACGCTGATTCCTCAATATTCTTATTCTCAAATAAGGACGGAGAGAGGCGATTCGTTGTCTCAACCCAACGACTCGGTTCTCCGGCCCGACACGCTCGCAACCGATAGCCTCGCCCCAAAAAAGGAAACTCTCGAAGAGGCGGTGCATTATACCGCCAAAGACTCCATGATCTTTACCGGCGACAATATGGGCTACCTTTATGGAGAGGCCGATGTAAAATACGGCGATTTAAGCATCAAAGGCGAATACATCACCACCGACCTCGACAGCAGCGTCATTTATTCCACGTTCGGGCTCGATTCGATAGGAAAGGAATTCGGATACCCTGTTTTCACCGAAAGCGGCTCCGAATACGAAATGAAAAAGGTGCGTTACAACTTCAAGACGAAGAAAGCCTTTATCTCCAATGTGGTCACACAGCAAGGCGAGGGGCATATTGTGGCGAATGATGCCAAAAAGAATGCCGACAATTCGTTTTATATGCGCAACGCCAAATATACCACGTGCGATCACCACGATCACCCGCACTTCTACCTGAATCTGTCCCGGGCGAAGGTGCGCCCCGAAAAAGATGTGGTCACAGGGCCCGCTTGGCTCGTGGTGGCCGACGTACCCCTGTTTCCGATCGTCTTGCCTTTCGCCTACTTCCCCTTTACAAAAAAATATTCGTCGGGGTTTATCATGCCCAGCTACGGCGACGAAATGCAACGGGGATTCTACCTGCAAAACGGCGGCTATTATTTGGCCATAAACGACTACATCGACATGGCCATCACGGGCGAAATTTATACGAAAGGGACTTGGGGCCTCGGCGCACGGTCGAACTACCGGAAACGCTATAAGTATTCGGGAAGTTTCAACCTCTATTACTTAAATACCGTATTAGGCGATAAAGACCTGAAGGATATTCCGGGCGCCTATTCCGAATCGACAGACTTCCGCATAAGCTGGACCCACACACAAGATCCGAAATCGAACATGTACCGTACCGTGTCGGCAAGCGTCAACTTTTCGACCAGCCGATACAACCACAACAATATCCAAGACTTGTATTCGAGACAATCGGCCAACAACACCAAGAGTTCGAGCGTGAGCATTACGCAACGCTTCCCCGAGTCACCGTGGAGCATGTCCGCCACGATGAATATCAACCAGGTGTCGAGCGATTCGACGATATCGGCCACCCTTCCGAACCTGACCGCTTCGATGAGCCGTATCTATCCGTTCAAACGCAAAAATGCCGTAGGATCGGAACGGTGGTATGAAAAGATATCGATGAGTTACTCGGGGGAATTCCGTAACTCGATTCAAACCAAAGAAGACCGTTTCTTCAACTCAAATCTTATCAACGACTGGACCAACGGCATCAAGCACAACATTCCGGTGAGCGCGACCTTCTCGCTCTTCGATTACATTCAAATATCGCCGTCGATAACCTATAACGAACGATGGTACACCGGCGGAGAGAAGAAGGCTTGGAACCCGGTTACGAAAACGCATGAAGTGGTCGATACCGTCCGCGGGTTCAAACGGATATATGACTACAGTACCTCTCTCAGCGCGAGTACCAAACTATATGGCACGTACATTCCATGGAAGGTTTTCGGCGATAAAGTGCAAGCCATCCGCCACGTCTTTACGCCCAGCATCAGTTTGAGCTACCGCCCCGATTTCAGTACCCCGGAGTACGGCTTCTACGAAACGTATAGTTATCGTGATGAGTATGGCAAAGATATGGTATACACCTACTCCCCGTACTCTTCGATGATGTTCGGTACGGCGCCTTCGGGAAAAAGCGGAAGTCTCGGCTTCGATTTCAAGAACAACCTCGAAATGAAAGTCCGCAGCGACAAGGACTCGACGGGTGTGCGGAAGGTGAGTCTTATCGACGACTTGGGCATCAACTTCAGCTATAACATGATGGCCGACTCGATGAAATGGAGTATGATCAACTCGAACATCCGCCTGAAACTATCCAAATCGTACACGCTCAGCTTGAATGCCACGTGGGATCCGTATCTCTATGAACTCGATGAAAACAACAATCCCCGGAAAGTCGACAAGCTTCGCATTCTCAACGGAAAAGGGTTCGGAAAGTTGTACAGCACGGGCACCTCTTTCTCCTATTCGGTGAACCAGGACACGTTTAAGAAGTTGTTCGGCAAAGAGGATGAAGACGATGGAAAAAGCGAAGAGGAACGCCAACGCGAGTTAGAAAGCCAATTACCGGACGATGGCACGATCGGCGAAAATCCGTATGAAACTCCCGAAAAGAAAAGCGTTTTCGATAATGCCGACAACGATTTGGGGGAATTGGACGAAGACGGTTATCTGAAGAACCAAGTAGTGTGGAACCTGTCTTTCAACTATTCCCTGCGTTACAGTTATGGAGACTTCGATAAGTCGAAGCTCGAATATAAAGGACGGCTTACGCACAATTTCGGCCTGAGCGGATCGATACAACCGACCAAGAACTGGAACTTCACGTTCAACACCGATTATAACTTCGACCTGAATAAATTCACCAGCGTCAATTGTACGGTTACGCGCAACCTGCACTGCTGGAGCATGTCGGCAAGCTTTATCCCGATCGGATTATATAAATCGTACAATTTCACCATCCGAGCCAACGCTTCGTTGTTGCAAGATTTGAAGTACGAGCAACGCAACTCTCCTTACGACCGCTCTATGGATTGGTATTAAGAAGAAACAACTCTTTCAAGCCATCCCCTTGTCACTTTGTCTCCCGATCCTTTTTATCACCCCAAAGCCGTTTCATCCACTCGGCGAGTTTTGTCTCCGCGGCATTCTGCTGCGGCTCCCAGAACCGTTTGCCTTTTACTTCCCGCGGCAGGTATTCCTGTTGAACAAAGTTATTTTCGAAATCGTGGGCATATTGGTAACTCTTGCCGTAATCGAGCTCTTTCATCAATGCCGTAGGGGCATTCCGCAAATGCAACGGCACCGGCAGATTGCCCGTTTCCCCGACGAGGGCGATGGCTTTATCGATGGATAGATACGCCGAATTGCTTTTGGGCGAGGTGGCCAGATAAACCGTTGTTTCGGCCAAAACGATGCGCCCTTCGGGCCACCCGATTTTTTGCAGCGTGTCGAAACAGGCGTTCGCCAACAGTAACGCGTTCGGATTGGCCAGCCCGATATCCTCCGCCGCGGAGATCACCAGCCTACGGGCGATGAACTTCGGATCTTCGCCTCCGGCAACCATCCGCGCCAACCAATAAATCGCCGCATCGGGATCGCTCCCCCGAATGGATTTAATAAAAGCCGAAATAATATCGTAGTGCATCTCACCACCCTTATCGTAGGCTGCCGGATTTTCCTGCAACCGCTCCGTCACACGCTTATCGGTGATGACGATCGGTTCGGTTACTTCGGCCGAAACAATCAGGTCGAGGATGTTCAGCAATTTACGGGCGTCCCCTCCCGAAAAACGGAACAGAGCGCCCGTTTCCTTCACCTCGATATGCTTTTCTTTCAAAACGATATCTTCACTCAGCGCCCGGTCGAGCAAGCGTTGCAGGTCTTTCTTCTCCATCGGCTTCAGCACATACACCTGGCAACGCGACAACAACGGGCGGATCACTTCGAAAGAAGGATTTTCGGTAGTCGCTCCTATCAGCGTGATGGCACCCGTCTCCACCGCGCTGAGCAACGAGTCTTGTTGCGACTTGCTGAAGCGGTGTATTTCGTCGATAAACAGAATGGGGGAAGCCGCTTCGAAAAAGCGGTTATTTTTGGCCTTTTCAATCACCTCGCGCACATCCTTCACGCCGGAATTGATCGCACTCATTCTGTAAAAAGGCGCCTTCACCGTGTTGGCGATAATGTTGGCAAGCGTGGTCTTTCCGACACCCGGCGGGCCCCAGAAAATAATGGAAGGAACTCGTCCGGCATCGATCATTTTGCGCAACACAGCCCCCTTGCCGACCAGATGCGTCTGGCCGATATACTCGTCCAAATTCTGCGGACGTAACCGCTCTGCTAAAGGTGGATTCATATTCTCTATAATTTATGACACAAATATACGGGAATTTCGTTCAAAGAGCAAAGGAGAAAGACAAAAGACAAAAAATGAATCTATTGTCAAAAAGCCCCTTCGACCGATAATCTTTTTCCGTATAAACGCCTTATCATCCAAATCAAAAGCCCCGAAGCCTTTTTATTGCGAACCTGTCACAGAGATACTTATTTATCAATGCTTTAAACATCAAAATAAGACGAAACAATCTTCCCGGAATGCGTACAAAACAGAAATCTTTCTTTATTTTTGCAAGATGTTCCTGTGAACCGTTAATGATTACCGCAATGAACTGGAGAGAATATCTTGCCATCCATACCTGCACGGCCGAAGAAGCGATAAAAGCCATCCGATCGGGCGACCATTTGGTATACAGCCATGCCGCCGCATGCCCGTCCACCATCAACAGAGTGTTGATCGACCATAAAGAGGACTACCGCGATGTGTCGATCTTCCACATGCTTTATGTGGGCGATGCGGTACATCTGGCTCCCGGCGTAGAAAAACACTTCCGCCTGCGATCGAGCTTCCTTAACGATGTTTCGCGAAAAGCCGTAGAGGAAGGGCGTGCCGACTTCTACCCATGTTATTTTCAGCAGTTGCCGGCGATGTTCGATATCAAATCGTTTCCGGTGGATGTGGCGGTTATTCAGGTAACGCCGCCCGACAACGACGGCTATTGCAGCTTCGGCGTGTCGGTCGATTACATCAAGGCCGCGTGCCGCAATGCCCATACGATTATTGCGGAGATGAACGACCGCATGCCCCGTACATTGGGCCCGGAGAATAAAATCGCGGTGACCGACCTGCATTATATTGTGGAAGTATCGCACCCGCTACCTGAAGTACAAAAATCGACTATCGGCGAACTGGAAAAAAAGATTGCTCATCATTGTTCTTCGTTGATCGATGACGGCGCGACATTGCAAATCGGCATCGGCGCGATCCCCGACGCGGTGCTGATGCTCCTCGACGACCGGAAAGACCTCGGTATCCATACCGAACTGTTCACTCCGGGAATCGTGGATTTGGTGAAAAAAGGGGTGATTACCGGAAAACGAAAGACTTTCCATCAAGAAAAGATCATTTACACCTTCCTCATGGGAGACCGGGAAACGTATGATTTCGCCGATAATAACCCCATGCTCGAAGCCTATCCGGTGGATTATACCAACAGTCCGTTCAACATTGCGAAGAATGATAAAATGATTGCGCTCAACTCGTGCATCGAGGTGGATTTCAACGGACAGGTGGCGGCCGAATCCATCGGCTCTTATACTTACAGCGGCACGGGCGGGCAGGTGGATTATGTGCAGGGGGCGCGCCTGTCGAAAGGGGGCAAATCGATTATGGCGCTCCCGTCGACGGCCGCAGGCGGAACAATATCGAGAATCGTCCCTTTCCTTAAACAAGGAGCTGCGGTAACGACTTCACGCAACGATGTCGATTACATTATCACCGAATACGGCATTGCGCATCTTCGCGGACAAAGCCTCCGCGAACGGGCAAAGCAACTGATAGAAATTGCGCATCCCGATTTCAGGGAAGAGCTGGAGCGAAATTACTTCGCGTTATTCAAACGGAAATAATTCATCCCTTAATTTGGGCGTTTTCTGCGGAGGAATGGTTCTGACAGCCGTCCCGATCATTCTTACGCGGTTCCCGACCATTCTTACATGCTTCTTATCCATTCCTACATGCTTACCGGCCATTCCTGCGTACTTCTTATCCATTTCTATACGCTTACCGGCCATTTCTGCGTGCTTACCGATGATTTCTGCACGTTAATTCATCATTCCTGCATGCTTTTGAGCCATTCCTGCGCGCAAATTCACCATTCCTGCACGCTTAAATTGGATTCCTGCACATATAAAGGCGGGACTCGACTCAGAGTGATTTGGAAAATTTCTTGTCCGAATGGAGCATCAATTTATCCAATGCCGCCGCGACATTACGCACAAAGGGCGCCGCTTCGGGTAGGACATGAATAGCCGTTTCATCAAAAACAAGGATTCCGTCATCGGCGAAAGCCTTCAATACCTGTTCATCATAATGGATCGCCTGCTTCACCTGCCCGACAGGAACGCCCGCAGAAGAAGCGACCTCTTCCCAATTCACCGAATAATTACACATCAAGGTAGAGATAACCTCCCGGGCAAGTTGCTCTTCGCGGTTCAGCGAATAACCTTTCAGTACGGGCAGGCGGCCGGCATTCACCATCGAGATATAGGTGTCGAGATCTTTCACATTCTGGCTGTACGAGTTGGATAACTGGCTGATGCCGGTCACTCCGAAAGCATACACCTGCCCGGTGGTGTGACGGGTGCAATACCCCTGAAAGTTACGGGCAAGCGTTTTTTCCTGCAACGCATGATAAAGCTCATCGTCGGGCAGCACAAAATGATCCATGCCGATGGCTTTATAACCGGCATGCGTAAGGATAGAGGCGGCATCGTCAAACAGGTTGCTCTTCAGGACAGGCCCGGGCAAGCCGGCGACTTCCAGCTTCTTTTGCAACGGATTGACCCATGGTACATGAGCATACGAAAAAGTAACGATCCGATCGGGCTGTATGTCGACGGCATGACGGATGCTTTCCGAAAAAGACTCCCTCGTTTGCAACGGCAGGCCGTAGATAAAGTCGAAATTCACCGACACTTGCTTTTCGCGGAGCCAGCCCACAATATCCTCCAGCGGCAGGCGGCTGCCCTTGCGGCGGGTGGTTCGCAACACTTCTTCCTTAAAATCCTGAATGCCGATACTCACGCGGTTAAAACCGATATCCGGCAAGGTTTTCCAATACGTTTCATCCATATATCCCGGATGACATTCGATCGCAATTTCAGGTTGATCGATACAATCGAACTCCGAAAGAACGATTTCATTCAGTTCCTGTAGAAAAGAGGCCGGCTGGGAAGTGGGCGTTCCGCCGCCGTAGTGTATTTGAGAAATCTTCCGGCCGTGCGATAATAACGGCAACACGAGGCGCATCTCTTTTTTCAATGCTTCCCGGTATGCTTCGACGCTCGCGGGGCTTCGGAGAAGCATGGCGTTACAGCCGCAATAGTAACACATCCGGAAGCAAAAGGGGATATGGATATAGATGGAAATGTGCTGAGGGGAAGCGTCATTCGAAGCGATCACCGCTTCCCTGTACGATTCGGCGGTAAAGGAATCGTTGAAATAGTTCGCCGGCGGATAACTGGTATATCTCGGTACGGGAACACTATACTTTTGAATGATTTCTTGATTCATGATGTATGCCTGACTTTTTTACGCCCGAAGGCAATCAATAAATAACTCAGCGAGACGAAAGCAATGCCGGTCTCGATAAGAAACAACGTACCGTAACCGAACATGCCGGCCAGCTTGCCGGCTACAATCGCCATCAACATCCCGCTGAAATGCGTGATAACGGTTTGTATCGTGAAGTCGGTTCCTTCGTACCCCTTCCGCACGCAATCCATCGAAGTCGTATAAACGACAATCGTCGCCAGCCCGTAACTGCCCCAAAGCAACGAGATGCCGAAGTGCAGCGTGGCGGTATTTACCGGCAGCATTGCCACCAACAGATAGAAATAGGCTGCCGTAAGAAGAACGAGGAAAGCGAATAACGCCCGGGCGGTCCTCCGACCGATTTTCCTGACGATGAAACCTCCCGCGAAGGAGGCGATGCAACCGACCGATGTGCCTACGATGCCCGACATGATGCCGATTTGCCTGACGGAATATCCGTAGTCCACGAGCATCGGCTTCAGCATGGCCAGTATGCCGATAATGCCGGCATTATACAAAAAGAGAAAGACAACCTGCTTCCAGATGTTCTTCTGCTTGAAAAATCCGAACAGGTCGTCGGGATTGGGCTTCGGCATTTTTTTCTTCGAAATGGGCTTTTCCAAATGCTTTTCCTTGAAGAAAAACAACGGGATAAGCGATAGGACGACAAACAGCGCCAGATACGGAAGCAACGAGGCCCATCCGATGCGATGGTATAACAGCAACAACAACCCGCCGCCGACCATCGCCCCGCCGAAACTGCCGATGGATTGCATGCTGTTGACCATGCTCTTGTCTTTTTTACCGAAAGAAACCACGGCAAGGGCGTCGGTGGCGATATCTTGTGTCGCAGAGGCGATGAATGAAGCGATGATCAGCCCGATAATCAACCACGGCGTCACGTGGAAGTCGAGGAACGACACGGCAAGGATAATGCCGGCATAGATGATTTCGGCCGAAAATATCCACCGTTTATAATCGTGCAGGCGGAAACACGTGCGGTCTACCGCCGGCGACCAAACGAACTTGAGCACCCACGGCAACTTCATCAGTTGAAGCATCCCGATAATCTCCAGCGGGAACTGCTGTTGCCGCATAATGACGGGCAATACCGTCGAGAAAAAACTCATCGGGATGGTTTGGGCGATATACAGGCAAAGGAATGTAAACAGCTTTCCTCCCTTTCGGATGTTCCAACTCATGCGATGTACTCCGTCGTTAGGTTTAAATAGAAATCGTCATATCGACTCCGAACGAAAAGGGTTTGGACGGCTGCCCAAACCGGTTTTTGCCCATCTCGAAATAATAGGTGACATACTTTTCATTCGTGAGGTTTTTCGCCCATACTTCCACCGATACGCCCTTGCGGATAAACGAAACGGTGGCATTTACCTGCGAATAATAGTCTTGCACCGCCTCGTTTTTATCATCCCAATACAATTTGCCGAGCCCGGAATAACGGGCATTCAGTTTTATGCGGTCGAGCCATTCCCTGTTAACGGGAACGGTATAGTCCGCCGCTACCGATACCGTATTGCGAGGCACCAAAGATAAGAAATTTCCGCTATAATCGATGCCCGCGCTCTCGTTATATACATAATCCTTAAACACCGCATGCGTATAGCCGTAGTTCACATGCAGCCCGAGCGCCTTCGAGGGGAAAGCCGAAGCCGATATTTCCAGCCCTTTGCTTGCTGACTTTCCCGCATTACGCAGTTTAAAGCCTTGTTCGGAAGCGCGCCGCTGTGTGATTTGCTGGTCGGTCCAGTCGATGTAAAACAAGCTGGCATCGGCATGCAGCCGGCCGTCGAAGAACACGCCTTTGGCGCCCGCCTCGTAACTCCAGCTATGCTCCGGCTTGAACACGCGGTCTTTTTCTTCCTCCGCCGTAGTGTTGAAGCCTCCCGCTTTGTAGCCTTTCGTGGCGGACAGGTAGGCCAGGCGGTCGGCGGTGAAATTGTATTGCAGCGAAAATTTAGGGGTAACTTGATGGTACACATCGCGGCCCGTGACGGGGCTTTGGTTTTCTTCGACACCACTTTTCGAAAAGGTTTTGGTCCGATTCTCCATCGTTATTTTCTCCCGATCGTAACGCACGCCGACGGTCGCAGACAGGCCTTCGAAGAACAGGTCGTTCAACGTCGATTGATGATACAGCGCGAAGCCGGTGGTGGGAGTTGTTACCGAAGTGACCTTCAGGCTATCCGAAAAAGCGCGGTATTCGATATCGTTGGTTTGGGAATAATTCTGCCGGAACGCAAACACGCCGAACTGCCAATCGTATTTCTTTTTCCCGACGGACTGTATATTGGTTTCGTGCGAAACCATCTGCTGCCGGTGCGTGAACGTCACGAAAAGAGCGTCGTTAGGCGTAAAATCCTGGTCGATGCCCTGCTTTCCGTCGAAGTACTGAAAAGAGGTTTGCGACCCCAACCGGAACGAAGGGGCGGCATATTCCACGGTCAGCCCGTTGTTCGACAGGTGCCTTCGGTAATACGACGGGGCATTGTAATCGACCTTATCGACCGTGTTGCGCTCCGCATCGTAGATACCGTAGGGATAGGCCTGCTGGTCGGAATACTCATACGCCGACGTCAGGTAAGCCGTCAACTGCGGGCGGATATTCCATCCCAAACGGACGCGGCCGGTCGCCACATCCATGGCATCGGCGTTTTCACCGTTATATTCGTTTTTGATATAGCCGCCCGTCTTGTTATAACTGCCCGACAAGGAATAACCGAAGCGCCCGCCGATGTTTCCGATATGGGATGCGGCCGCCTTGTAATTGCCGTGACTGCCGGCAGAGAACTGCATGGTCGACCCCTTGCTGCGAAAAGGCGATTGGGTATATACGTTGATGATTCCGCCCATGGTATTGCGCCCGTACAAGGTGCCTTGAGGCCCCCGCAGCACTTCGATGCGTTCGATGTTTTGCAGATGAAAATCGAACGAGGAACGGTCGAAATAGGGAATGCCGTCTACATAAAGCCCTACCGACGGCGCGTTGATGCGCGAGCCGATACCGCGGACATACACGGGCGAAGTCAGTTTGGAACCATATTCAGGCATAAAGAAATTGGGGATGAAGCCGTTCAGGTCTTTGAGGTTATAGATATTGCTTTCCGCAATCATCTGCCCGGACAACTGCGTGGCCGACACCGGCTGCACCGTCAAGTCCTTTCCTCCTTTAACACCTACAATCACCACTTCATGAATGTTATACGACAGCGCGACAGAATCCTCCGCAAGCGGTGCGTCCTTCTCCTTAGCCTGTATCGCAAGGGCGAACACGATTCCCAATGGAAGCAAAAATCCTTTTTTCATCAGCCAACTTTTCATCTTGCAAAAGTACACAAATAAAAAACAGCGCACAATCACTACTTATAGTGATTGTTATCCTGCGGCATATCCAAAAGATTTATTCTATCTTTGCGGCATGACACACAACACAAGCAATAACAGCCCCGGCACATCCGTTTTCGATTGCATCGTTATCGGAGGCGGCATCAGCGGCATCTCATTTGCGTATCAGGCAGCAAACAAAGGCGACAGCGTTCTCGTATTGGAAGCGGAGAAGTCCGTGGGAGGACAAATCGACACCTTCGCGCCGAAACGCTATCCCGACTTTTGGACGGAACTCGGCGCCCATACCTGTTACAATTCCTACACCCGGTTATTATCAATCGTTACGGATTCGGCATTACAGCGGGATTTGCTGCCATTGGATAAATGTTCCTATATCTTGCACAACGGGCGGCACCTAAAAAGCGTCGCGTCGCAGCTATCGTATCTGCCCTTAATCGCACACGGATGGCGGATGTTTTCTTTCTCGAGGGAAGGGAAAACGGTGAAACAAGCCTTTCGCCCGGTGGTGGGCGCGTCGAACTACGACAAGCTCTTCCGGCGGTTGTTCCGGGCGGTGATTTGCCAGGATGCCGATGAGTATCCGGCGGTATTCTTTTTGAAAAAGAGAAAGGAGCGGAACAAGGAAATGCCGCGCAAATATTCTTTCAGCAAAGGATTGTCATCGCTCCTACAAGCGATGACAGAGGAAGGAGGCTTCTCCGTCAGGACGAACAGCGGAGCGGCGAAAGTCACGTTGGCGGATGGAATCTATTCGGTTGAAACATCGGCGGGCGAAACCTTCCGGAGCCGGAATATCGCGCTCGCCACGAATCCCCAGATAGCTTCGCAATTGACGGCGGACATCGAGCCGGAGGTCAGCGCGCGGCTAAAGACCATCGGCTTGTTCGAATCCGAAGCGATGACGGTGATTGTGGACAAGGACAGACTCACCCTGCAAAAAGTGGCGGGCATCATTCCCGTATCGGATGAATTCCTCTCGGCGGTTTCGCGGGATGCGGCGGAACATCCCCGTTTGCGGGGCTTCACGTTTCATTTTTATAAGGGGCAAAAGACTGAAACGGAAAAACTTCGCCTGATAAGGACGGTTTTGAATATCGATGAAAAAGATATTCTCGAAACCGCCGCTAAATTGCACGTATTACCCTCTCCCCGCCTCGAACATACCGATATCATCGGGCAAGTGGAAGCGTTACGCCGGCAGGAACATACGTTTTTCCTGGGAAATTATTATTACGGGTTGTCGTTGGAAGATTGCATCCACCGTTCGGCCGATGAATGCGTGCGATACCGGGCGGTGAATCGGGCATCCGTCTAACGACTCCCTCCCGTTTGACGAATAATGAGCCGGTTGCCGTTCCGGCTGCTTATTTTTTATTTCAACTGCTGCATAATCGCTTCCACCGCATCGGCCAGCCCGTCGGGATTTTTACCTCCTGCCGTCGCGAAGTGCGGTTGTCCGCCTCCTCCGCCCTGAATATGTTTGGCGGCTTCACGAATGATTTTGGCGGCATTCAAGCCTTTGGCGACCAAATCATCGCTCAACATCAAGGTAATTCCCGGACGACCGTCCGACAAGGTACCTGCCACGAAAAGCATATTCTCCGGCACTTCGTTTCGCAGCCAGAATGCTATATCTTTTACAACCTCCGGCGGCACCGTTTCCGAAACGGCTTTGAAAACAGAGACTCCGTTAACAATCTCCTTCCGCGAAAGAATGGCTTTCTTCAGTCGTTGCGCCTTCTCTTTCGTAAACTCGACGATCTTTTTCTTCATCTCTTCGTTTTCATCGATGAGCTTCCTCAGTCCGGTAAGGATTTCCGGAGAACTGCCCACGATCAATTCCCTTATGCCTTGAAGGATATCTTCTTTCTCATACAGATAATCTTCACACGCTTTAGCGGTTACGGCTTCTATACGGCGTACTCCGGCGGCGATGGCGCTTTCGCTCACAATGCGGAATGTTCCGATACGCCCGGTAGACGAGATGTGGGTTCCTCCGCATAATTCGATCGACGAGCCGAAGCGTACCGTGCGAACCGTATCACCGTATTTCTCCCCGAATAACGCCATCGCCCCGGCAGCCTTCGCTTCTTCAATCGGCACCTGCCGATGCTCTTCCAACGGAAAATCACCGCGTATGGCAGCCGTCACCAGCTCTTCCACTTGACGGATTTCCTCACGGGTCATCTTCTGAAAATGAGAGAAGTCGAAGCGCAACGATTCGGGCGATACATACGATCCCTTCTGTTCGACATGTTTCCCCAACACCTCCCGCAGGGCTTCGTGCATTAAGTGCGTAGCCGTATGGTTGCACTCGGTGGCCGTCCGTTTTTGCGTATCAATCCGGGCGAGAAACGTTCCTTCCGTTTCTTCGGGAAGCTTATTCGAAAGATGCAAAGCGAGGTTATTTTCCCGCTTGGTATCGAAAATCTCAATGGATCCGTTTTCCGTCAGAAGCCAACCGCTATCGCCTACCTGGCCTCCCATTTCGGCATAAAAAGGAGACACCGACAAAACGATCTGAAAGAAAGACTTGTTTTTTTGTTTCACCTTCCGGTAACGCAGGATGTGCGTTTCGACCTCCGTCTTATCGTAGCCGACAAATTGCGGTTCGCCGTCGCGCACCAGCACCCAATCGCCAGTTTCTACGGCCGCCGCATGACGCGCCCGTTCTTTCTGCTTACGCATTTCGGCATCGAATCCGTCGTGGTCGACGGTCATGCCGTGTTCCCGCAAGATGAGTTCCGTTAAATCCAACGGAAATCCGTAGGTGTCATATAATTTAAAAGCCACCGCGCCTTCGAGTTTCGTTTCACCTTTTGCGGTATGCTCTTCCATTTGTTTTTCCAGCAAACGGATGCCCGTCTCCAACGTCCGCAAAAACGACTCTTCCTCTTCCCTGATCACCTTTTCCACTAAAGAGCGCTGCGCAAGCAATTCGGGATACGCCTCGCCCATCACATCGACCAACGCCGGTATGAGCTTATACATAAACGCTTCATGCAGGTCGAGGAAAGTATATCCGTAACGAACGGCGCGGCGCAAGATACGGCGAATCACGTACCCCGCTTTCGCATTCGACGGCAACTGCCCGTCGGTAACCGAAAAAGCGATGGTGCGCACATGATCGGCTACGACCCGCATGGCAATGTCTTTTTTAGGATCATCGCCGTAATCGGTTGCCGATACTTCGGCGATCTTCTTGATCAGCGGCTGAAAGATATCGGTGTCGTAATTCGATTTCTTGCCTTGCACGGCCATGCACAACCGCTCGAAGCCCATCCCCGTATCGATGACTTTTGCCGGCAGGGGATCCAGCGATCCGTCCGCCTTGCGGTTATATTGCATAAAAACCAGGTTCCATATTTCGATGACCTGCGGATGGCTTTTATTCACCAGCGACAGCCCGTCGACCTTTGCTCGTTCCTCATCGGAACGGATATCGACATGAATTTCCGAACACGGTCCGCAAGGCCCTGTATCGCCCATCTCCCAGAAGTTGTCTTTTTTGTTTCCATCGATGATGCGGTCGGCAGGCAAGTATTGCGCCCAGTATCCGGCCGCCTCCGTATCGCGCGCAAGGCCTTCTTCTTCGCTTCCTTCGAAAACGGTGGCGTATAAACGGTCTTTATCGATCTTGATGACTTCGGTCAGGTATTCCCACGCCCATTGGATGGCTTCCCTTTTAAAATAATCGCCGAACGACCAGTTTCCAAGCATCTCGAACATCGTGTGGTGATAGGTATCGTGCCCCACTTCTTCCAAGTCGTTGTGCTTTCCGCTTACCCGCAGACATTTCTGCGAATCCGTTACGCGGGGATATTTCGCAGGGACATTCCCCAGGATAATGTCTTTAAACTGATTCATCCCGGCGTTGGTAAACATCAACGTCGGATCGTCCTTAATGACTAAAGGAGCCGAGGGAACCACCTGATGTCCTTTAGAGGCAAAAAAATCTTTAAACGATTGCCTGATTTGTTTTGAAGTCATCATATCTTATAAAAAACGAGTTATTTCTGATAAATGGTTTGCAAAGTTACACTAAAATCTTTATTTTTGCCACATCTCTACGCCATTATCCTAAAGATAGGCGCAGATAAACCGACAAACGATTTTATCCGTATTTTTCAAACACCAATGGGCAAACGAAAGAAACCTATCGACTTCAACAGTAAACGTCTCTTCTTTTCGATTCAGGAAGTAGCCGATCATTTTGCGGTGAACATCTCGCTGCTCCGTTTTTGGGAAAAAGAGTTCGATACGATCCGCCCGAAAAAAACGCCGGGAGGCACCCGTCAGTATACCCGGGAAGATGTGCAACAAATCGAAGTGATTTATCATTTGGTGAAAGAAAAAGGCCTGACCCTCGACGGCGCCCGCCAGACCTTGAAAGAAAAAAAAGACGACCATCTGAAACGCGTGCAGGTTCTGGACAAGCTTCAGGATATCAAAAAGGAATTGCTTTCGATGGAAGAGGAATTCGACCGGTTGCATGAACATCAAAAATATATCAGTCCTCATATTGAAAAAGAATAGCCCAGATCGAATAACTAAAATCGACGCTTATCACACAAAAAAGAATGATCCGATGAAAAAAATGATCTTTTTAACCACGTTGCTTTTCTCTACGATACTTTTTGCGCAAAACGGCGCACCGGTAAAAATGGGTGCCGAAAACACCTCCCTCTATTTTCCCCTTTTACAGGGAAAACGGGTGGCCGTCATGTCCAACCAAACCGGGATGGTCGGCAATGAGCACCTGGTGGATATGTTGCTGAAGAACGACATCCGCATTGCGGGCATCTTCTCACCCGAACACGGCTTCCGCGGGACGGCCGACGCCGGGGAGCACGTATCGAGTTCCATAGACGAAAAAACAGGCATCCCTATTTGGTCGCTGTACGGCAGCGGCAGCGGCAAACCGTCGGCCGATAAGATGAAACAATTCGATGTACTGGTGTTCGATCTGCAAGATGTGGGACTTCGCTTTTATACGTATTACGCCAGCATGGCGCGCCTGATGGACGCCTGCGCCGAACACGGCAAGAAAATGATCGTATTGGACCGGCCGAATCCCAACGGATTCTACGTGGACGGCCCGATCCTCGACATGAAATATAAATCCGGCGTGGGATGGTTGCCGATACCGGTTGTTCACGGCATGACCCTCGGCGAACTGGCGTTGATGATCAACGGAGAGAAGTGGTTGCCCGAAGGCCGCACCTGCGATGTAACGGTCGTCCCGTGCGAAAATTATACGCACCAAACGCGCTACGATTTGCCGGTGGCCCCCTCCCCCAATCTGCCGAATAACCATTCCATTTACTTATATCCGTCGACCTGCTTGTTCGAAGGCACCGTCGTGAGCCTCGGGCGCGGCACACCTTATCCGTTTGAGATATACGGGCATCCGAAGTATAAAGGTTCCGATTTTTCTTTCACTCCCCGCAGCGTGCCCGGTGCGAAGAATCCGCCGCTGTTGAATGAAACGTGCTATGGTGTCGATCTTCGTCCGGTTTCCGATGAAGTGATTTGGAAAAAAGGGTTCGATTTATCGTATGTCATCGATGCGTACGCCAACCTGCAGATGGGTGAGAAGTTCTTCACCGCTTTCTTTGAAAAACTGGTCGGCGTGGAGTATATCCGCCAAGACATCATCGCCGGCAAATCGGCCGACGAAATCAAAAAGAAATGGCAAAACGACGTGGAACGGTTCAAACAACAGCGCAAACCGTATCTGTTGTATGAAGAATAATTAATTCAAGTTTCGCAAGCCATATCGTTGCAACTCACCTTCGCCTCCCGATGTTTTGTGACCCGGTATCGTTCTCGTTCGCTAAAAGAGTAGAACTCGCTTCGCTCAAACAGCTCCTCTTTTTACGCTCATTGCGAACGCCGGGTCCCCACAAAACATCTAAAGGGCTCCGTTTGAGTCGCAACGATTACAAACGCACTTGCGAAACTTGAATAATTAATGCGTCTGACATTCTTTCCGAAGCGCAATAAAGATTCACTCTGTTGAACAGGCAACGACTCCGCCACAACAGCCAACCGTTTTATTTCATCGTAAAGCCCTTGTAAATAATGAATCGCCGTAAGCGGAGCCTTATAAGTATCGCGTATTATAAAACGAAGATTACGGATATCTTCCAATGCAGAATCGGAATAACGAATACGATATTTCATAACTTGAAATGAGCGTGCATATCGATGCCTTAATCTTCACTCAAATCATCCAATAGTTTCGAAAAGACTTGCCGATGCGTTGGGGCCTTCTCCATGTCTTCCGACAAAACATCTTCAGTAGGGATCGCTAAACGAGTATATTCCCCTGTCGGTTCATTTACCGCATTCGATGGAAACGTTACCACATCGGGGAATTTTTTCAGATACGCAATAATTTCCCGCCCCTCGGTCGTATCTGCGTTGATATGTGCAATAATTTTCATAAAATCAGCCTCCTTTCACCTGCAAATGTAAGCGTTTTCTTCAAAGAACAAAAATTTATTCAACCTCAAATAGGATAATGACTAATTATGGAACAACCTCGTATCATATAAGAACTTCAGAACTTATTGGATTTCGAGCTTGATAAGGAAACCTATCAACTAAGTCCATAGCAGCAAAGGATCTAAAAGAATGCTCTCATCTTCTAAAACCATACTTTGCATTTTTTTTTGTACTTTTGCTCCTTAAATTGAAACATATATGGAGATTGCAAGTAAATATAATCCTGAGGAGGTAGAGGCGAAATGGTATAAATACTGGATGGACAACCGGCTGTTTCATTCCGAACCGGATGAGCGAGAACCGTTTACCCTGCTTATTCCACCTCCCAACGTGACCGGAATCCTTCACATGGGACACATGTTGAACAATACGATACAGGATGTACTGGTGCGCCGCGCCCGCATGCAAGGGAAAAATGCGTGTTGGGTTCCCGGCACCGACCACGCTTCCATCGCTACCGAAGCCAAAGTGGTCAATAAGCTGGCTTCGCAAGGGATCCGCAAAAACGATCTCTCGCGTGATGAATTCTTGGAGCATGCGTGGGATTGGACTCACGAACACGGGGGCATCATCCTCGAACAATTGAAGCGCCTCGGAGCCTCGTGCGATTGGGACAGGACGGTGTTCACCATGGACGAGAAACGAACCCAAAGCGTATTGCGTGTATTCTGCGACCTTTACGACAAAGGACTTATCTATCGGGGCGTACGGATGGTCAACTGGGATCCGCAGGCGCTCACCGCCCTCTCGGACGAGGAGGTGATCCATAAAGAGGTACACGGAAAATTGTATTACTTGCGGTATAAAGAAGAGGGATCTGATAATTACGCAGTGATCGCCACTACGCGCCCGGAAACGATTTTCGGCGATACGGCGGTGTGCATTAATCCGAATGATCCGAAAAACGCCCATCTGAAAGGGAAGAAACTGATCGTCCCGCTGGCCGGCCGCACGGTGCCGGTCATCGAAGACGAATATGTCGATATCGAATTCGGAACGGGCTGCCTGAAAGTAACGCCCGCCCACGATGTGAACGACTATATGCTGGGTGAAAAATATAACTTGCCTTCCATCGAGATCTTCCATCCCGACGGAACCCTCAACGAACATGGCGGCCGTTACGCCGGTATGGATCGTTTCGCCGTCCGCGAACAAATAGAAAAAGACCTCGAGGAAGCCGGTTTGCTCGAAAAAGTAGAACCATACACGAATAAAGTGGGTTTTTCGGAAAGAACGAATGCCGCTATCGAACCGAAGCTCTCCATGCAATGGTTCCTGAAGATGGACGATCTCGCGCAGCCCGCCCTCGAAGCGGTAGAGAACGATACCATCCGCTTCTATCCCGAGAAATACAAAAACACCTACCGCCATTGGATGGAGAACATCAAAGATTGGTGCATCAGCCGCCAATTGTGGTGGGGACATCGCATTCCGGCGTACTTCCTTCCCAAAGGGGGCTACGTGGTGGCGATGACGCGCGAAGAGGCATACAAAAAAGCGCTCCAAAAAGTCGATTATCCGCTGTCTATCGACGACCTGCGTCAGGATGAAGACGTCCTTGACACCTGGTTTTCGTCGTGGCTATGGCCGATATCGGTCTTCGACGGATTCAACGACCCCGATAATAAAGACATTGCGTACTATTATCCGACCAGCGACCTGGTGACAGGCCCCGACATCATCTTTTTCTGGGTGGCGCGCATGATTATGTGCGGGTACGAATACCGCCGCGAACCTTGCTTTAAAAACGTGTATTTCACGGGGATCGTGCGCGACAAGCAGGGACGCAAGATGTCGAAACAACTCGGCAACTCGCCCGACGCGCTGACACTGATCGACCAATACGGGGCCGACGGCGTGCGCATGGGAATGCTCCTTTCTTCGGCGGCCGGCAACGACTTGCTCTTCGACGAATCGCTCTGCGAACAGGGACGCAATTTCAATAACAAGATATGGAACGCTTTCCGTCTGATAAAGGGATGGGAGGTGAAGGAAGAGACGCCGCAACCCGATACGGCGGCCATCGCTATCGAATGGTTCGGGAATCTGCTCTCGAAAAATATCCGCGAGATAGATGATCTGTTTTCGAAATACCGCCTCTCCGAAGCGCTCATGCAGGTATACCGCCTTTTCTGGGACGAGTTTTCTTCCTGGTACTTGGAGATGATTAAGCCTGCCTATCAACAACCCATCGATAAAGCGACTTACGAAGCCACTCTGGGCTTCTTCGACGCCTTGTTGCGCCTCTTGCATCCTTTCATGCCCTTCATCACCGAAGAACTCTGGCAACGTGCGTACGACCGACGCGAAGGGGAAAGCATTATGGTGACACGGCAACCGGCTGCCGGCATGGTGGATGAGTCGCTGCTCGACGCTTTCGAAACCGTCAAACAGATTGTCGCCGGGGTACGAACGATCCGCCTCGAGAAGAATATTCCCAACAAAGAAGCGCTCGTACTCCACACGGGAAGCGGGCATAATGACAAATACAATAGCTTGCTCACGAAGATGTGCCACTTGTCGTCCATCGCTCCGGTAACGCAAAAAGAGCCGGGTGCACCGGCTTTCTTTGTCGGTACCTCCGAATACAGCATGCCGTTGCGCGATAAGATCGACAAAGAAGCGGAACTGAAAAAGCTGACATCCGAACTGGCGTATCAGGAAGGGTTTCTGCAATCGGTATTAAAGAAGCTCGGCAACGAACGGTTCGTGCAGAATGCCAAGCCGGAGATTGTCGAAAACGAACGCCGGAAACAGGTCGATGCGGAAGAGAAAATCGCGTTGCTGAAAGAAAGCATCACCGGTTTGACCCGCGATTGAGCCCGTTTGGCTACTATAAGCGGTGTAATGGATAAAAGACGAATGAAATAAAAAATCACGGCAAATAGCCGTTTGACGGGGAGGGGACAAAATATGAAACGTAGCTTATCTTATATTTCCGATCGAATCGAGGAGGAAATCCTCTCCTCCCGTCCTGTTTCGGGAGGCAGCATTTCATCGGCGTATCTGCTGGAAACAAAAGACAAAAAGTATCTGCTGAAAGTAAACGACCGCCCCGAAGCCGGAGCAATGTTCCACGCGGAACAATCGGGCTTGCAGGTGCTCGAAAGCACCGGAACAATCGCCGTTCCGCATGTTTACCTGACCGAGACAGTCGACGGAGAATCCTTTCTTTTGATGGACTTTATCGAAAGTAAGCATCCCGACCACACCGATTTCGAGCGGCTGGGCACGCATCTGGCGCACCTGCATTGTTATCCGCAAGAGCGCTTCGGATTTGAAGAAGATAATTTTATCGGACGGCTGCTGCAAAGCAATTCCCCGCACGACGATTGGCCGGTGTTTTATTGGTACGAACGCATCGTCCCGCAATGCCGCCTCGCGCTCAAGGCGCACCGGTTGCGCCCCTACGAAATTCCGGCCGAAGGTAAAGCCCTCCGCGTATTCACCGATATCTTGGGCGAGGATGTTAAGCCTTCCCTGCTGCACGGCGACCTATGGGGCGGTAATTACCTCATCGCGACCGACGGGACCCCCTATTTGATCGACCCCGCCGTCTATCGCGGGCATGCCATGGTCGACATCGCCATGAGCCGCTTGTTCGGAGGATTCAGCGACTCGTTTTACGAGGCTTATCATACTATCATTCCCGAACAGGAGAATGACCTCGAGCAAATCGATCTCTATCAACTCTATTACCTTCTGGTACATCTCAACCTGTTCGGCAGCGGATATTACTCGTCCATCGCGGCTATTTTAAAACGCTATTTTTGACAAGATAAAACAGTCCGTCATGGATTTATGGAAAAAGATACGTCTCCTCTTCGCTTTCCACCGCTATTTCCTGCCGACATCGCTAATCATCGACGGTGCTTGCATGTATCTGCTATATAGAAACGGCATGGGGGCATATTCGGTGCTTTTCTGGTTTAAAGTAGGCACACTGGCGGCCAGCGCCTATTTTATCAACGAATACAAAAGACACGAATATTACTATTTTTTCAACTTCGGATTATCGAAAAAGACTCTGTGGATAAGCACCTTGTCTTTTGATATGTTCTTATTTTTTATCTTGATATTCATAACAGTACAATTTCTATGAGACACATCTTGGAGATCGACAGCGTCCGTTTACTATTCGGAGATCGACTTATCTTGTCAGATATTTACCTGAAAATCGAAACCGGACAAGTCGTCGGATTATTGGGGCGCAACGGTGAAGGCAAATCGAGCCTGATGCGCGTGGCTTTCGGCACCTTGCCGGCTGAAAAATCCGTCCGATGCGATGGCAAAACAATATTCGAAGCTTATAAACAGCCTCATCTTCTCGGCTATGTTCCGCAACATAATTTCATTCCTAAATCGATGACTTTAAGGCGCATTTTCAGGGAAAGGGATATCGATTTCGCTGCTTTTGGAAAGGATTTTCCAGAGGTACAACTCGATGATGACACCGTACGATTGAAGGACCTCTCCGGAGGAACCGTCCGGCTCATCGAATTATATACGCTCATCCGCTCGGCATGCCGATTTGTGTTTCTCGACGAACCGTTTACCCATATCAGTCCGGTACAGATTTTAAAAATAAAAGCAATCATTGGCGAGGAACGTTCCCGTAAAGGATTTCTTATTACCGACCATCTCTATAAACATGTGGCGGATTTATCGGATACGATTTATATTCTTAAAAACGGCAAAAACCATCTTGTTTCCACGCTCTACGATATGAAAGAATCAGGATATATCGGTTAACAAATAATCGAAAGCTATTTCAGTCTCCCCGGGGTAATAGATGTTCCAATGCGATTACCGCCAAGCATCCCATCACAAAGCCGTTCCCCACAATAGGCCGGATAAGCGAAGGAATCGATTCGCTAAAGGATTCCGGGGCGAAGGCGATCAATACGGCCAACATCAACGGAAGACCTATCACAAGCCCGTCGTTGAACGATAGTTGCGTCTCTCCTTTGAACAGCATCTGCAATCCGGCGGACACCTGGCTGCTCATCACGTACAAGAGCACCGCCCCCATGACCGCCGACGGAATGGCCGTCAGCCAACCGATCACCCCCGGAACAAACGGGCATACCATTAACAAAGCTCCGGTTAGAATCAGTGGATAACGCGAGGCACATCGCGAGGAAGCAATCACACCGGGACTGAACGAATAATCGACCGCACCGATCACTCTCGACACGCCCGCCAGCATGTTGAAGAACCCGGTCATCCGCACACCCCGGCGCGTACGGTGTTCCAAATCAGGGGCATCGATCAGGGTACCGACGGAACGGATGGAACCGGCTTCGTTTACCAACAAAGCCATAAAGCAGAAGAGAAATGCAAGGAAAACAGAAAAATCAAACTCAGGCGTGATAAACAGATGATTCATAAGCACGCTTAAATCGAATGCTCCCCCGCCCGCTTCGTTCGCCGCCTGCCCCCCGAAGAAAAGGGGATAAATCAAACGTCCTCCGATAAACGCAATAAGCACCGCGCCCGACCTCCAGATTCCTCTCAGAATTTGATTGAGAACGACGATCGCCGCACAGAGGGACAGGGTGTACAGAAAATTGCCGAACGGTCTTCCATCGCTTCCTAACGACAGAGACACGACCAGTGGCATGATGGTGAAGGACACCAATAGCAGAATAACCACGATAACGCGCCGCGTAAACAGCTTTTGCACCCTATCGAACAGTTTCAGGTATGACAACAATACCAACAGCGCGCCACCTAATACTATAGACGTGTACACGGCTTCTTGTGAAGCGCCCGAACTACTGACAATTCCGATCAACAACACGGTAGCCGGGCCGATAAGCACCGGCAGGCGGTGTCCCCACAGAATTTGCGCGATAAGTCCCGCACCCGTTAAAACAAACACTTTACAGAGGTAAGCCATTTGTATGCCGCTGTCTTCCGAAGTAAGTTTCGACGTTAAAGCGGATAGAATCACCAACGAAGGTAAAATTACACTGACCCATTGTAGCCCGAACAGCACAAACGCTTTCGGTTCGGGCTTATCTTCCAAACGATATTTCATTGTCCTATTTTTATTCTATATAGATGGCGACGGAATGCCCCTCGCCTACCCCCTCCAAACGGCATAAGCCGTCAAACGGGAAGCGGCGCCTTCAAAAGGCCAAATAAGGCTTCAGCCGGGCGAGATCCTCTGCCGTAAATTCATCCAACAGCCCCAATTCCTCTATCGACTCCACACGTCCTTTGCGGCGGCGCAAGTCAATAATCACTTTCGCCTGCTTATAATCGATATACGGATGTCGCAACAATGAATCAAACGGAAGCTCGTTCACGTTCAGCCGGGAAAAATTGTCATCTTGCACCACAAAAAGTAAAATCTTTGCATATAACTCCTCATCGATACCATACACTTCCTGTAGTTGCTTCTTCGAGTAGAATCCGCCCAACAAACGGCGGTATTTCACAATCCGGGCCGCATATGCGGAACCGATGCCGGGCACTTTTTTCCATATTGCCGTATCGGTTTCATTTAACGAAATCGTTTCCCCGGCAGCAAGTTTTACCGTTGAACGATATGCCGGCGTAAAATAAGTGCGCTTTCCAGCATTTGCATACAATTTTCCACTATCCGAAAGAAAGCCCGGATGACGAACATCCCGACTCTTTTTGTATTGATGGTTATTATATGGATACTCTTCGCCACCGGTTGTCTGTAAGGACCGCCGGAAGTCTTCGAACTCCCGCTGCAAGGAATCCGTTCGGGCGATAATGACCGATGATGATTTCTTATTTGACAATAATATATTGATTATAAGCGTACACACAATCAGCAGAAGCAAAAGAAGGATGCCACGTCTCTCTTCCTTCCGAAAATACAGAAAATCATTCCACCGCATATCTTTCTATCCTTTTTCACGGTGTAAAGCTATTAAATTAATGGAAATCGTCAAAAATATTTCATCAAATTCGCGTTTCTCTTTTCTCCGTCTGCAAGAAATTGTACCTTTGAGCTTCAATAACAAAGAGTCACGACCTATCCACAGGGATTACATATGGTTTTAAATTATATTTGGATTGCTTTTTTTGTCATTGCCTTTGCAGTGGCGTTCATTAAACTGGTATTCTTCGGCGACCTCGCTGTATTTACCGACATTATGAACTCGACCTATGACACGGCGAAGACCGGATTCGAGATTTCTCTCGGGCTTACGGGTGTGTTGTCGCTTTGGCTGGGCGTAATGAAAATCGGTGAACGCGGCGGCATGGTGCGGCTGTTTTCACGAGCGGCGGCGCCTTTGTTTTCGAAGCTCTTCCCACAGATTCCCACAGGGCATCCTGCATCGGCTTCCATCCTGATGAACGTATCGGCCAATATGCTGGGACTGGATAATGCCGCCACGCCTTTCGGGCTGAAAGCGATGAAAGAACTGCAAGAGATCAATCCCGATAAAGAACAGGCCTCCGACCCCATGATCATGTTTTTGGTGTTAAATGCTTCGGGACTGACACTCATTCCCGTCACCATTATGGTCTATCGGGCGCAGATGGGTTCTGCCAATCCGGCGGACGTATTTATCCCCATCATGATCGCCACCTTCATCTCGACATTGGCGGGAATGCTGGCTGTTTGCCTCAAACAGCGCATCAATATATTCAGTAAAGCCATCATGGGATTCCTCCTCGGGATGACGGCAATCATTGTCGCCACGGTAATGATCTTCCGTTCCATGCCTCAGGAACAAATCAACATGGCATCCGGATTGGTCGCGAATATTTTGTTGCTGACGATTATCGTGTCTTTTATTGTTAAAGCGATGATGAAGCGGGTAAATGTGTTCGACGCATTTATCGACGGGGCGAAGGACGGTTTTAAAACCGCCGTCACCATTATCCCCTATCTTATCGCCATACTGGTCGGTATCGGCGTATTCCGAGCTTCGGGGGCGATGGATTTTTTGATGGACGGACTGCGCGATCTGGTAGCGATGACGGGCATGGATACCCGATGGGTCGATGCCATGCCCACCGCCTTGATGAAACCACTGAGCGGAAGCGGCGCACGGGGCATGATGATCGATACGATGGCGACATTCGGCGCCGATTCGTTCGCGGGACGGTTATCGGCGCTTTTTCAGGGCGCTACCGACACGACATTCTATATCGTTGCTGTTTACTACGGCGCGGTGAACATCAAAAACTCGCGCTATACCGTTCCTTATGCCCTTTTGGCGGATTTGGCAGGCATTGTGGCGGCGATATTTGTCGGCTACCTGTTCTTCGGCTAAGAAATAGAGGATTCTAAATGCAAACAAACGTTAATTATGGCAATCACTTTTCAAGCGGAAGGCGTAAAGCTTCCTCCCATTAAAAAAAGAAAAACGGCGGAATGGATTCAGTCCGTCGCCAAGGAATACGGCAAGCAAGTAGGCTCGCTTTCCTATTTGTTCTGTTCGGACGAGAAAATACTCGAAGTAAACAGGCACTATTTACAACATGATTTTTATACGGATATTATCACTTTCGACTATACGGAAGAAGACATCCTCACAGGCGATATTATCATTAGCGTCGACACCGTGCATTCGAATGCGGAAAAATTCGGGACGCTCTTTGCCGAGGAGTTGAACAGGGTAATCATCCACGGCGTTCTGCATCTTTGCGGCATCAACGACAAAACCGAGGACGACGCAAAGAGGATGCGCGAAGCCGAAGAGAAAGCCTTGCAAATGCTCCGAACGAGATGAATCCGTCTAACGGTTCCCGGACGTTTGCCGGATGGAGAGAAGCAACTCGGCCAATCTCTTATCAATCTTTTTTTCGTATCTTTGTATGCTTATAAATAACAGATGAATTTTTCTTATGATATAATTGTTGTCGGCGCCGGACACGCCGGCTGCGAGGCAGCTACGGCCACGGCCAAGTTGGGCTCGCGCACGTTGCTCATCACAATGGATATGAACAAAATTGCGCAGATGAGCTGCAACCCGGCGGTCGGCGGTATCGCTAAAGGACAGATCGTCCGCGAAATCGATGCTTTGGGCGGGAATATGGGAATCGTGAGCGACAAAACCGCGGTTCAGTTCCGCATGTTAAACCGCTCAAAAGGCCCCGCGATGTGGAGCCCGAGGGTGCAAAGCGATCGCGCAAAGTTTATCGAAACGTGGCGCGATCTCATTGAAAACACCCCCAATTTATATATGTGGCAGGATACCGTAATGGAATTACGCATTGAAAACGGCGCCGTAACAGGAGTGAAAACGCGCATGGGGATGGAGTTTTCGGCGAAGGCCGTCGTTTTGACTACCGGCACATTTCTAAACGGGCTGATCCATATCGGGAAAGTCCGCATTAACGGCGGGCGTATTTCCGAGCCGGCTTCTTCGGGTATTACCGAACAGTTGAAGGCCTTGGGATTCCGTACCGACCGTATGAAAACGGGGACTCCCGTACGCATTGACGGACGGAGCGTCGATTTCTCGCAAATGGAAGAACAAAAAGGAGAAGACGATTTTCACAAGTTCTCCTACCTTCCGGATATCCACCGTTCGCTTACGCAACGCAGTTGTTGGATGACGTACACCTCCGAAGCGGTACACGCTGTGCTCCGCGCCGACCTGCACGACTCGCCTCTTTACAATGGGCAGATCAAAAGCATCGGGCCCCGCTATTGTCCGAGCATCGAAACAAAGATCGTGACATTCTCCGAAAAAACAAGCCACCTGCTCTTTCTTGAGCCGGAAGGAGAAACCACGCAAGAATATTATCTCAACGGATTCTCCTCTTCCCTACCCTTGCAGACCCAAATAAATGCGTTGCAACAGATCCCGGCTTTCCGAGATGTACACATCTTCCGGCCGGGATACGCCATCGAATATGATTTCTTCGATCCGACACAGTTGCGGGCGACCCTTGAAACCAAGCCGGTAAAAAATCTGTTCTTTGCGGGACAAATCAACGGCACGACCGGTTATGAAGAAGCGGGTGGACAAGGTTTGATTGCAGGGATAAACGCGCACATCAACTGTCATGGAGGCGCTCCTTTCGTGCTCCACCGAGACGAAGCGTATATCGGCGTATTGATAGACGATTTAATTACGAAAGGAGTCGACGAACCGTACAGGATGTTTACGTCCCGCGCGGAATACCGAATCCTTTTAAGGCAAGATAACGCCGACGAACGCCTGACCGAAAAAGGTTACGCAATAGGATTAGCATCCGAAGAACGGCGTTCGTTGCTGCAAAAGAAAGAAGAACAAGTTAAACGGATCGTCGATTTCGTCTCCGATTTCCCCATTAAAGCGGATCGCATGAATTCCTTCCTCGAATCGATCGGGAGCTCCCCTTTAAAGCAAGGCGTAAAACTTATCGACCTTCTTGGGCGTCCGCATATCGACATACGGGTCATGCAAGAGCAGGTAGCCCCGCTGAAGGAGTTGTTAGAGTCCATCGGCGATCGCCGAGAAGAAATCATCGAGTCGGCCGACATTCACATAAAATATAAC
This sequence comes from Bacteroidales bacterium UBA5382, assembly GCA_002409745.1. Lineage (GTDB taxonomy): Bacteria > Bacteroidota > Bacteroidia > Bacteroidales > Dysgonomonadaceae > Limibacterium > Limibacterium fermenti. Next base: position 33,281 of record DHOU01000040.1, read on the forward strand.
GGATATATTAAACGGGAACGGATCATGGCGGACAAAATAACCCGCCTCGAAGATATCTATATTAAGGATAAATTTGATTACAACGGAATACAATCCCTATCCACCGAAGCCCGGCAAAAGCTCACAAGAATTAATCCGGAAACTATCGCACAAGCAAGCCGCATTCCCGGCGTTTCGCCAAACGATATATCCGTCCTCTTAATATTACTCGGGCGATAACGCCTCTTTGTTCCACGTGGAACAATTCAAAAAAAAGAAGAACAAAACAACGAAATAATGAGTATTGAAACATTAACAGCAGCAGTAAGAAACATCCCTGATTTTCCTATAGAGGGAATACAATTTAAAGATATCACCACCCTCTTTCAATCGGCTGAGCATTTGAAAGAGCTATCCGATATCTTATACGAGCGGTACAAGGATAAAGGGATTACGAAAGTAGTAGGGATCGAATCGCGAGGCTTTTTCATGGGCCCGGCAACAGCCATAAAGCTCGGAGCAGGATTTGTCCCGATAAGAAAGCCGGGGAAACTTCCCTATAAAATTATCGAGGAAAAATATACGAAAGAATATGGCGAAGATTGCATACAGATACATGAAGATGCCCTTACGGAAAACGACGTGGTGCTGATTCATGACGATCTTCTGGCAACCGGAGGCACCATGCTGGCGGCATATAATCTGGTAAAAAAGCTGCATGTTTCAAAAATATACATCAACTTCCTGATCGAACTGGAAGACCTGAAAGCCCGCGAACTGTTCCCAAAAGAAGTCGAATTGGATACGATTCTTAAATTCTCGGTTTAACGTAAATGACGGAAGAGATACAAAACATACTCAAAGTGATCCCCCAGCAACCCGGATGCTATCAATTCTTAGATGCATCCGGGAAGGTGATTTATGTGGGAAAAGCGAAGAATCTGAAAAGAAGAGTATCGTCGTACTTCAACAAATATCAAGAGAACCCCAAAACACGCGTACTCGTAAAAAACATCCGCAACATAAAATATATCGTTGTGGATACCGAAGAAGATACCTTCTTGCTGGAAAATAATCTCATCAAGGACCTTCAACCGAGGTACAACGTGATGTTGAAAGACGACAAAACATATCCTTCCATCGTCGTTAAAAATGAATTTTTTCCACGGGTGTTTCAAACACGGAATATCGTCAAAGACGGCTCGAAATATTTCGGTCCTTACACCTCTGTAATGGCGGTGCGGGCTTTGCTCGAACTATTCCGCAAGACCTACAAGGTGCGTACCTGCCGGTTAAACCTGACACCCGAGAATATCGCCGCCGGCAAATTCAAAGTCTGCCTGGAATACCATATAAAAAGATGTGAAGGCCCGTGCGAAGGACTTCAGTCTTTAAGTGATTACAATAAAAACATCGCTGAAATCATACAGATTCTAAAGGGCAACATTGGGATTATCGAAAAGCAAATTTTGGATGAAATAGACGGGTGTGTCAAAGATCTTCGTTTTGAAGAAGCCCATATACTGAAAGAGAAGTTGCTGTTGATTCGCAACTTCAAAGAAAAATCGCTTGTAACAACCAATATCAACTATAACATCGACGTATTTGCGTTTGAGGAAGACCTGAATGCCGCATACATCAATTACCTTCACGTCGTAAACGGATCCATCAATCAAGCCTATACGTTCGAACTAAAAAAGAAGTTGGACGAAACGCCAGAGGAATTACTCGGAATAGGAATTATGGAAATGCGACAACGGTTTGAAAGCGAATCGAAGGAGATCGTCGTTCCATTTCTTCCCGACCTGCTTTTAAAGGATACCGAATTTACCATTCCTCAACGAGGCGACAAAAAGAAACTGTTGGAGCTTTCGGAGAAGAATGTAAAGCAATACAAGATCGATAAGCTCAAAAAAGCGGAGATGCTCAATCCTGAACAACGAACGACCCGCATCTTAAAAACGGTGCAAAAGGATTTGCATCTGAAAGATATTCCCTGGCATATCGAATGTTTCGACAATTCAAACATTCAAGGGACAAATCCGGTGGCTGCCTGCGTAGTGTTTAAAAAAGCTAAACCGTCGAAAAAAGATTATAGACATTTTAACATTAAAACCGTCGAGGGCCCCGATGATTTCGCATCAATGCGCGAAATTGTAGAAAGACGCTATTCTCGCTTGCTTAACGAGGGCGAAAACATACCACAACTCATTGTTATTGATGGAGGTAAAGGGCAATTACACGCTGCTGTGGAATCGCTTCAGAAAATCGGCCTTTATGGGAAAGTGGGCATTATCGGCATCGCGAAGCGGCTGGAGGAAATTTATTTCCCCGAAGATTCGGTTCCGTTGTACATCGACAAAAATTCGGAGACGTTAAAACTAATCCAACATCTCCGAGACGAAGCGCATCGTTTCGGCATCACCTTCCATCGACAAAAAAGAAGTAAATCGCAATTGACTTCCGAACTCGATACCATTAAAGGAATCGGTGCGGAAACGAAAAAGAAACTCCTCTCCCACTTCAAAAGCATCAAGCGCATAAAAGAAGCCGAGCAACAGGAAGTCGAAGAGGTGATCGGAAAGGCGAAAGCAAAATTAATATCGGATCATTTTAAAGAGAAAGCATAAAGCATGCGTATAATCATTCAACGAGTATCGGAGGCTTCCGTCACCATCGCCGGAGAGAAAATCAGCGAAATCAAACAGGGGCTTCTGCTGTTTGTCGGCATAGAAAACGGCGACACCGAAGAAGATCTGCTCTATTTGACTCATAAAACGGTTAATTTGCGTATATTTGACGACGAAAAAGGAATCATGAACCGTTCGATCCTCGACATCGGGGGAGAGGCGCTCGTAGTGTCGCAATTCACGTTACATGCCGCCACGAAAAAGGGTAACCGCCCGTCGTACATCCACGCCGCGAAGCCGGAGATATCGCAACCGATGTACAACCGGTTTTGCGAAACGCTCGAACGGCTTCTTCACAGGGAAGTAAAAACCGGCCGCTTCGGCGCCGACATGAAAGTGGCACTCGTGAACGACGGCCCCGTAACCATCTGGATAGACTCTAAAAACAAAGAATAGCGATGACGATAAAGGAAGCTCAACAACAAGTAGATGAATGGATAAAAACGTACGGAGTACGCTATTTCGACGAACTCACCAACATGGCCATCCTCACCGAGGAAGTGGGGGAAGTGGCGCGAATTATGGCACGTACCTACGGCGACCAATCGTTTAAGAAATCGGACCGGGAAAAAGATCTTCCCGACGAAATGGCCGATGTCCTTTGGGTGCTTATCTGCTTGGCAAACCAGACAGGAATAGATTTGGAGGATGCTTTTCGGAAAAACCTCGAAAAGAAAACCCGGCGCGACGCTACACGACATAAGCAAAATCCCAAATTAACCGATACGAACGGAACGAATCAATAAAACAACAAACATATATTCAATCAACAAACAATATAAGCCTTATGCACGAAATAAGTAAATATCAAACAGCGTTAAACAACCATCCTTTCACGTTAAGCGATGAAGAGGTTTCGAAAAGGGTACGAGCCATTCTCTCCGAGAAACGCGCCGAGAACGACAATCAAAAGGTTTACAGAGAACTATATTCCTGCATCGACATGACCACACTCAACTCGACCGATACGCGCGATCATGTATGGAAATTCACCCAAAAAGTAAATGACTTCGAAGGCTCGAATGTCGAAGTGGAAAATGTCGCCGCTATTTGTGTCTATCCCAACTTTGTCAAAACGGTTAAAGAAGCATTGACTGCCGATGTGAAGATCGCTTCGGTGTGTGCCGGATTCCCTTCCTCTCAAACGTTTAGCGAGATAAAAACGGTTGAAACGGCACTGGCTGTGGCCGATGGCGCGGACGAAATAGATATAGTCATCAACCTCGGATTATTCCTGAGTGATGACTACGAAGAACTCTGCGAAGAATTGATAGAAATAAAAGAGGCTTGTCACGAAGCAAAACTCAAAATCATCCTCGAAACCGGAGCCCTTCAATCGGCTGAAAAGATTCATAAAGCATCCATTCTTTCGTTGTATTCCGGAGCCGATTTTCTAAAGACATCCACGGGCAAAGTCTATAGCGGCGCAACTCCCGAAGCGGCATACGTGATGTGCCTCGCCATCAAGTCGTATTTCAAAAAGACCGGCTTCAAAGCGGGCATAAAAATTGCGGGCGGGGTGGCTTCCGTCGAAGATGCCGTTACGTATTACACGTTGGTGCGCGAGGTATTGGGCAATGAATGGTGCCACAAAGACCTGTTCCGCATCGGAGCCAGCCGGTTGGCCGATACACTGCTCAAAGCCATCGGGTAATGCCGTCATTGGATAGACAAACGCAAACTGTCGCTGCGGTTACATCCCTTGCAACAGCTTCACCAGATCTTCGTACGACATGGAGCCGAGTTTTTCGAGCAATAGCCCGATATTCTTGCGCGAAGCAAGCTTGTTTAAGGGATGCTCCGCATCGAGCAACGCGTTTTTGTCCGGCACCCACTCCAACAGATCATTGGGCGTGCAGCGCAGCGCTTGACAAATTTTAGCAACATGCTCCAACCGAAGCGACGACATTTCGCCCTTCAGCAACTTGGCGGCCGTAATATGGTTAATGCCTAAATCGATTAAAAAACGCCGGGGGTTCGTCACTCCGCGTATTTGAAGAAAGGGATGCAAATTGAATACAAGCATAATACTCTTATTTTACACGAATCGAATAGGCAAATGTAAGTCATATTTTTCGAAAAACATCAACCGCAAGACGTTTTTACGAACGAGGAAAGAAAAAAGAATATAGAGTACGGTTTATATAATATAGAGCACATAAAGAATAGTATAGAGCGCATAAAGAATAGTATAGAGCATCACAAAAACGATAAAAAACATATAAATATTAATATAAGAAATATCACATATGGTATACGCTATATCCTATAGAATATAAAATATATCCCGTATAAGATAACATATTTATGTCAAAATATAAAAAACAGAAAAAACAATATAGAGCATAGACAGTTCATCAACAAAAAAGAAAAATATAACGATAAACTCTCTTATTATATCCAGAATTACAAATAGCAATGAAAACAAAAATCCTTGCGCTCCTGTGCGCCCTTGCCGTATTTGCGGCGGAAAGAACCGCTGCCCAACCACCATCGGACATTCCTTATTGGCGGAACCTGAAAGTATTGGAGGTGAACAAAGAGTACCCTCGAACGTCTTTCATGACCTTTGCGAATAAAAACGACGCCCTGTCGAAACGATTTGAAGAAAGCGAATACTACCAGTCGCTCAATGGAACGTGGAAATTCTATTTCACGGAATCTTATAAAAACCTGCCGGAAAATAGTACCGACTCCCGAACTTCTACGGCCGGATGGGCCGACATTCAAGTCCCGGGCAATTGGGAAGTGCAAGGCTTCGGAACGCCCATCTACACCAATCACGGCTATGAGTTCCAACCGAAAGATCCGCAGCCCCCTACCCTTCCCGACAATACGCCCGTAGGCGTTTACCGGCGCGACATTACTGTGCCCGACAACTGGGACGGGCGGAACATTTATCTGCATATCGCCGGCGCCAAATCGGGCGTATATGTATACCTCAACGGCCGCGAGGTCGGATATAGCGAAGATTCGAAAAATCCCGCCGAATTTCTTTTGAACGATTACCTGCAACCCGGTAAAAATACCTTGGCGATAAAAATATTCCGGTGGTCGACGGGGTCGTATCTGGAATGTCAGGACTTCTGGCGCATCAGCGGCATTGAACGCGATGTGTATCTATGGTCGGAACCGCGCACCGCCATCCGCGACTTTTCAGTGGTTTCGAACTTGGACGACGCTTACCGCAACGGTATCTTCAAACTGACGCCTATGGTCAAAAACCGCGCCAATCAAGCGGCCAACGTGGAAGTTGCCTACGAATTACTGGATGCAGCGAAGAACACCGTCGCCTCGGATAGCCGTTCTTTGTCGCTCGCAGCGGGAGAAGAGAAAAATACACTCTTCGAAAAAGAACTTTCCGGCGTGCTCAAATGGACGGCCGAAACGCCCTCCCTCTATCATTTGATACTCACCCTTCGGGAAAACGGTGAAATAACGGAAGTAATCCCTTATTCCGTCGGCTTCCGCCGCATCGAAATAAAGCCCGTTACCACCGGCGAACGCACCGACAACTTGCTGCTGGTAAACGGGCAACCCATCATCCTGAAAGGCGTGAACATCCACGAAGTCAATCAAAAAACAGGACATTACGTCACGGAAGACCTTATGATACGCGACTTCGAACTGATGAAGCAGCATAACATCAACAGCATCCGCCTGAGCCATTATCCGCAGAGCCGCCGCTTTTACGAACTCTGTAACGAATACGGATTTTATATATACGACGAAGCCAATATCGAGTCGCACGGCATGTATTACGACCTGCGCAAAGGCGGAACGCTGGGGAATAACCCGGAATGGCTCGATGCCCACCTGTATCGCATCAATAACATGTTCGAGCGAAACAAAAACCAGCCCTGCGTCACCTTTTGGTCGCTGGGCAACGAGGCGGGAAACGGATACAACTTTTATCGGGCCTATCTGTTGCTGAAAGAAAAAGACAAAAACGTGATGCAACGCCCCGTCAACTACGAGCGCGCTTTGTGGGAGTGGAACACCGACCTGTATGTGCCTCAATACCCAAGCGCTGCCTGGCTGGAGGAGATCGGTAAAAACGGAAGCGACCGCCCCATCGTGCCGTCGGAATATTCGCATGCCATGGGCAATTCCAACGGAAACCTCGACCTGCAATGGCAGGCCATCTACAAGTACCCCAATTTGCAAGGCGGCTACATCTGGGAATGGGTAGAACATGCCTTGCTCGAAAAAGATGAAAACGGCCATAAATACTGGGCGTATGGCGGCGATTACGGAAAAGACCTGCCCAGCGACGGGAACTTTGTGTGCGACGGCGTGATCGATCCCGACAGAAACCCGCACCCGGCCATGACGGAAGTAAAATACGTCCATCAGGATTTCGCTTTCGAAGCGGTCGATTTGGCAAGCGGGAAAATCCGTATCAAAAACCGCTTATTCTTCACCGATACCGACAACTATCAGTTCCGGTACAATATTACCGAAAACGGGAAGGTCATCCGCACCCATACAATCGATGTGCGGTTGCAGCCGCAGGCATCGGAAGTCGTCACCCTTCCCCTGACGGGACTGAAGCCTAAGCCGGGCTATGAATACTTCCTCAACTTCGAAGTGGCCTTGAAAACCGGCACTCCTCTTCTACCCCTCGGATATGTTGTGGCCATCGAGCAATTCAAGTTGCCGATGGAGCAAAACAAACCGGCTTACCGGGCGTCCGCCGGCCCGGAATTATCCATCGCCCAGCAGCAAGGCATCGTTTCCGTCACCTCGTCGGATGTCACCTTTGTTTTCGATAAAGCCGCCGGAGTCGTAACGTCTTATAAGGTGAACGGTACGGAATACTTTGCCGACGGTTTTGGTATCCAACCCAATTTCTGGCGCGCCCCCAACGACAACGATTACGGTAACGGAATGCCTTACCGTTTACAGATATGGAAGCAATCGAGCCACAACTTCCACGTGACCGACGCCAAAGCCCATATGGACGGCGCCAAAGCGGTGGTGCAAACCACTTACCTGCTGGCAGCCGGCAACCTCTACAGGCTGACTTACACCATCGATCCGTCAGGCGTACTAAAGGTCGACGGGAAGTTCTTTTCCACCGATATGGAAGAACTCGAAGCCGGTACTTCGGAAGCCACCCAACTGGCTACCTTCTCGCCCGAAACGGCTGCTGTGCGCAAAACCTCTTCCACTCTCACGGTGCCGCGAATCGGCGTGCGATTCCGGCTTCCGGTAACGATGCATCAAGTGGAATATTTCGGGCGCGGTCCGGGCGAAAACTATTGCGACCGGGCGTCAGGCTCCAAAATAGGCCGGTATAAAACGACCGCCGAAGAGATGTATGTGCCGTACGCAAGGCCTCAGGAAAACGGACACCGCACCGACACCCGCTGGGTGGCGCTTTCCAACGGCCGGAACGGGTTGCTGGTCGTGGCCGACTCGACAATCGGGTTCAATGCGTTGCGGAATTCGGTGGAAGATTTCGACTCGGAGGAAAACAAAGACAAGCCTTATCAGTGGAACAACTTCTATCGCGAAGAAGCAGCCGACAAGAGCAACGAATTGCGGCGGAAAGGCTGGGACAGTCCCGAGAACCGGATGCCCCGCCAAACGCATATCAACGACATCGTTCCGAGCGATTTTGTGGAAGTTTGCATCGATATGAAGCAGCAGGGTATCGCGGGCTACAATAGCTGGGGCGACCGTCCGTTGCCGCAGCACACGCTTCCGGCGAACCGGAACTACGAGTGGGGATTCACGCTCGTTCCGGTATCGAAAGCGGGGGATATCGAGCGGAAATCCATTATACATTACTAAAAACAAGCGGCCGAAACTTCATTTTTTTGTAACCGTTTTTACCGAATAAACGTGTATTTTTGTAACTGAAACAATCGTTTATTCCATTATTAATTTATATAAAGATGAAAAAAATTTCCATACTTCTATTGACAGCGCTGCTGTGTGTCGAGGCATATTCTCAACAACTCGCCAAAGGATATGTGTTTGACGATGCCAACCGAAACGGCAAAAAAGAACGAAGAGAAAGAGGAATTGCCGGCGTGCCCGTTTCCAATGGTCTAGACGTGGTCGTCACGGACAATAACGGATTCTATTCCTTGCCGGTAGACAATGACAATACCTTGTTCGTCATCAAGCCAAGCGGATATAAACTTAACGTAAATGAAGATTTTATTCCGCAGTTTTATTATCACTACAAGCCCAACGGAGCGCCCGACAACTTCCAATATAGCGGCGTAGCTCCGACGGGAAAGTTGCCTAAATCCATCGACTTCGCCCTTTACAAATACGAAGAGCCGGCCGACTATACGGCGCTAATCTTCGGCGATCCGCAACCTTATACGCTCCAGGATATGGATTATTTTACGGAAAAGATTGTAAAGGATGTGCAAAAGACCGCCAACACCCTGTTCGGTATCAGCTTAGGAGATATTGCCGGCGATAACCTGGATCTTCATCCGGTATATAAAGAACGGATGCGCGCCCTCCAACTTCCGTGGTACAACGTAATGGGCAACCACGATATGAATTACGATGCGCCGTCCGATAAGCTTTCCGACGAATCCTTCGAGAAGAACTTCGGGAGCGCCAATTATGCTTTTAATTACGGGAATGCCCATTTTATCATCCTCGATAATATCCTCTATCCCGATCCGCGCGACACCAAAGGATATTGGGGCGGTTATCGCGAAGATCAACTTCAGTTTCTGGCGAATGACCTGAAACATGTTCCTCATGACCGGCTTATCGTCTTATCTCAGCACATTCCGTTGAAAGACGCTTCGGGAAATGCTTATCGCCCGGAAGACAGGCAACGGATCTTCGATTTACTCAAAGACTACGAACAAATTCTTATTCTGTCGGCTCACACGCATCTGCAAGACCATATTTATTACACGGTCGAAGACGGATGGAACGGCAGCAAGCCTTTATATGAATACAATGCCGGAACAACCTCAGGCGACTGGTATTCGGGCAAGATCGATGCCAACGGGCTGCCGGATGCCAGCATGCGCGACGGAACGCCTCCGGGATATGCTTTCCTGAACATCAAAGGCAACCGATATGATATCGATTATAAAGTAGCCGGAAAAAGCAGCGATTACCAGATGCACGTCTTTGCGCCTAAAGTCGTGCCGTATAAAGGACGGACGACCTCGCAAATTGTGGTGAACTTCTTCATGGGAGCCAAAGAGGATGCGGTTGAATACCGGATTGATGAAGGAGCCTGGCAGAAAATGCACTATGTGGAAACAGTCGACCCGTCTTATCAAGTGAAACTGTTCGAATGGGACCTCACCGATACATTACTTCCCGGACGCCGCCCTTCGAACGCTGTAAACAGTACGCATTTATGGACGGGAAGACTCGATTTGAAACTGTCTCCGGGCGAACATACCATCGAAGTGCGTGCAACCGATCGCTTCGGCAAAACACATCGGGGGCAAAGGAAGTATGAAATAGTCGCAGAAAAAGAATAAAAGGAGACATTTTGTCAGTTTAAATCCTGATAAAAGTCTTTCATAGGATAATATTGCGCCTTTTTGTCATTTTTCAAGTGTATACATCCCGGTAACTGTACTGGCATATAATTTGCTTTTTTAAAGATGTATCGGTCAAAAGGCCGAAAGAAAACAACAACTAAAAAAAGGAGAACAAATTATGGCACTGATTAGAAGAACAAACAGTTGGTTACCGAGTATTTTCAACGACTTCTTCGGTAACGAGTGGATGGAAAGCAGAAGTCTCTCGTCTCCTGCTATCAATATACAGGAAAGCGACAAAGGCTTCTCGGTTGAAGTCGCGGTTCCCGGGATGACCAAACAAGATTGCAATGTCACCATCGATGAAGATAACAATCTGTTAATCTCGGTAGAAAAGAAAACGGAAAACGAAGAGAAGGACAAAGACGGCGTTTATTTGAGGCGTGAATTCTCTTATTCGCAATTCCAAAGACGGATGCTTTTGCCGGACAACATCGAGAAAGATCATATCGCGGCGAAAGTGGAAGACGGCGTCCTGAAAATCGAAATTCCGAAATCGAAAGAAGAGGAAAAGGCTTCGAAAGTAAAACAAATAGCCATCCAATAAGCATTTAAGATTTAAGATTTAAGATTCAAAATTCAAGAGCCGGGCGCTACAAAGCATCCGGCTCTTTTTTATGTCTTTTTTGTCTTCTTAAAACACCCTATCCTTTAAGTAGGATAAGAAATACTCGAGCAACCTCTTTATTTCATCGTCACAAGAAAGATTATCCACGATGTTTTCAGCCTGTAACAGCAATTCATTCATTTTTTCATACGCATATTTGATGCCGCCGTTACGCTTGGAAAACTCGAGCAGCGTTTCGATATTTTCCTCGGTATAATCTTTCGATTTAATAATCTGGAGCATCTCTTGCGCCAGATTTTCAGGGGCGTTCCTCAGCGAATAAATAAGCGGCAGGGTGACTTTTCCCTCACGGATATCATTACCGGTCGGTTTTCCCACATCGGCATGATAGTAATCAAAGGTATCGTCCCTAATTTGAAATGCCACACCAAGGATACGGCCGAGTTCGGCAAACTCCTTTACAGCATCGCCCTCGGCACCCGCGGTTTTCGCCCCGATCACCGTACAAGCTTCCATTAACGATGCCGTTTTCTTTTCGATGACTTTAAAGTACTCTTCTTCATCGATAACGACTTCATTCGCCAGCGAATATTGATTGAGTTCGCCTTCCGCCAGATTCAGTCCGAGATCGGCAATAATAGTGACAATATCCATATCGTTGGTCTTGACACTTTCCTTTAAAGCCAGCGATAAAAGATAATCACCTACCAACACCGCCCGGGAATTGCCATATACCGCATTGGTAGAAGGCCGGTTTCTTCTGATCTCCGACTCATCGACGACATCGTCGTGCACCAATGATGCCGTGTGCAGAAGTTCCACCGTAACCGCACCGTGATACGTTTCAGAGGTAATTTGTCCGCACGCTTTTGCCGAAAGAAAAACCAGTATGGGACGAATCCGTTTTCCATTCGTGTCAAAGATATATCCAACAATATCGGTGATACGGGGATTATCGTTTTGGACGGATTTACGTAAATAATTTTCAAACTGAATGAGTTCTTCGCGAAGGGAATCTTTTATAAACTGATTTTGATCCATTGCTCCTTGATTACGCATACAAATTTAGGAACAATTTCATTCATAGCAATATTTATTTGTAACTTTACGCTTTATAAATACTATTTTAGAATCTATGGAAAGAAACAAACTGTTCCTTCTCGATGCTTACGCCCTGATATACCGATCGTATTATGCTTTTATCCGGAATCCCCGGGTGAACTCGAAAGGACAAAATACATCGGCGATATTCGGCTTCGTAAACACCCTCGAAGAGGTGCTTCGTAAAGAAAACCCCTCACACATCGGTGTGGCCTTCGACCCTCCGGGGCCGACGTTCCGCCATTTGCAAGCCGAAACGTATAAAGCCCAGCGTGAAGCGACGCCCGAAGACATTAAATTGTCCATCCCTTTTATCAAACAGATCATTCACGCGTATAATATTCCCATTATCGAAGTGGACGGTTATGAGGCCGACGATGTGATCGGTACCTTAGCCAAACGCGTCGATAAAGGTAAGTTCGACGTCTATATGATGACGCCCGATAAGGATTACGGACAATTGACGGAAGAACATATCTTCATTTACAAGCCCCGCTACGGCAGCAATGACTTCGATATTCTGGACGATAAGAAGGTGATGGAAAAATACCAGCTTGCCCATCCCTGCCAGATGATCGACTTGCTGGCTCTTATGGGCGATGCTTCGGATAACATCCCCGGCTGTCCGGGCGTGGGGCCGAAAACCGCTCAAAAACTGTTGGCGGAATTCGATTCGGTCGAGAATTTATTGGACAATAGCGATCAATTGAAGGGCGCTTTGCAAACAAAGGTTCGGGAAAACCGGGAACAGATTCTGTTTTCGAAATTCTTGGCAACGATCAAAACGGACGTGCCGATAGAGATCAATGACGATGAGTTGGCTCGCAAAGACATCAATGAAAACGCGATCAAAGAGATCTTCGACGAACTGGAATTTCGCACGCTCATCGCCCGGGTATTGAAACAGACACCTCCCGCGCCTGCTTCTTCGCAACCGATACAGGGCAATCTTTTTGCCGAGATGGAAGAAACGCCGCAAGCCGAAACGCCGCAAGCAACCGCTCCTCACATTCTTTATTCACCGGACGATTTAGCCACGATTCTTACCACGCCCCATACCTATACGTTGATCGCCGACGAAAAAGAAATGACGGAACTCAATAACCGCCTTTGCGTGGAATCATCCGTCTGTTTCGATACGGAAACCACGGGCATGGATGCCTTAACGAGCGAACTGGTAGGAATGTCTTTCGCCGTCAAAGAGGGCGAGGCTTTTTATGTGCCGGTATCACCCGACAGAGAGACGGCTAAACGGCAAGTACAGCTATTCAAACCGTTTTTCGAGCATGAAAAGATTGAAAAAATAGGGCAGAATCTCAAGTACGACATCCTTGCGCTGCGCAAGTATGATGTGGTGGTAAAAGGGAAGCTGTTCGACACGATGATCGCGCACTACCTGATCAATCCCGAAATACGGCACGGGATGGATTATATGGCGGAAACCTATTTACGTTACCGCACCATTCATATTGAAGAATTGATCGGACCAAGAGGAAAGAATCAAAAAAGCATGCGCGAGGTCGATCCGGCGACCGTTCTGGACTACGCCGCCGAAGATGCGGATGTTACGCTGAAATTGAAAAACATTCTTGCAAAAGAAATTCACAACAACGGTCTCGAACAACTCCTCTACGACATCGAAGCGCCGCTGGTTTACGTGCTGGCCGACATGGAATGGACCGGCGTGCGGCTCGACCTGAACGCGTTGGCGGAACTATCGGAAGACATGACGAAAGAGTTGCACGAGGTGGAAAAGCAGATCATCGAACTGGCAGGAGAGGCATTCAATGTAAACTCGCCGAAGCAGATAGGCGAAATTCTGTTTGATAAGATGAAAATTATCGATCGCCCCAAAAAGACAAAGACGGGGCAGTACAAAACCAGTGAAGACGAACTCGAAAAACTGCGCAATAAACATCCGATCATCGAAAGGATTCTGGAACAGCGGGGATTGAAAAAGCTCCTCAGCACCTATGTCGATTCTTTTCCCACGCTGATCAATCCGCAAACAGGCAAAATACACACGTCGTTCAACCAAACGGTTACCGCTACCGGGCGGCTGAGCAGTACCAATCCGAATCTCCAGAACATCCCCATCCGAGACGACCGCGGCCGGAAAATGCGCAAGGTTTTCGTCCCCGACGAAGGGTGCACGTTCGTTTCGGCCGATTATTCGCAAATCGAACTGCGCATCATGGCGCACCTGAGTGAAGATAAAAACATGGTGGAAGCGTTCAATCACGGACAGGATATTCATGCGGCCACGGCGGCGAAAATATACAAAATCCCGATTGAAGAGGTTACCGGAGATATGCGCCGCACGGCTAAAACGGCCAATTTCGGCATTATTTACGGTATTACGCCCTTCGGCTTATCGGAACGGTTGGGCATCTCCAGAGGGGAAGCGAAAACGATTATCGATGAATACTTCACGACGTTCCACGATGTGAAGCGCTACATGGAGACGAGCATCGAAAAAGCTCGGGAGCAAGGGTATGTGGAAACAATCTTCGGACGTAAGCGTTTCTTACCCGATATCAATTCCAAGAACGGTACCGTCCGCGGGTATGCCGAACGCAATGCCATCAATGCTCCCATACAGGGCAGCGCAGCCGACATCATCAAAATGGCGATGATCCGTATTTTCGACCGGTTATCGAAAGAGAACCGGAAAACCAAGATGATCTTACAGGTGCATGACGAATTGAACTTTAACGTCCCGAACGACGAGGTGGAAAGTGTCATGAAGCTGATTGTCGAAGAAATGGAGAATGCCTATAAGCTCATCGTTCCCCTGAAAACCGATTGCGGCGCCGGGAAGAACTGGCTGGAAGCGCATTAGTTGACAAGGAGACTGTTGAGAAAAAGGGACGGAGAGACAAGGAGAGATGGAAAAAATACATAGACATACGGAATTGAGGGTTTATCAATCTTCTTTTGAAGCGGGGATGAAAATCTTTTTCATTACCCAATCCTTTCCTAAAGAAGAGATGTATTCATTAACGGACCAAATCAGGCGTTCCTCACGATCGGTATCGGGAAATATCGCCGAAGCATGGCGAAAAAGGCGATATCAAAAGTCATTCATAGCAAAATTGTCGGATTCGGAAGGCGAGGCGGCAGAAACTCAAGTATGGCTGGAATATGCAAAAGCTTGTCATTACATCAATGAAGATGCATTCTTGCAATTAACCGGCCGGTATGACAACATAATCGGAATGATCGTGAACATGATCACAAACTCCGATAAATGGACAATGGACAGCAACAAATGATTTACATGGCACAAATGATGATGTTTTCCCTGTCTCCCCGTCTCCCTGTCCCCCCGTCTCTCTGTCGCCTTGTCTCTCTGTCCAAAAACTTAAAGAATGCTTGACTTTTTAGCGGAATACGGATATTGGGGATTGTTTTTGGCGTCGTTTCTGGCAGCGACCGTCGTGCCGCTCAGTTCGGAAGTGGTGTTCACCGGCCTCCTTTCCGCGGGATTGGATACGTGGATGTGTATTGCCTTTGCCACAATCGGTAACACGTTGGGAGGCGCGACGAGTTACTGGATCGGGTCGCTCGGCAAGACGGAGTGGATGCGAAAATACTTCGGAGTGCGCGAAGAACAAATCGAAAAGATGCAACATCGATTAAAAGGCAAGGGCGCCCTGATGGGGTTTTTCGGCTTCCTCCCTATCGTAGGGGAAGCCATCATCATTGCATTGGGATTCATGCGCGCAAACCCGTGGGTGGTTGTTTCTTTGATGCTGGCAGGGAAATTTTTACGGTATGTAGTACTCGGTTTAGGAGTAGAACAAGTTATAAAGATGTGGTTTTAGATTCTATAAAAAAGGTATGTCGACAATATTATTTCACGAAATCGTATATGGCCCCATCCACAGCCGGCGGATGGGTAGCTCTTTAGGTGTAAACCTATTGCCTTACAACGGCAAATTCTGTTCATTCGATTGCATTTATTGCGAATGCGGATTCAATAAAGATTTCCGCACTCAAGAGAAACTGCCCGACCGGGAAAACGTCCGGGCGGCGATGGAAGATAAGTTGCAGTCGTTGCATCGGGAAGGAGTGAATCTCGATGTCATTACGTTCGCCGGAAACGGGGAACCGACCATGCACCCGCACTTCGCCGGCATCATCGACAACACCATTACTCTGCGAAACTTGTATTTCCCGCAAACCCGTATCAGCGTACTGACGGACGGCTTTCACGTGAGCAAACCCGCCGTCTTCGAAGCGTTGAAAAAAGTCGACAACCCCATATTGAAACTCGATTCGGCTTTCGACGAAACGGTGCGCCTCATCAACCGACCGGTCTCCCGGCAGTATTCGGTAGCCCGGCAAGTAGAACTGTACAAGCGCTTCAACGGCGCGTTTATCCTTCAAACGATGTTCCTCAGGGGCGAATTCGAAGGACGCAAGATCGATAACACCACCCGTGAGGAAGTCTCGGCATGGTTAGGGCTCGTCAGAGAGATGAAGCCTCGCGAGGTAATGATCTACACCATCGACCGGGAAACGCCCGCC
>DHOU01000040.1:49808-60940 GCA_002409745.1 Bacteroidales bacterium UBA5382
ACCATCGACCGGGAAACGCCCGCCAAACAGCTCGAAAAAGCGCCGTTGGAGGTGTTACGCGAAATTGCCTCCCTTGTCGAAGCGATGGGGATTAAAACGGTGGTCGCGGGATGACGATAATTAGCAAATTAGCAGATTAGCAGATTAGCAAATGTGGAAATGTGGAAATGTGTGGCGATGGAATTATTAAACTGTTGAATCAGGATATGGAGAGATCGGCGTTTATAACATTACATGAAGCGGTGCCGCTGATGCCCGAATCGCCCTTTCAATCGCCGATAACATGGACAATCGGGAACGACGAGGTTTGGGGCGTAACGGGCGGAAACGGTAGCGGAAAATCATTATTGGGCGACCTGCTCTGCGGAAAGATTGCCGTTAAGTCGGGAATAGTTCGCTATCATTTTTTGAACAAAGCGCATCAATCATCCTATGCCGTTTGGCAGGGAAAGCATGTCCGTAAGGTCGATTTTAAGGCGGCTTACACATTAGGCGACTTCCGCCATGCGTTTTACCAGCAGCGCTTCCATCAATCCGAAAACGAAGAGATGCCGGAGGTCCGCGACCTGTTCCCGCCGGAAGGGTTGAACGAAGAAATGCGTCTTATATTCGATATATTCCATATTCCGGAGCTGTTCGATCGCAAGCTCTCGCATTTGTCGAGCGGAGAATTGCGCAAATTCCTGGTCGCCCGTTCCTTTGCCGGACAGCCCGCGATGCTGATCTTCGACAATCCTTTTATCGGACTGGACGAGGCCAGCCGGGAGGAGTTGAACAATCTGTTCGCATTCCTTATCAGACACTACCCTACCCGGCTACTGTTTCTGGCGCCCTCGCCGGCCGATCTGCCCCGCTGTATAACACATATCGTGGAAATGAACCGGTGCCGGATACGATATGCCGGTACATTAGACGGTTTCGCCCCGGAAAATGCGGCGGATAAAAACATGCTTCCGGATATCCATTGGAACCATTTCGATCAGGGAACCATCCCGCCAAAAGGCGCCGAACTCGTATCGCTGTCGAAGGTGGATATCGTTTACGGCAAGCGGATCATCCAAAAGAATCTCCACTGGCAGATCAAAAAAGGGGAGAAATGGGCGCTATTAGGGCCGAACGGTTCGGGCAAGTCCACACTGCTGAGTTATATCTTCGCCGATAATCCGCAGGCTTATGCCAAAGACATTCGTCTTTTCGGGCTGAAGCGCGGGACGGGCGAAAGCATCTGGGATATCAAAAGGCAGGTGGGCTTCACTTCCTCGGAGATGCATTTTTATTACCGTAAAAATATCCCCTGCCATGCCGTGGTTTCTTCAGGATTCTTCGATAGCATCGGATTGTTCCGCCAATGTACCGGGGAACAATCTCAATTGGCCGATAAGATATTGGATTTGTTGCGGATCGGGCACCTGAAAAACCGCCCGTTCCTGAAAATTTCCTCGGGGGAGCAACGCCTGATACTTTTCGCGAGGGCGATCGTCAAAAATCCGTTATTGTTGATATTGGACGAACCGTTCCACGGGCTGGACGAGCACAACAAACGGCAATGCACGGCGATCATCGAGTCGTTTGCCCGCCAAAAGGACAAAGCGTTGATTTATGTGACGCATATACGGGAAGAAATACCCCGCTGCGTGACGCATTTCATGCGGCTCGAGGCGCTTTGACCGTATCGATTGCCACCCGTAGATTTGTTCCAGCCGGAGTATGGAAAGTCATCCTTGCCCATCCGAAGGCACCTTGCCGAATTGTACCATTCTTAAGAACGTGCCGTCTTCATCGAAATAAAGCATGTGCCGCTCGTCAATATTCAGAGAATATCCCCTCACCTGAGCGTGACGAATCAAACTATATACTTTCGATCCCTTATAATGCGTATCCAAGTAATCGAGAATTTTCTCCGGCAGTAACCCTTCAACCATTTTTGAAGGAAGACTCAGATCAACCGAGTGATCTTTTTCAACATACACAGCCTTGATAGAGCTCCACGCACCGTTTGGATCCGTATCGATAAGGACCCGGGTATTTTTATTTTCATAGAGAAAGGAATACCGGTACTCATACGCTCCTACCAACGTTATTCCCTGCGGATAATACGATTTATAGGAAGTATCGTAATAATCGGCGATGAGCTTATCAACGATTTCAGAGGGTGGGGGCAGGATTCCTTTGTCTTTGTTTACCAATAAGTCTCTTTTTTCGAAGCGGAAGCCGTAATTTCCGTTTCCATACGAGGCAATAATCCGTATCTTGCCTAAATTCCCTACTCCCCTAATGGCCTCGCCGATACTTTCGGGGAGTTCGTTTTCCCCGATGCCGGTCAGGAACCTTTCCCCGCCGGCCGTATTATCGCTCCAGTCAAATGCTTCGCCATGTATCCACTCTCCTTTTTCATCAAAGCTGACAACAAGCGCGTTACCTATAAACAAGCGGTAGGCCGTACCTTCGTCTTCCGTTATTTTGAACAAATGCCCGTTAGCAGCCGCCGCCTCAAGCTTATTTCGTTTCAGAAACTCATTGTATTTGCTCTTGAAATCTTCATCCTTTATATCAGCTTCGCCCAATGTGACGCCGCCATAAGCCAACAAGTGCGTTTGAGCATAGTTGCGGCCGTTGTCGAGCGTGATTCCGATACCGGGCCCGTTCAAAGAATAAAACGCCGTGATAGCAGCCTGCGGTTCTTTTTCTTTCAATTTCCCATACACATAGCCATTGAGTATATTCGTGGCGGACAACGGCATTCCGTCTGCGGCTTCCACCGAGATCCAATCGCCACCCTGAGCGGCGAAAACGACGTGGATATCCCCTTGCAAGAGGACATAAAAGAAAGGATGTCCATTGGCATTTACGTCCTTGTTTTCCGACCGGGTGTCTCGTGTTTCTTGTCGTTTATCAATGCCGATGGAGACGATTTCATTGTCCGGGAAGTATTCGGTTAAAAACGTTTGCGAAGCAGCCGGCAAATCGAAAAAAGTGAACTCCGGAAACCGCTCTTTCTCATCACAACCGTTGAAAGTAGCCATTCCTACGGACAACAATAGTATTAACGATAATTTTCTCATATCAAAAGTGTTAAGCAAACAACATTATTTTATTCAATGTGACCCAATCGGGTTTTAACGATGAAAAGACAAAGTCTCGGTAGCCGCCACTACTTGCCGGAGAATGATTTTTGCGTCTCTTTCTTTCTAAAACGGATGTTGGTCATCGAAATCGCTCCCAAGATAAGGGCGACGCCCACCCATTGCAACCATTCCACATGCTCCTGTAGGATGAAAAACGACGACAACACGGCCACCGGCAGCTCCGCCGCACTCAGTATCGCGCCTAACGATACGCCGGTCTTGGGCATCCCGTAAGAAAAGAACAGCGGGGGGATGACCGTCCCCAACAAGGCTAAGGGCAACCCCCATTTATATAATCCGCCGATCATCGTCCCATCGAAAAAGAAGGTGGGGCGGAAAATAAGGAAGATCATCACACAAGCCCCGGTAATCATCAGGGCGCTTTTCTTGAAAACGGGCAAATCATTCCCCACCCGCCCGCTGGTAAGGATGAACAGAGCATAGCAGAACCCCGACAATAGTCCGTAGGCAATGCCTTCGACGCTGACGTCAGCCGCCTCATTGTTGAACAATCCGCCGGCGAATAAGGTGCCGCCCAGCACAATGACCGCGGCGATGATTTGCAGCCGTGCCGGCCGCTTCCGAAAGAAAAGATAGTCGAGGATAATGCTTATCCACAGATTCTGCATCAATAAAATGATGGCGATGGAGGCGGGAATAAGTTGCACGCATTTGTAATAAAACACACTGACAAGTCCGGTAAAGATGCCGGGAAGGCACACTTTCCACCAAACGGTCGGTTTCGCCCCGGAAACGGCAGAGGCTCCGGACGCCTTGTTCCGGCCGCGCGTTACCAGACGTTGCATCCAATAGCCGGCCCATAATATAACCATTCCGAAGAAGGCTTGCGAGCCGGTGACTTCGCCCAAGTCATATCCCGCCCCGTAGGCATTCTTGACAATCGTCGACAACACTCCGAAGCTGCATGCCCCGAGAAAAACCACCAACCCTCCTTTCAATTTGTCATTCATAATCCTCTTTTTTTGCAAAACCGGGCAAAGATACGGCAAATTGCCATAGCCGGCAAGAATAAATCATGATCCCACTCAAACAATAAGCCACCCGTTAAAGGCTCCTGCCCGCTACTTAGCCAACTGCAATATGCGGTACGCCCCGCTCGCGACAATGATGAAAACCACCGCCCCGAGTACTTTGCAGTTGCAGGGTTTCGAGGGCCGATAAAATAGCGTCCGCATCGGCGGTGTGGTACACTTCCAGCGTGCGTCCGGGAAGGTCGAACACCAACGACTGTATGCCCTCCATCGGCTCCAACTTCATGCGGATTAATTGTTCCTCCGACGGACAATCCATCTTCTCAATATGATAAATACTCTTTTGCATCGTCTTGTTATAAATTGATTTTGATTCCCCCGTTAATTAAAAAACCGTCCAGCGGCGCATAGATATCCCTGAAAACGGGATTCGACACCGTACCGGTATAAATCGTGTCGAAGCGGGTTTGACGCGCATCGAACATATTCTCAAAATTAATATAAATCGCGAAATTCCGCCACATTTTCTCCGCCATAAACCCGCACAATACATAGTCTTTGCCCCTGACACCGTCGCTCAACTTCTGCCGGCTGTAATAAAACGCTTCCAACCCGAGTTTCCACGCATCTTCCACTTCATACATCAACACCGAGTTGAGCCGGTGCTTCGGAATCAGCGCCCTTTCGGCCTTCGCGCCGTTTTCGTGCAGGCGGGTATCGGTAAACGTATAGCCGAGGAATAAATGAACGTCGTGATACACGATTTTCACATTTGTTTCGGTTCCTTTCGTGTGAATGGCGCCTGCAGAAGGAAGCAATTCGTACTCTTTTCCGTCCGGCAGGCTTTGAAGAAGGAGCGGATGGTCTAACCGCGTATAGAAAAACAACTGATTGATGCTGAATGTAGCATCCTCTCCGAGCGCGGTACGGTAATTGACATCGGCATTCCCGCCGTAACTTTTTTCGAGTTTCGCCGAGGCCTTGTCGATAGGCCGTACGTTGCGGTATTGGATTTGTTCGCTTTCTTCGGTGAAGAGGGAGGGCGTTTTATATCCGAATCCGCCGCCGATGCGGGAAGTCCATCCTTTCGCAATCCGGAATAAAGCCGATACGCGAGGCAGGACAACCATCCCGTACCCGTCCGTATAATCGCTTCTCAAGCCCGTTTCGAGCTGAACGCGTTCGGAGACATCCCAATCGTTCTGCAAAAAGACGCCGAACGTAATCTGCCGATACGAACGGAGCGGAAAATCGGACAGGCGTTTTTCCTTGAAATCATCCGTCCACCCATTCAGCCCCGCTATCCATTCCGTCTTTTCAAAGCGACGGGTATAGGAGGCTTCGGTGAACGATGAACGCTGCGTGCCTTCGAAGCGGTAACCGGGAACGGCCGTCGAGCGGTTGAAATAGCTGAGGCTGTTTTTCACCTGAAAGGCGCTGCCGGCGTCTATCGCATAATCGAACGTGAACTGCGTGGAATAACGCCGTGTGCGATTTTCTTCGAAATAACGGTGCGTATCGTCTCCCCGCCCTTTCAGGTAAAGCATATCGCCCCCTTTACGGTCTTCGACGGTGGCATTCACCCCGGCGCTAAGGGAGGCTTTCGAATTGAAATAAAGATAAAGTTTCGGATTGAAAACGAAGCGCTTAAATCGGGGGATGGCCGAAAAGCCCGCGTCGGAAGGGTCATAGGCTTCGTTGCGGTTGTGCGAAGCGAATACGGTCGCACCCCATTTCTCGAAACGTTGGCCATAAAAGCCGTTCACGTCCAATCCGCGGCCGGAGGTGGCGTTCACATGGAAGCGCAGGTCACGCTCATCGGCAGGCGTTTTCGATACGAGATTCACCAATCCCGCAATGGCTCCTCCGCCGTAGAGCGTCGACGTAGAACCTTTAATGACTTCTACTTGCTTGAGGTCGAGCGGCGGGATCTGCAACAATCCCAATCCGGCGGCGGCTCCCGAATAAACGGGAAAACCGTCTTTCAGTATCTGCGTATAACGCCCGTCGAGTCCTTGAATGCGGATGCCGGCATTGCCGCTTGTGGCGGACGTGGTCTGCACATGGATACCCGTACTTTCATTGAGCAGCATACGGATATCCCCGGGTTTCATATTCCCCTTTTCGTCCAACTCCTCGCTTCCGATAAATTCGATGCGGGTGGGAACATTTTCTATCGTACGGGTACTTCTTGTCGATGAAACCATGACCTCTTCGAGTTCTTCGGAATCTTCTTCGAGCAAGATTTCAGAAACCGTGGAATCCTGCCGCGGAAATACCACGACTTGCCGTTGCTCTTTAAAGCCAATCATGCGGAAAATGAGGGTCTGTGTGCCGTCGGGAATCTCAGCTAATGTGACGCGGCCGCTGTCATCGGCCATTGCCCCGAGGGAAGTACCCGATAAAAGAACCGTCGCCCCGGTGAGCGGTTCACGGGTTTTGCCGTCTTGGATAAAGGCGGTATACGTATTTTGCGCGAGAAGGGAATACGCGCACGAAACTGCTATCAGCAGCAGAAAAAATTTTATTTTCATTGTCTGAATGTCTGTTAATGTTTAAAATAAAGAAAATTTGCGGACAAGATGCCGCACTCATTTTTTCGCGGGGCATGCGTCCGCGCGAACACATCAACAGACTTGGGGCGGTTCCCATATTGGCGAATAGAAACCGGGAAGGGCTTCATGAGAATAGACGACCACCAATTCGCCCCGGCACACTTCGGTAAATCCGGGACAGTCGGTCATCGCCGGTACGATAAAACCATGGCAGGTGGCACATTTCATAAAAGGGGAACAACACGTACAACCGCTTTCTTCGAAATGCCCGGCCGACTCGCAGACGGTGGTATCTTGCGCATGAAGCATGCAATCATCCTTAATAAAAAGCGGTACTGCCGTCATCAGCAATACATACACCGCGAATATAAACGAGACATGCTTCATGCCTGCAAAGATAATAAAATTGAGTTTTTCTTGTGATGATTATCCATAGATTTATTGTTTGCTGTCAACTAAAAAAATTCGTCCCCTCTCAATGAGGAGACGAACATCCATTTTACGACGAAAGATAAAAACGATTCCCTACACGAATGTTTTCTTCAATTCGGCGACCCAAGCCTCCACACGGCTGTCGGTCTGGTCGTATTCGTTATCCTCATCAATAGGCAATCCGACCCATGTATCATCGATAACCGCTTCGGAAGCATCATACGTATACCCTTCATCCGGAACTTGACCGATAAGGCGGGTTTTATCGTGAATCGCATCATAAATCACTTTCATCGATTGGGCAAACGTGTCCGAAAACGAAGCGCTGTCGCCCAACCCGAAGATGGCAACGGTCTTATCCGACAAATCGGCTTTGGAAAAAGTCGGCAAGAAGCTGTCCCAATCATCTTGCAAATCCCCAACCCCCGTAGTAGAAGTCCCGAGAATAAGATAAGGATACGCTTTAATCTCATCCAATTTCACACTATCCACATTAAACAGATCGGCATTTCCATCAAAAAGATTTTTAATCTTTTCCGCTACCTGTTCGGTGTTTCCGCCGGAGGATCCGTAAAGAATGGCTATTTTACTCATTGTGTATTTGTTTTTGAATTAATAAATGCATGTAGTAAACAGTTTATGGGGCAAATTGTTTGTCGATACGACAATAAAATCCAAAGGAACACTTGTTTCTTTGGAAGATATACCGAAAAATAGTATTTTTGCAACTCTTATTCGGCGCGGTAGTTCAATGGATAGAATAGAAGTTTCCTAAACTTTAGATCCGGGTTCGATTCCCGGCCGTGCTACTTATCGTAAAGAAACCCGTCATGAAAAAAGAAACAGTACTCATCGCTCTTGCCACCCTATTGCTTGTCTCTGTGTCGTGCCGTTCCGGAAAAACGAGGCCGGAAACCGACAAGGAAGAATGGATAACGCTTTTCAACGGCCAAGATTTATCGGATTGGACTCCGAAAATCAGAGGATACGAAGCCGGCGACAACTTCGGAAACACATTCCGGGTGGAAGACGGTATGATAAAAGTCCGCTACGACGCGTATGATACATTCGACAACCGCTTCGGGCATTTATTCTTCAACGAACCGTTTTCGAATTACTTGTTGCGTGTGGAATACCGCTTCGTCGGACATCAATGCCCGGGCGCTCCCGAATGGGCATATAAAAATTCGGGAGTGATGATTCATGGGCAAACGCCCGAGAGCATGGCAATCGATCAGGACTTTCCGGCTTCCATCGAAGCGCAATTTTTGGGAAGCGATTCGTCGGTACAACGGACAACCCTGAATGTCTGCACGCCGGGAACCAATATCGTAATAGATAACCGACTGGTCCCCGATCATTGCACGAATTCGGCATCGGGCTTCTTCTTCGATGACGAATGGGTGACCGCCGAAATCGAAGTAAGGGGCAACGAGGTGATTCGCCATATAGTGAACGGCGATACGGTATTGACCTATCATCAGCCGCAATTGGATGACAGAGAGGCGAATTTCGCCGTTCTTGAACGTTTAAACGGCGGCAAAATGCTCCGTGGGGGAACCATTTCCCTGCAAAGCGAGGGGCACCCTATCGACTTCCGGAAAGTAGAACTAAAAAGACTTCCTTAACCGCCTTTTTCCATCCGGTAGACAATCGCCGACATTCGTAAAAATATTAAATTAATCAAAAACAAGTTTTACCGATTGGGTTATTGCCCGAAATGGATTAATTTTGTAATCCATTGCATTATGAAAAAAGGGTTTCATGAAAATAGACTTTAAAGAGCGCACGCCGCAACTTATCGCAATCATCGCCGTATTGGCCGTCATCTTAGCGATCGTCATCGGGTTTCTGGTCAACAGGAACTCCAAGATTAGCAATATGCAGGAGGAATTCGCTATCTCCAAAGAGCAACTCGAAGACGAGTACGAAGCGATCTCTCTTCAATACGAAGGATTTAAATTCAGCGTACAAAACGATTCGCTGCTCTATAAACTCGAAAACGAACAAGCCAAAGTCCTGCGCTTGCAGGAAGAATTACGCCAAACCAAATCGACGAATCATGCGGAGATAAAAAGGCTGAAAAACGAATTGGAATCGTTGCGCAAGATATTGCGTTCGTACATTCATCAAATCGATTCGTTAAACCGCCTCAACCAGGAGTTACGCGAAGAGAACAAGCAAATCACGCAACAATATCAACAAACAAGCCGCACGTTGAACCAAGTGTCGCAAGAGCGGAAACAGTTATCGGAAAAAGTGTCGTTAGCGGCGCAGTTAGTTGCTACGAACATTTCCGTAAAAGCCGTAAACGCCCGCGGACGCGAACAAAAACGGCTGAAAAAGAGTACGCAATTCGTCCTGTCGTTTACCATTTCCCGCAATATTACCGCCGAGCCGGGCGAAAGGACTATCTACGCACGCATCCTGGCTCCCGACGGATCGGTATTGACCAAAAGCGCCGGGAATACATTCCCTTACGAAAACCGGGATATCCAATTCTCCATACAACGGGTCATCGAATACGGCGGCGAAGAAACGCCCGTCACGATGTATTGGGATATCGAGGAGTTTTTGATGCCCGGTACGTATAAGGCCGATATTTTTGCCGATGGCTACCACATCGGGTCGCGCAGCTTTACGATGGAAGAGTAACAGGTGACCGTTATGGAAAATCCCGCTATTCCCTATTTGTTTTTCGTTACAACGGTTTTTCTCGTCGCTGCGGATAATATCCATGCACAGAGTATCGATGACGAGTTTAAGCGGCAACTGAAGCAATCGCTCATTACCGACGGGCCGATGGGGAAGCCTGAACTGAAAAAGGATCCTTTTAAGATACGTCAGGACAGAAAAGAAGTCCTGAAAGTTTCCCCGACCACCAAACTGCCGACCCAATACGATCGAGTAGAACTTTTGGAGCCGGAGTCCCCGGAAGAAAAAATTCATCTTAATCTGGAATATACCAACCCAAAAACGGATCAACTTTCCCGTAGCGCGTATGACTATTCCACCGGAAAAGTCATTCCTATCCCGGATGCCAACAGCAAAATCCAACAAGGGCTAAACACCCGCAACGACTACGGGATAGGACTCTATATCGATGAAGAGAGCGCTCCCGAATGGCTGCGTAAAATCCGGAATATAACGACACCCGGATATAGCGGCTTCGATGTCGATCCGGTACGAGCCATCCAACGCCATAAAGCCGCAAAACGCCAGAAAAAAGTAGATAAAATCCTCAAGGTCTACGATATGAAGTAATTTCCTCGCGTCATGAACAAACCATCCGCATGCCGAAAGCAACCTGAACGTATAACCCCTCCGCTCGTTCCTCGCTCGTCCCCTTATGCTAAGGGGACAGTTGCGGAGTACCGCGAAGCGGGGAAGGGTTAAAAAACGGGAGCTGTCGCTTTGCGGCTAATCATTTTAAATTATATAAATTGAAATTTATACCGTATATTTGCAGTTAACAATTTCGCGGATAAAGAATGGACAATTACATCGTTTCGGCACGAAAATACCGACCCTCCACCTTTCGTTCGGTGATAGGGCAAGAGGCGCTTACCACCACGCTAAAGAATGCGATCGCAAACAACAAACTGGCACATGCTTATTTGTTCAGCGGGCCGCGCGGTGTGGGTAAAACCACCTGCGCACGCATCTTCGCCAAAACCATCAACTGCCTGAATCCTACACCCGAACACGAAGCATGCAATCAATGTGAGTCGTGCGTGGCGTTTAACGAACAACGCTCGTACAATATCCATGAACTCGACGCCGCTTCGAACAATTCGGTCGATGATATCCGCACACTCATCGATCAGGTCCGGATTCCTCCCCAAATCGGTAAATATAAAGTGTATATCGTCGATGAGGTGCACATGCTCTCCACGGCCGCCTTCAACTCGTTTTTAAAAACGCTCGAAGAACCTCCTGCCCATGCCATCTTCATCCTCGCCACCACCGAGAAGCATAAGATCATTCCGACGATTCTGTCACGCTGCCAGGTGTACGATTTCAACCGC
>DHOU01000040.1:61091-143396 GCA_002409745.1 Bacteroidales bacterium UBA5382
TGCCAGGTGTACGATTTCAACCGCATCAGCATCACGGACATTGTCGAGCATTTGCAATATGTCGCCAAACAAGAGGGGGTAGAAGCAGAGCCCGAAGCGCTGAATATCATCGCCCAAAAGGCCGACGGCGGTATGCGCGATGCATTGTCTATCTTCGACCAAACGGTTAGCTTCACGCAAGGGCACATCACCTACAAAGCCGTCATCGAAAACCTGAATGTGCTGGATTACGAATATTATTTCCGGCTTACAGACGCCATTCTCGCCGGCAGCGTGGTCGATTGCCTGCTTATATTGAACGATATCCTCAACAGCGGATTCGAAGGACAGTATATCATCAGCGGCATCGCTTCGCATTTCCGAGATGTTTTGGTCTGCAAAGACTCCATCACGGCGCAACTGTTTCAAGTCGGGGCTTCCATACGGCAACGCTACATCGATACGGCCAAAAAATGCAGCGTCGGGTTCCTTTACAAGGCCATCGAAATTGCCAACGACTGCGACCTGAGCTATCGCTTCAGCAAAAACAAACGCTTGCTGGTGGAACTGACGCTTATCCGCTTGTGCCAATTATCGGAAAGGAAGGGAACCCAAACCCCGTCACATCCTGAAGACAAAAAAAAAGAGCTGAAACCGATCTCCGTACCGGATAAGAAAGAATCTTCCGCGTCTTACACGCCACCCATTCCGGAAATGAGCCGGCAGCCAGCCGTTTCTGCTTCGAAACCGGTTGCACAAGCATCTCCCCAACCCAAAGAAGAGCCGGTAAAGGCGGCGGAAGACAAGAGCGTTCCGCCCGAAGCCGCAACGCCTCTCAAAAAGAGAACAGTCTCGCTCTCGGGCATGGGCATATCCATTTCGTCGATGGGCGAAAAAAAAGAGCCGGAAAAACGGCAAGCGTTCTCCAATACGAAACAGAACGGGTCCGATTTATTTTCGGAAAAAGAATTAATTCGCAACTGGAAAGAGTTTGCCGATAACTTGCACGAAGAAAAGCTATTGCAAAATACGATGTCGCTATACATTCCCAAAATGCTAAGCGACACGTTATTTCAAGTCGAAGTAAATACCGAAATCAATAAGCAATACTTGGAAGACAACAGCTTGGATATCCTGACGTTTTTGCGTGAAAAACTGCATAACGACGACATCACCATGACCATTAAGATTTCGGACCAAAATGTGATCAAAAAGCCGATGACCTCCCATGAAATCTTCGATGAGATGGTGCAAAAAAACCCTTCGTTGCAAAAACTATCGGACGAATTCGGACTGGAACTGAGTTAGAGCGCTGCTTTCACCGTCAAGACTATTTCCCGAGGGCGAATGCTTCTTTGCGTCGAATACACCGACAAGGGATTATAGGAGGTATAGGTATAATTACGATGATTCAACACATTCTTCCATTGTAATTGTATCGTTATCCTGTCCATCTTATAAGAAGCCGAAATATCCATAAAAAGAAGATTGACCGCATTGTCACGAGTGATTTCATTGCGAACATATTCACCCGCAACAGACGCATCGAACCGGCGTTGCATATAGTAGAATGAAACCTTGTGGTTCATATTCCACAAACCGTTTAATGCTCGATGATTAAACGACGATAAATTTCGCTGCAATTCGCCGTTGTAGTCGATTTCGGTATGATGGGAGGGCGATAGGCTGAAAGCCGGCTTCAACAGGAGTGTATGAAAAGAATAGGGCAATAACTCGCTCTCGCGAATTTGCGCAGACCGATTGTATCCGTACGATGCCTCGAGCGATACCTTGGTGTTTATATCGAAGAAGCCTTTCGAGACAATCGTATTTATCGCGTAAGCCGACTCGACATGCGGCGTATAACGGCGCGTCCACCGGAAGACATTGTCCTCGACGCTTTGTTCGAAGGTATGATTTACCCTGCTATGCGACGCAAGCCAATCGATCGTCACAAAAAACTCCTGCAACGTATTTTTATACTCCGCGCGCAACGTATAAAGCTGTTTGACAGTAGTGGGTATGCCGGTTTCATTTTTGACGACGGTACGGTAATCGGTAAAATACGAGTGCCGGTAAAATGCCGTTATATCGTTTAATTCTTTCCTATACTGTGCCGATAGACGGGCGTTCCACGCATAATTTATTTTATAATCCGTCTTGAAATGAATTGCCCGAAGGAACAACGGTTCCCGATTGTCCGGAAACAAAACAGTCTGTAAAGGAATCGACAGATTGAATTTAAGAGAGCGAAGCAGATACTCGTACGCGGGAGTCGCCCACAAACGATGATGGGTCTTCAAGTTATTAAAATCGATGGAAACTCCTGCCGTATAATGCTGGGCTATTTTTGTTTGCCGGATGATCCAACCCGATTCGGCATGCGCATAAAAGCCTTGCAACGGCAAAGGTTGTTCGCGCCGGTTGAAATCCAAACGTTCGCGCCGCCGCCAGTACCCGACAAGGGATTTCAACTGAAACACGTTTCCGCCGGCCGACGTGCGGGTAATACTGAAATTATCCAGTAAGGCAATCGCTTTATCGCTCTGCCGCTGCGCAACCTTATAGCTACCCGAAATGCCGGTATTCACAAGATTGTTTTCGAAATGAAAATCCAGTTTATTCCGCAAATAATGCGTCGAAGCATTGTCTTCATAATCGGCCGATAAATGTAATTGCCCGCTTTTCAAACGACTATTTTTATTTTCTTCAATTGTCAGGGTATCCTCCGGATTAAAATAGGTCGTAACGGAATTGGTTTGCTGCATAATGTCATCTTGCGTGTAAAAGACATTCACCTTTAACCGCGAATCTCCGCCCAATCGATACAAACGGTTGCCCGTAGCGACGGCGGCATCATTAAAAAGCCACCGCCTTTCCTTCAACGGTGCGGTAATGGTGCTCGACGGCAACAAACGATAATCCGGCAGTGCAAGCATATCGTCTATCCCTTTGTCGGCCTCCCGGGTAATGCCGTTTCCGGTATCGGACAACTTTAATGCATAAAGGGATTGGCTTTTGCGGGCAATCTGCAAGGCATTGGCTTCGGCTTCATATAAAAAATCATCCGCTGAAAAGCCGGCCGCAACGTTGGGATTGAAATTCCATTTATCTTTGAAACTGTCTTTGAGTTTGATATTGATATCGGCTACATCGCTCGGGACCTTTCCTGCCAACGATTTAATGCGTTGATGATTATCCAATACTTCCACTTCTTTGACCGACTGTGAGGAAAGATTGCGGCTCACGCTTTTGTAACGGCCGTCCATCAAATCCAATCCTTCCACATACATCGTCCCGATGGCTTTGCCCTTGTATTGAATGTCTCCGTTGTCGGAGACCTGAATGCCGGGGAGGCGCTTCATTAAATCTTCGACCGTTTTATCGTTTTCACGCAGGAACCGGGAGGCATCATACCGTATCGTGTCGCTCCGCCCCCATATCCGGCCGGGACGAATGGTGACTTCCTTCAGCCGGATAGGTGAAGATACCATCTGAACAGAAAACACCCTCCGGTTACCGATCCTCTCCGAGAAAGGCGCATAACCCATTAACGAAACCGAAAGGGTAAGCGTATCCGGTGAAATGTTCAACGGGACGGAGAACTCTCCTTTTTCATTACTGAAAGAAAAAGCGATCGTTTGCCCCCCTTTCAATACAAGCGCAGCAGCAGCAGCGTCGAGCGGTTCACCGGTTTCGGCATCCCTTACGGTGCCGGAAAGCGTGTGCTGGGCATTCCCCCGAAAACAACAGGAAAATGCCCCCACGCATAAAAAGCAGAGTATTTGTTTAACCATTAATTCAATTCTATCGGATTATAGGGATTGCTCAATTTTTTGATATCATTCCCCATTTCATCCTTTACGGTAACCGTTACGTTCGGTGCATTTACTTTTATATATCCCTGCGGATCGGCGTTAAAACGCTCATGCTGCTTGTTCAAGTCCTTCCGGGAGACCTTTCTACGCGAGGTTTCCGAAATTTCAATCAGGGAAGAAGCGCGGTTTTGCTCGATGCCGGTACACTCGAAGCGGTAATGCTTGTGCGTATCTTCCGCTTTCAAAATTAATCCCGGCAATCCGTGCAGTTTCCATGGCCCGTCGCTACGCGGAATGTCAAGCGTAAACCACACTTCGTAGTCGCGGCCGTAAAGGCCGCCCGTCGCTTTGCGGCACGAATAACCGCAGACAGTCATCGTATCGGAATGAATTGTCCATTCTATTTTCGGCATCGGTTCTTCGACCACGAAATTATCCGTAGCAACACGGTCGAGCAATGTCAATCGCCCACGGGGATAATTTTTATAAATACGGTGTGAAATCGCACCGAAACCATATTGTCGCAGATGGTCGTTAATGGTTTGTTGCGACGCCTTCGCCCGAATATCCGCACGGAGTACGGAATCGGCTATAAAGGACGTATAACTGTAATATTCCGATACATTCCTCCCTACCCGTAGCATCATCGTCTCTTGAGTGAGGTTATCAGGATTCTTTGTATCTTCCACGAAGGAAACAGCGTACTGTATCGAAAAAACAAGCGAATCAAGCGGTTGCAATTTAGCTCCGTACGAACTGAAATCGGCAATCGTGATACGCTGCCCGAACACGGTCAGGCCAATCGAAAACAAGGCGGTAAAAAACAAAATTCTTTTCATAAAGCATCTTTTTTCGGACAAATATACGCTCTCACCGGTGGCCGGCAACGAATTTCATATTACTGAAATATTACTCCGGCAAAATTTGTCCGGAAAAACCCCTCCGGTCTTTGTGTGAACGCGTATCTTTGTTCCGAAATCAATAGAATCGGTATGAAATCGGGGAAAATAAAATTAATTTGGTCGTTAAGTATCACGGCAGCATTGTTCATGATACTTTTACAAGGATATTGGTTATACAATCAATACCGGTTTGCGCTCGAAAAATCGGCAGATGAAGTAAGCGCTCAAACGTTATCGGCTTGGGACGACTATAAGGCATGGCGAAAAGCAAAACTAAAAACTCAACGCGAAAATTTGAAGGCCTATAATACGAATTTGAATCAAGAGACATATACCCTCTATCTTTCCGATTTAAAGAAATCGACCACCGATTGGACTATTTCCATCAATACCGTCAAGAATCCGGAGAAACCCGCGATACAACATTCGCGGGACAGCATTGATGACCCGCAAAAAAAGACCGAATATCTCCTGAAGGAAATCAATAAAAATCTGCTTCTGACGGATACAATAACGACACTACAAAAAGATTCCACAACGAAATGGAAGGAAAAACTATTCGAAACAGACTCCACGCTCTCGACCGTTTTCCGTTTCAAAACCGCGGAAAATCAGAATCTGGTTTACGATGCCGTGGATGTATTTCTTGCCGATATGAATTCACCGTTTAAAATAAGCGATATGGATAGCTTAATACAACAAAAAACAGGCAATACGGGAACCCGCATCGACACGTTATCGCTGTCCGGCGATTCGGTCTTATGGCTACCGAAAACGATTAAAAATCTGTCGGTGATAAGCCCTTCGGTTACCGTGGTGATTCCTTACAATATCCTGAAAAGAAAGATTGCAAACGTAAACGTTCCGCTGGTTCCCGCCCGGATAATCAAAACCATGGCGATTCAAATCATTGTAAGCATGATTTTCCTTATCGTACTGATCGTCTGCTTATCGCTTCAGATACAAACTATTTCGCGGCAACAGCGCATCGGCAAATTACGGCAGAATTTTGTCAATACGACGATTCACGAATTGAAACGTCCGATACAGACTTTGAAAACCATTGTTTCCTATCTTCAACATTCTGTGTCGGGAGAATCGGAAATGCTGAATAATGCCCGTATCGAAACCGATAACCTGACCTCTTATCTGCAAAAACTCCGCGACGTAAACCAGGCGGAAACGATGAAGGAGAGTTTACTCTTTTCGTTTTTCGACTTCCCGGCGCTCTTGAATGATTGCGTAGAAAATATACGAAGAAACACGGAAAAACCTCTCCGCATCGAAAGGCCTATCTCCCATGCGCCCCTTTTCATAACCGCTGATAAAACGGTAATGAGTAATATCATTATCAATCTGTTGGAAAATGCCGTAAAGTATTCGGGCGACGAAGCGACGATTCGCTTCCGTGCCGAAAATCGGGACAATCATTTATTTTTCAGTATATCGGACAATGGAATCGGAATTGCCCCCTCGGAGCAAAGCCATGTTTTCGACCCGTTTTTCCGCTCGAAGAATGCATACGTAACATCCCTTCCCGGAATGGGATTGGGATTGAGCTATGTAAAGATGGCCGTAGAAGCTCACGGGGGAACTATCGAAATACAATCGAAGCCCAATAACGGCACAACCGTCACCGTAAAAATACCGCAGCAATGAAACCTTCCGTAAAAATTCTTTTTGCCGACGATGACTTCAAATATTCGCGCTTACTAAAAGAGTTCCTCGTGCGAAACGGTTACGATGTAACGTATGCAGGCAACGGACGCATCGCATTAGATCTTTTCGATAAAGTAAATCCCAATGTCGTTCTGCTGGATGTAAATATGCCGGAAGCGAACGGCTTTGAAGTGGCTGAAGCGATTCGCAAGAAAAACGCCAAAGTACTTATTTTTTTCCTAACCGACCGTAGCGACAAAACCGACCGGTTAAAAGGCTTCCAACTAAAAGGGAATGATTACCTCGCCAAACCCTTTTATCCGGAGGAGTTACTGGCGCGGATAGAAGAGCGGTTGGGACATGCTTCCGAAACGGTACAACGGATTTACAAAGTGGGCAATACGTCGTTCCATTACACCTCCAACGAACTCATCACCGGAAATACCAAGACCATCATTACCTCCCGTCAGGCCGATATATTGCGCCTTCTGATAGAAAGTATCAACGAAACGGTAAGCCGAGACTTGCTGCTAAACACGGTTTGGGGCGCCGACAATTATACCAATTCGCTCGCATTGAATGTGCAAATAACCTATTTGCGACGCGCGCTACAACTCGATAAAACTCTGAAAATTATTTCGGTCGTGAAGAAAGGATACATGCTCTGTGAAAAGTTATGAGCGCCACCTTCCTCCCACTTAATCCTCCCCTATCTGATGCAAGTATTCCTCGAGAGGAATGCCGCTGAATGTATCGGGATTATCTTTATTGAGCCAAATCAAGCGGAAAACCGTTTCGGCGGCTTTTTTTACCGCATCTTGCAAGGCAAATCCCTGTAGTTTATAACTGACCAGAAACGAAAGGAAAATATCGCCCGTACCCGGAACGCTGCAAGGGAGGTAGTCGAACGGAACCGTAAAGTACGCGTCGCTTTCGCGGTCATATCCGCTTACGCTATGAGCGCCCGTAACGTCATCCACAACGCTCGTAATCACCACCGAACGCTCTTTACGGCCTCTCAACCGGTCGATGATTTCGCGTAATCCTCCGGCATCGATGGTTCGCGCGCCCACGAAACGGCCGGTAAGAAAAGTAGCCTCGGTGAAATTCGGGACGATGAGGTCGGCCGCTTCAATCATCGACCGCATATAATCGACCGTATCCACCGCTATTCCATTATAGAGCTTACCGTCGTCGGCCATAATCGGATCGGCCGCAACATACAACTTGGGATTGAGCGCGCGTTGCTCCCGGATATATTCACAAATGATTTTCACCTGCTTGCTCGAAACCACAAACCCCGTACAGATACAATCATGTCTGAAATTCAATTTCCGCCACACCTTCAACGTGTTTTCCATATAGGAAAACGTGTCCAACATGGCATAATCGCCATAATTGAACGTATTCGAAACCAATGCCGTGGGCAGGTTGTACGTCGTAAATCCCAAATGAGAGAAAATGGGAAACATGGCCGACAGCGCCACCTTGCCGTAACCCGGCAAATCACTGACCAAGAGAATTTTCTTTTTATTCATAATCGTTTCTGATACCGTCGTGTAATAGCGGTGGAAAATAGTTTGCACAAAAGTACGAAATAAACGAAAAAAACCAAGTGAATCGGCTTAAATGGATGCCTTCCCGGACGGCGGATGACGGGTTGGAACACGCATAGTAGCCGGTGCGCCTATCATAGTATCCGTTCAAACCACAATATTATTCGTTTTGGCTATTGAAGTATCTGTTTAGAGAATAGTTGTAGCCGCTCAAGTCAGGGAAGGAGCCGGAGGGTATATCTTAGCAACCGGTATAGCCATTTTTATAGCCGTAGAAGCCGGTATATTCACCGTTTTAGCTGTTTTATCATCCGTAATGCCCCTATATGCCGTCGTAAATCAAAAATAAACGGTATATTTGTGCATCGAACAACCTGTAAAATGTTTTGCAATATGCTTTATTATAATTTAAAACCCATCATGAAGCTGCGG
Source organism: Bacteroidales bacterium UBA5382 (assembly GCA_002409745.1). GTDB lineage: Bacteria > Bacteroidota > Bacteroidia > Bacteroidales > Dysgonomonadaceae > Limibacterium > Limibacterium fermenti. Next base: position 69,438 of record DHOU01000040.1, read on the forward strand.
GGAATCAGCCACCCATATTCTTTCCTGGTAAATGCAGGTTTCAGCCCGAAAATAGCCCAGAAGATTTCCGGCGGGACGATGCGCAGCCTCCGGATGAGCCATGTGGAACGCCTTTGCCTCGCGCTGATGTGCGAACCGAATGACTTGCTCGCATGGAAACCCAATCCGGAGGGTGTTTACCCTGAAAATCTGCCACTCTATAACTTGCAGCCGGCGGAAGATGAAACGATGAACCTCCATAACACGCTGCTGAAGATGCCGTATGACGAACTGAAAGCGCTTACACAGAAAATAAAAGAATTGAAAGAGGAAGAATGAAGGTATTTTGGATGATGGCATGCGCCGTTTCGCTTTTCTATTCGTGTAAGCGCCCCACACAAACGCAGGAGCCGCCCCGTACGCTGATGGGGACGGATTCGGTAGCCGTATCCGGCGCGTTCAAGACCGATACGATTATCGACAGCCGGTATACGTTTGAAGAAGCGGTCGCCGGTACCAAAGCTCCGGAATCGATTATCCATCAGCTTATCCTGTTGGATGTCCTATACCTTTCGACCGACGGGAAACTTCATAAGGGGCAGATCCTGACGAACGGAAAATTGCGGGACGATATCGCTTATCTGTTCGATTTCATGCTGAAAGAAGGCTTCGTAATCGAGAAAGCTGTGCCGGTTGTCCGATATGGCTGGAACGATAGTTTATCGATGGATGATAACAACACTTACAGTTTCTGTTACCGGAATGTATCCTATTCGAAACATGCCACGGGGATGGCTATCGACATCAATCCGCGCTTTAATCCGTTGCGGTGGAAGCTAAAGGATCTTCCCAACCGGCCAAAAGGGGCTGTGCACGATACGACCGTCAACGGCACGCTGTATGAGGGACATCGGGTGGTAGAAGCATTCCGGAAGAGAGGGTTCCGCTGGGGACATACCTTTTCGAAATATTACGACGACCACCATTTCGAAAAACAATAGCGCCGGTCTGCGGTCACCGGTCTACAGTCTTTAGACTTCATTCGTCATTCGTAATTTGTAATTCGTAATTCGTAATTCGTAATTCGTAATTGTCTAATGTCCCCCCGTCTCAAATTCCCCCGCCCCATCTCCCTCGGTCGAGATTGCGATAGTTGATGGCCTCGGCCAAATGATGAGGCAAAATACGATTGCTGCTTTCGAGATCGGCAATCGTGCGCGCGACTTTCAGGATACGGTCATAGGCCCGCGCCGAAAGGCTGAGTTTTTCCATGGCGGTCTTAAGCAACATAAGGCCGGCCTTGTCGGGCGCGGCATATTTGCGCAACATTTTGGAAGTCATTTGCGCATTGCAATAAATGCCTTCCACATCTTTAAAACGCAGCGCCTGTATGTCTCGAGCTTTCACCACGCGCTTGCGGATATCGCAACTCTTCTCGCCGGGTGCGGGGTCGGACAATTTTTCGAAGGAAACGGGGACACTTTCAACCTGAATATCGATGCGGTCGAGCAACGGACCGGAGATCTTGTTCCAATATTTTTGTATCGCGCCGGGCGCGCAAATACATTCTTTATCGGGATGATTGTAGTATCCGCAGGGACACGGATTCATCGCCGCCACCAACATGAAGCTGGCAGGATAATCGACGGTGAATTTTGTTCTCGAAATGGTTATTTTACGATCCTCCAACGGTTGCCGCAAGACTTCCAGTACATTCCGGCTGAACTCGGGAAGTTCGTCGAGAAAAAGCACGCCGTTATGTGCCAGGCTTATTTCTCCGGGCTGCGGATAAGCGCCGCCTCCTACCATTGCCACATCGCTGATGGTATGGTGAGGCGACCGGAAAGGGCGGTGGGTAATCAACGAAGTCTCGCCTTCGATTTTCCCGGCAACGCTATGTATTTTGGTTGTTTCCAATGCTTCTTCGAGATTTAACGGCGGCAAAATAGACGGCAGCCGCTTGGCCATCATGGATTTTCCCGATCCGGGAGGCCCGACCATCAGGATATTATGTCCTCCGGCGGCAGCAACCTCCAGGGCGCGCTTGACTGTCTCCTGTCCTTTTACATCGGAGAAATCGAACTCGAAATTCGTTTGGTCTTTGAAAAACTCCCCGTAAATATCGACCTTCGTCGGCTCAGGGTGATACTTATCCGTAAAGAAGCGCACCACATCCCCTATCTTTCCGATTCCGTAGATATCCACCCCGTCGATAACCGCGGCTTCACGCGCATTTTCAACGGGAAGAATGAGCCCTTTGAATCCGTTTTCTTTCGCCATCACGGCCATCGAGAGGGCTCCTTTCACCGGAAGAATGCTCCCGTCGAGGGAAAGTTCCCCCATCAATATATAATGAGATAGATTGGCGAAAGGCAACGACGACCCCGAAGCCGCCAGTATTCCTATCGCAAGCGGAAGATCGTAAGCCGACCCTTCTTTCCGAATATCGGCCGGCGACATATTAATGACTATTTGTTGGTGCGGAACGGTAAACCCGCTCACTTGTAATGCCGAAATAATACGCTCATGGCCTTCTTTTACAGAAGCATCGGGCAATCCAACCAACGAAAACCGGATACCTCTCGAACAATTTACTTCTATGGTTATGAGTTTTGCATGTATTCCCTGTACCGCTGCACCAAATACTTTGACCAGCATAACACATTATAAATTAATCTATTCTACAGCCTCAGTTACGGTGGGGTTGTTGATTGTATTTTCTACACGTTGCGCCGCAATACCTCGATCCAAAATCTTACCCGAAGGCGAAATCAAAATATTATACGGAACAGACTGTATATTGTATGAATTGACGATCTCGGATGCCCAACTGTTTTTCTCCGGCACAATCGTCCATGGAATGGAATCATTTTCCAGATACGAAACAGGATACCTATCCGAATCGATATAGATGGAAACAAAGGCCACACTGTCTTTATTCAACTCTTGATAGGCGTTTTTAAGAATGCTGGACGTTTCACGCGACTCCAACCCTGAGGCCGAAACAAACGAAAGAAGCAGATATTTTCCCGAAAACTGATGCGAATAGACCTTTTTATCCTCTTTATCCGTCAATTGGAAATAGGGCAGGGAACTGCCTTCTGCCGATTGTTTCAGTTTTTCGGAATATGATTTCAGATTCATCGCCATGAGCGAAGACGAAATGTCTCCATCTACATAGCTCAGCACCCGTTCGAGGGCTTTCGAATTTTCGCTGTTGGTAAAAAAATCATTTATAAGGATCAAGCTCGATAATTTGGAAGGATGCTCCTTGACAAAATCTTCGGCCCGTTGCCTTAATTCATGATTCAACGAATTGATTTGACCCATTTTTTCGATTTCGGTGAGGACGCCTTTGTTCGAATCGGAATGATTTTTCCGTTCTTCCTGAAAATTGATCAGCAATTGTCCCCGCTGCGTAAGGACATCTTCATTTTGGGTTTTAAAAAGGGTAAGGTCATCGTTAATTTCGCTTCCGGAAACACGTATCAAATCCGGGAACCGGGCGTCTCCTTTTATCGATAATTTGTCGGCTTTATTGCCAAATACCACCGTTGCATTATTGAATTCGTTGAAATAAAGAGTGAAAACCGTCAAGGTGTCGATTTCTTTGCGGTATTTGAATTTACCCTTTTCTTTCACTTCAATCGTGTCCAAAACGAGCGTATCGGACGAGACATAGGAAGCTAGAATATAAGGATATTCCAAATTCGATATCTCGCCCTTTATCACCATCGCGTTATCTTTTTTACAAGAAATAATGACAATGGATAGCAAGCAGATAATGAAAGCTATATATATTTTTTTCATATAAAAATCAACTTAGGTGTAGAGAACGAATTTCTCTGCGATGATAAATAGATCATGTTTCTTTCCTTTTAGAAAGGCGAATCACATGAAAGTAAGCAAAGGTATAAATATTTTTTAATTCTTCAACTATTTTTACATTTATTCGTTCTTTGATATTTTTTAACGGATAGGGAGTGTTTAGAAAGTGTACGCAAACAAATAGGACACTATTGATCTTTTTACTACTTTTGCAACGTATTCACAAACAACATCTACATAAGATATGTTCCATAAACGCGTATTGGTAACGGGTGGGGCGGGTTTCATCGGTTCCCATCTTTGTAAACGCCTTCTGAATGAAGGGTGTGAGGTAGTGTGTCTCGACAATTATTTTACGGGAAACAAAACGAATATACTGCCGTTGATGAATAATCCGTTGTTCGAAGCGGTAAGGCACGATATCATCTATCCTTACAATGCCGAAGTCGATGAAATCTATAATTTTGCCTGTCCCGCATCGCCGGTCCATTATCAATATAATCCCATTCAAACCGTAAAAGTATCGGTTATGGGGGCTATCAATGTACTGGAATCGGCCAAACTGACGGGGGCGAAAGTGTTACAAGCTTCGACCAGCGAGGTATACGGCGACCCGCATGTGCATCCGCAACCCGAAAGTTATTGGGGAAATGTCAATCCCATCGGCCTGCGTTCGTGTTACGATGAAGGCAAACGGTGTGCGGAAACGCTTTTTATGGATTATCACCGTCAAAGCGATGTCGCAATCAAAATCATCCGTATTTTCAATACCTACGGGCCGAATATGCATCCCAACGACGGAAGAGTCGTGTCGAACTTTATCGTGCAGGCTCTCCGGGGAGAAGATATTACCGTTTATGGATCGGGCGAACAAACGCGTAGTTTTCAATATGTAGACGATTTAGTGGAAGGGATCGTTAAAATGATGGCGTCACGTTCTTCTTTTATCGGACCGGTGAATTTGGGCAATCCGGTCGAATTCACCATATTGGAATTGGCCGAAAAAGTATTGTCGCTGACTTCCTCGAAGTCTCGTATCCGCTTCAAACCGTTACCTTCCGACGACCCTACCCAACGGAAACCGTGTGTGGACTTAGCTAAAAAGGAACTCGATTGGGAGCCGAAAGTGTCTTTGGAAGACGGACTGAAGGAAACTATTGCTTATTTCAAAAACCTGCTCAATCTTTAATCCGCCTTATGCCTTATTTTTCAATTATCGTTCCGGTGTATAACCGCCCGTTGGAAGTGGAAGAACTGTTGGAAAGTTTATCGCTTCAGACCTGCAAAGACTTCGAATTGGTATTGGTTGAAGACGGTTCATCGACTCCCTGCCGTGACATTGCGGAGAAATTTGCCGGGAAAGTCGATATTTCCTATTATTTCAAAGAAAATTCGGGACGAAGCGACACCCGCAACTATGGAATGGAAAGGGCTTCCGGAAAATACTTTGTGTTTTTTGATTCCGACTGTGTCATTCCTCCCGACTATTTTCAGATCGTCAAACAAGAACTGGACAAAAACTATACGGACTGCTACGGAGGCCCCGACAAAGCCGATACGTCGTTTTCCGACCTTCAAAAAGCCATCAGTTTTTCCATGACTTCTTTTTTAACGACCGGCGGAATACGCGGAGGAAAAAAAGGATTGGAAAAATTTACACCGCGAACATTCAATATGGGTTTTTCGGCGGAAGTGTATCATCGGGTAGGGGGGTTTAAAGATATGTTCGGCGAAGACATCGACTTGAGTTTAAGAATACGCGATGCCGGTTTTACCACACGCCTTATTCCGGAAGCTTTTGTCTACCATAAAAGACGGGTGAATCTTCGTTCGTTTCGCCGGCAAGTATTTGTTTTCGGAATGGCAAGAATCGAACTTTTCCTGCTCCATCCCGATTCCCTGAAGCTCGTTCATACCCTGCCGGCGCTTTTTACCGCCGGCAGTATATTGCTTCTTATTCTCTCTTTTTGGAATGCTTGGGCGTTAGCTCCCCTGATTATTTATTTTCTCTTGATTTTTCTCTTTTCCTTCGCACAGTATAAAAAGCTGCCTATCGCTTTCTTGTCGATTATTACTTCCGCAATACAACTGTATAGCTACGGATGGGGCTTTATAAAAGCATTCTTCCGTAAAGTGATTTATAAACAAAGGAATACGCAAGAAAAAGATTTGGACAAGTATTATAAAAAGAAATAATAGAACTTTTATTCCTTCGATCCGTAAGCCAAATCTCCGGCATCTCCTAAACCGGGAACGATGTAGGCCTCTTCATTCAATTCCGGATCGATGGCCGCCGCCCAAATCGTCGTTTTATCTTCCGGAAAATGATTTTTACAATATTCAATCGCTTGTTTGCTGGCAATAATGGTGGCTATATGGATGGTTTTAGGAGTTCCTTTTGTAAGTAATGCTTTATAAGTCAATTCCATACTTCCTCCGGTAGCTAACATCGGATCGGTAATGATAAGTGTCTTATCCGTAATAATAGGGGAGGCGATATATTCGATGTGGATATTGAATGACTGATGATTTTCTTTATATTTTCGATAAGCCGATACAAAGGCGCTTTCAGCACCATCAAAATAATTCAACATTCCATGATGAAAAGGTAATCCTGCCCGCAAAATAGTACCGATAACAATCTGTTCATTGGGAACCGACACTGTCGTTTTGCTTAAAGGAGTTTGCACATCAACCGATGCATAAGAAAGAACTTTACTTATTTCGTATGCCAATATTTCGCCTATTCTTTCGATATTTCTACGAAAACGGAGCCGGTCATTTTGAATGGTGACATCACGAATCTCACGTACATAAGAATTAAGGAGGGAGTTATTTTCCGAAAAATCAATTATTTCCATTTATTTTTTATATATAAAATATTACTTATTATTTTCCGGAAAACAAAGATAATAGTTTTGATTTTGTTAGATAAACATTTCCAACTGTTTTTTGTTATAAAATGCAAGAACAACAGAAAATTCATTGATTAAAGAAATTTTTCTTTAATTCTTTTTGTATCTCCGAAATTATATATATTTTTGTATCGCGTTTTAGGTCTTGTAAAGAGTTTTATAACACTATATATCACACTTATTTTAATAGTAAAAAAAATGGCAAAATTAGATTTAAGCAAGTATGGAATTGTGGATGCAAAGGAAATCATTCACAACCCATCTTATGAACTGTTGTTCAAAGAAGAAACCAAACCCGAATTGAAAGGGTATGAAAAAGGTCAGGTTTCCGAATTAGGTGCCGTAAATGTAATGACCGGCATCTATACCGGCCGTTCACCCAAAGACAAATTCTTCATTAAAGACGATGTATCGAAAGATACTATTTGGTGGACTTCTGATGAATATAAAAACGACAACAAGCCTCTTCCTCAATCGACTTGGGTAGAGTTGAAGAAAATCGCTACAAAGGAATTGTCGGGCAAAAGATTGTTCGTAGTAGATACTTTCTGCGGTGCAAATGAAAACACCCGTTTGAAAATCCGTTTCATTATGGAAGTAGCCTGGCAGGCTCATTTCGTTAAAAACATGTTCATCCGTCCTACGGAAGAAGAATTGGCCAACTACGGCGAACCGGATTTTGTGGTAATCAATGCTTCGAAAACCGATGCCGGTGAAAATTGGAAAGAACTCGGATTAAACTCAAAAACATTCACCGTATTCAACTTAACCGAAAAAGTACAACTTATCGGCGGTACTTGGTATGGTGGTGAAATGAAGAAAGGAATGTTCTCTTATATGAACTACCTGCTTCCGTTGCAAGGAATGGCTTCTATGCACTGTTCTGCCAATACCGATTTGAACGGTGAAAATACGGCTATTTTCTTCGGTCTTTCCGGAACAGGTAAAACCACATTGTCTACCGACCCAAAAAGATTATTGATTGGTGACGACGAACACGGATGGGATGATGACGGTGTATTCAACTACGAAGGTGGTTGCTATGCAAAAGTAATCAACTTGAGCAAAGAAAACGAACCCGATATTTACAACGCCATCAAACGCGATGCGTTATTGGAAAACGTAACGGTAGACGAAAACGGTAAAATCGATTTCAGCGACAAATCGGTAACGGAAAATACGCGTGTTTCATACCCGATTTATCATATTAAAAACATCGTTAAACCGAAATCAAAAGGTCCGGCTGCCAAAAAAGTTATTTTCTTGTCGGCAGACGCTTTCGGTGTTTTGCCTCCGGTTTCTATTCTTAATCCCGAACAAACTCAGTATTACTTCTTGTCTGGATTTACCGCTAAATTAGCCGGTACCGAAAGAGGTATCACCGAGCCTACTCCTACTTTTTCTGCGTGTTTTGGAGCTGCATTCCTTTCATTGCATCCTACAAAATATGCTGCGGAATTAGTAAAGAAAATGAAAAAATCAGGTGCGAAAGCATATTTGGTTAACACCGGTTGGAATGGAAGCGGAAAACGTATCTCTATTAAAGATACCAGAGGTATTATCGATGCAATCTTAGATGGTTCTATCGACAAAGCTCCTACCAAGAAGATCCCTTATTTCAGTTTTGAAGTACCTACCGAATTGCCGGGAGTACATTCTGAAATTCTTGATCCTCGCGATACATATGCCGACGCTTCACAATGGGATGTAAAAGCAAAAGATCTTGCAGAACGTTTCACCAAAAACTTCAGCAAATTTACAGGTAACGATCTTGGAAAAGCATTAGTAAAAGCCGGTCCAAAATTGTAATTCAGTAAATTTATTTCTATAATGGAAAGGATGATCTTCGGGTCATCCTTTTTTATTATGGGGAGCATCGATTTGAGTGAAACTCACGATTATCAATTTCTGGTTTCAAAATAAACCGGTATAAAAGAACACGGAAAATTACTTGTTGATAAATTGTGGAGCAAATGTAAATAATATTTCATAAATTGATTTTGAAAAATAAAAGATACATCATATAAAAGAAAACATGGATTATGACAAAAAAGTTACATTAAATTTGGAATCGTGTTATCACTTCTTTTCAACAGGTATTCTGTAACAATAATGAAATAAATTATTAACTTTGCAACTTATAAACAATATATGATAACGTTCATAGAGACATATATATCAATCCATTATAAAAAATAGTATTGTTGATAAATAGATATAACTGGGTTATTAATTTTAATAACGAAAAAAGCAATTAAAAGCAGAAAAATTAATCCACAGTATCAACAGGCATATATCATTATTATATAAGAGATAAGATTTAATAAAAAGAATAATAATAATTGTGGATAAAACATCTTTACTGAAATCGATCGATCAATTACGGAAATCAAAAAATGCGATTATCCTGGCTCATTACTACCAAGAGCCGGAAATACAAGACATTGCCGATTTCGTGGGCGATAGTTTGGCCTTGGCTCAGTGGGCGACGAAAACCGATGCCGACATTATTGTTTTATGTGGTGTGCATTTTATGGGAGAAACCGCTAAGATACTTTCTCCGCAGAAACGGGTGTTCGTCCCCGATCTGGATGCCGGATGTTCTTTGGCGGATAGTTGTCCCGCCGATGAATTTGCGGATTTTATCGAAAATAATCCCGGGCATACGGTGGTTTCGTATGTAAATACCACAGCTGCTGTAAAAGCATTGACCGATGTGGTGGTGACTTCCACTAATGCGAAGCAAATTGTCGATTCGTTTCCACAGGACGAAAAGATGATTTTCGGGCCGGATAAAAATTTAGGAGATTATATCAATAAAATAACCGGAAGGGATATGTTATTATGGGATGGGGCTTGTCATGTACATGAGCAATTCTCATTGGAGAAAATTTTAGATTTGAAAAAAGAGTATCCTGATGCGCTTCTTTTAGCACATCCTGAATGTAAAAAATATATATTGGAAGTTGCTGACCATGTAGGTTCTACTTCCTCCCTGCTTAAGTTCACGAAACAGTCCGATAGCAAACAATTTATCGTAGCTACCGAATCGGGGATATTGCATCAGATGAAAAAGGAAAGCCCGGAGAAACAATTTATACCGGCTCCCCCGGAAGATCCTACATGTGCTTGCAATGATTGCTTTTATATGAAAATGAATACTCTCGAGAAATTGTATTTGTGCTTGAAAAACGAAACACCTGAAATTTTTGTCGATGAGAATATTCGATTAAAAGCAGTGAAGCCGATAGAACGCATGTTGGAAATATCAGCCAAATACGGGCTTTAAAATCAGTGTTTTTTTAAGGAATATATATTCTGAAGAGAATTTCACATGCTTTTTTCGTACCTTTGTATTCCTGTAAAAAATCAAAAGAATTATGGCACTTCAATGCGGAATAGTGGGTCTTCCAAACGTGGGTAAATCGACCCTTTTTAATTGTTTATCGAACGCGAAAGCGCAAGCGGCTAATTTTCCTTTTTGCACCATAGAGCCGAATGTGGGGGTAATTACCGTTCCTGATGAACGATTGAATAAATTAGCCGAACTCGTACATCCGCAAAAAATAGTCCCTACGACGGTGGAAATTGTGGATATTGCCGGATTGGTCAAAGGGGCCAGTAAAGGCGAGGGGCTTGGAAACAAATTCCTTGCGAATATCCGCGAAACGGATGCTATCCTGCATGTACTCCGTTGTTTCGACGATGAGAACGTTACCCATGTCGACGGGTCCGTAGATCCGGTGCGTGATAAGGAAATCATCGATGCCGAATTACAATTGAAGGACTTGGAAACCATCGAGGCCCGCATCAATAAAGTGGAAAAACAGGCCAAAACCGGAGGCGATAAAGATGCCAAGCGGGCTTTCGAGGTATATACGGTTATCAGGGAAGCTTTGTTGAGAGGAGAGTCGGCGCGTACAGTTGTTTTTGACCGCAAAGAAGACATAAAGATATCCAATGAACTTTTCCTTCTTACCTCGAAGCCGGTGTTATATGTATGTAACGTGGATGAAGAAAGTGCGGTCACCGGGAATCGATATGTAGAGGCCCTACGGGATTCGGTTAAGAACGAAAATGCCGAAATATTGGTTGTGGCGGCTAAAATAGAATCGGAGATAGCCGAATTCGATACTTACGAAGAACGTCAACTATTTCTTTCTGAAATAGGTTTGGAAGAATCGGGGGTGAATCGCTTGATTAAAGCGGCGTACCGGTTATTGAATTTGCAGACTTTCCTGACTGCCGGCGAGCAGGAAGTTCGCGCATGGACTTTTCACAAGGGATGGAAGGCTCCTCAATGTGCGGGTGTTATTCATACGGATTTCGAAAAAGGATTTATTCGGGCGGAAGTCATCAAATATGATGATTTTATAGCCTTGGGTTCGGAAGCGGCTTGCAAAGAAGCCGGCAAAATGAATGTCGAAGGTAAGGAATATATCGTACAGGATGGCGATATCATGCACTTCCGGTTTAATGTCTAATCGGACAAAAGATACGAAATTATCATATAGTTGATTTTTATGTTCTAAAAGTATGTTGTAAAACATATAAAATAATTTTTGATTAATCGTTTAACCTATTACCTTTGCATTAATTTCTATAACGAATTATAAGATTTTAAGAGTTGAAAAGAGTTTCATTAAAAGTAATTGCTGAAGAATTGAGTGTTTCGGTTGCTACAGTATCTCTTGTATTGAGCGGAAAGAATGAAAGAGGAAGGGTTAGCCAAGAGGTAGAAAAAAAAATTTTGAATAAGGCAGCGGAATTAAATTATATGCCGAATTCTTTTGCAAAAGGTCTGAAAATGGGACGTTCTAAAACTCTGGGTTTAATCGTTGCGGATGTATCAAACGTTTTCTTCGGAACATTGGCCTTACATATCCAAGAATATGCTGAAAAAGAAGGATATGCGGTTATAATAGCCAACACGAATGAACAAGAGGAGAAAATGGAAAAAATGATTAAATTATTGACAAGTAGGCAGGTAGATGGTTTAATTGTTACTCCGACAGAAAAAAGTGAAAAATTAATTGAGAGGTTGATAGTTGACAAAATGCCTTTCGTATTAGTCGACAGAAGTTTTCCAACTATTAATACCAATTTTGTGATGATCAATAATTATGAAATATCGTATCAGGCAACTCAAAAACTGATTGAGCGAGGATGTAGGAATATTGGATTGTTGAATTATCATCAAAATATGTATCATACTAACGAACGGAAACGAGGATGCATCGAAGCACTTCAGCAAGCGAATATCTATCATCCGGAGAATGTGAAAGAAGTTCGGTATGAAAATCTGAAAAAGGATGTTGAAAATGGAATTAAAGAATTGGTAAAGAATAAAATTGATGGTATTTTTTTCACAACGAATTCTATTTCAATTTTAGGCGTAAAAAATCTGGTTAAACAAAATGTAGATATTCGGAATAGTATGAAAATGGTCTGTTTTGATGAGAATGATGCTTTTTATTTGTTGCCGTTTTCAGTTCCTTTTATCAAACAACCCATCGAAAAAATGGGTCAGAGAGCAATACAATTATTAATTGATCAAATTGAAAAACAAAATTCAACGACTGAAAAGTATATTGTTGATGCTGAATTGATAATCAAATAATTTTTTTGTTTACTTTATGGTTAAACGATTAATCATATAGATAATAGAGTAACTAAATTTAAGGGGAAATAAAGTTTTGTTTTACAGAGTAAGTTAAACGATTAACTATATTTTATAGAGAATTTGCAGATCATGTACAAATGAAATAAATATAATACAGTAATAATGTGAATTACTAATTAATTAAAGACTATGAATAAAAATTATCCAAAAATCGGAATCCGGCCTATTATCGACGGCCGTAGAAGAGGAATCAGGGAATCGTTGGAAGAAACGACCATGACCATGGCAAAAAATGTTGCTGCATTTTACAGCGATCATTTGCGTTATCCAGACGGTTCCCCTGTGCAATGTGTGATTTCTGATACTTGTATAGGAGGAGTAAAAGAAGCTGCCAATTGTGCTGTAAAGTTTGAAAGAGAAAATGTAGGGCTCTCCTTATCCGTTACTCCCTGTTGGTGTTATGGTTCGGAAACAATGGATATGAATCCGTTAATTCCGAAAGCCGTATGGGGATTTAACGGCACGGAACGTCCCGGTGCGGTATATTTGGCGGCGGTATTGGCGGCCCATAATCAAAAGGGGCTTCCTGCTTTTGGTATATACGGACACGATATACAAGACATTGGAGATACGCATATACCGGAGGATGTGGAAGAAAAACTCTTGCGTTTCGCCCGGGCCGGACTGGCGGTCGCTCTTATGCGTGGAAAGTCGTATTTGGCCATAGGTTCTGTGTGTATGGGTATCGGAGGATCAATGGTGAATCCCGATTTTTTACAGGAATACCTTGGAATGCGTACCGAATATGTAGATTGTTCGGAAATCATCCGTCGTATACAACAGGAAATTTACGATAAGGAAGAGTATCGTAAAGCGATTGAATGGGTGGAAAAAAATTGCAAACCCAATGAGTTGCCCGATCACAATCCTGAGAACATTCGTCGCAGCCGCGGACAAAAAGACGCCGACTGGGAATATGTGGTGAAAATGACGATCATTATGCGTGACTTGATGACCGGCAACCAAAAATTGGATGAGATGGGATTTGGAGAAGAAGCCATGGGACATAATGCCATTGCCGGAGGTTTTCAAGGGCAACGCCAATGGACGGATTTCTTGCCGAACGGCGATTTTTCAGAAGCTTTATTGAATACATCTTTCGATTGGAACGGCATCCGCGCTCCTTTTCCTTTTGCTACCGAAAATGATCATTTGAATGCAATATCCATGCTTTTCGGTAATTTACTCACCCATACGGCACAAATCTTTGCTGATGTACGCACCTATTGGAGTCCTGAATCTATTGAAAGGGTATCCGGATGGAAGCCTGAAGGTGTTTTAAAAGACGGAGCCATTCATTTAATTAATTCGGGTGCTTGTACCTTGGATGCTACCGGAGAACAGACAAAGGATGGCAAACCGGCCATGAAACCTCATTGGGAAATAAATGAACAAGAGGTGGAGGCGATGTTGAAAGCAACCAAATGGGGGCCTTCGTCTCTTGAGTATTTTCGTGGCGGCGGATATTCTTCTAAGCTGTTATCGAAGGGAGGAATGCCCGTCACCATGTGCCGGCTGAACCTTGTAAAAGGGGTCGGGCCTGTTTTGCAGATCGCCGAAGGCTGGACGGCTACCTTTCCTGATGAAGTATTCGCTATCATCGACAAACGAACGGATAAGACTTGGCCGTCGACATTTTTTGTGCCTCGGCTTACCGGAAAAGGCCGTTTTGCCGATGTATATTCCGTGATGAATTATTGGGGAGCTAATCATGGAGCGATCAGTTACGGGCATATCGGTGCGGACTTGATTACACTGGCATCGGCCTTGTCCATCCCGGTGAATATGCATAATGTGGAGGAATCGAAAATATTCCGTCCTTCGGCATGGGCATCTTTCGGTTCCGATAACGAAGGATCGGATTACCGAGCTTGCGCAGCTTACGGACCGTTGTATAAATAAATCATCAAAAAAATTGATTCATGAAAGATCGTATATTTTTAAAATTGTTTCTTATTATCTTCTTTTTTAGCGCCGGAAATATTATCTATTCTGTTTCGGCAGATAATAAAGAAGTGCTACAATCGCAGCGTACAGTTACAGGACGAATTATGGATGCGGGTGGCGAGCTTCTTATTGGTGTAAATGTAATAGAAGAAGGAACTTCAAACGGAACCATTACCGATATAAACGGTACTTATACGCTTACTCTGACGACGCAAGATCCCGTTCTACGTTTTACCTATATCGGATTTAAAGAAACTATTGTCCGCGTTGAAAACAAAGGGATTATTGATGTGGTAATGGAAGAAGATGTAGAAGCGCTGGATGAAGTGGTAGTGGTAGGTTTCGGAACACAAAAGAAAGCTTCGGTTGTGGGCTCCATAACGAATGTAGAACCCACTAAATTATCATTGACGCCCACCCGTTCATTGAGCAATAATCTGGCGGGGATGGTATCCGGTGTAATTGCCGTACAGCGTAGCGGTAATCCATGGTCTAATAATTCCGACTTTTGGATTCGAGGGATTAGTACCTTTACGGGGAATACCAATCCTCTTGTTTTGGTAGATGGCATTGAGCGGTCGTTGAATGATTTGGAAACGGAAGAAATAGAATCCTTCTCCGTATTAAAAGATGCCGCAGCAAGTGCCGTATATGGGGTAAGAGGCGCCAACGGGGTAATCATGATTAATACCAAACGCGGAAAAATCGGAAAACCTCAAATTGAAGTTCGTTTCGAAAAAGCCTATACTTCGCCTACGAGGCTTCCCGATTTCATAGGAAGTGAAAAATACCTGGGACTGATAAACGAAATGTATGAGGATCAGGGAAGAGCCAGACCCTACAGTGATGCAACGTTGTTAAACTATAGATATCAAACCGATCCCGAGTTATATCCCGATGTAAACTGGTGGAAAGCAGTCGCGAAAGACAATGCCGATAATACAAGGGCGAATCTTAGCGTAAATGGAGGATCGGATATTTTGCGTTATTCTTTGGTATTAGGGGTATATGACGAAAACGGAATTCTGCGGAGAGATCCTAAACAGGAATGGGATTCTTCTTTGAAAGTGAGCAGATATACCGTGCGTTCCAATGTGGATATCAATGTAACCCCAACAACGCTTGTACGCGTAAATGTAGGTGGATTTCTTCAGACCAAAAACGCTCCTCCGGGAGATAATGATGATGAAAATATTTTCCAGCAAGCCATGCGGATTCCTCCGTTTGTTCACCCGCTTATCTATTCGAACGGTTACATTCCCCGGATATCGGCTAAAGAAAATCCATGGGCATTATCCACTCAACGGGGATACGAGAAAGTCAATCAAAGCAAAATAGAATCGCTCACAGCCGTTGAACAAGATTTAAAATTCATTACCCCCGGATTAAGCGCCAAGTTATCGTTTTCGTTCGATAAATTTTCATCTAATAGTGTGACGCGTTCAAAAAATCCGGATTACTATAACCCCGCAACCGGACGTGATGCCAATGGAAATATTATGACTAGCATATTAAGCTACGGAGAAGAGTTTTTAGGATATAGCACGGGCGCACAATGGGGCGATCAAAGTATTTATTTGGAAGGAATGTTGTCGTATAACCGGACTTTTAATAAAGTTCATGATGTTAATACGATGCTTTTATATAACCAAAAAAATTATGATCGAGGAGATGCGTTGCCTTATCGTAATCAAGGGATAGCCGGACGATTTTCTTATACCTACGATCGGCGTTATGTGGGTGAGTTTAATTTCGGATATAACGGATCGGAAAATTTTGCTCCGGGGAAAAGATTCGGATTTTTTCCGGCAGTAGCATTGGGATGGATTGTTTCACAGGAAAAATTTATGCAGCCCCTTTCGGAAACCGTTTCTAATTTAAAAATAAGAGGTTCTGTAGGTCAAGCGGGAAATAGCATTTTAAGGGGGAACATATGGGATAAGCGATTTGCTTACATTTCTACCATTGTGGAAACAGGCTCTTATCGATGGGGTACCGAAAACAACATCTATCGGGTAGGAAGAGCGGAAGGAGAGATAGGAGTAAATGATCTGACTTGGGAAACGGTCACAAAAGCCAATGTGGGACTAGAGTTAGGTTTGTGGAACAACGCAATCAATTATACCGTAGATATCTTCAAAGAACAACGGAAAGATATCTTTATGGAAAGAACCAATGTTCCGGGGTCAGCCGGGTTTAACAGAAATATCTGGGCAAATTTCGGCAAAGTGAATAATCAAGGAGTGGATATGTCTTTGAGTATAAATAAACAACTCAATAAAGATTGGTTGGTATCGGGTATTTTCAATTACACTTATGCACGTAATAAAATAATTGAATTTGATGAGCCTCTTTCTATTGTGGGTACTTATCGTGCGCAGACAGGTAAGCCAGTAGGACAATTATTCGGTTTAGTAGCAGAAGGACTTTTTACGGAAGATGATTTTGATGAAAATGGAAAATTGAAGCAAGGCATTCCTGTACAAAATTTCAGTGATGTAGAGAATCTTCGCCCGGGTGACATCAAATACAAGGATCTCAATGGAGACGGTGCCGTTACCGCCGTAGATAGAACAGCGATAGGAGGCACCCGTATTCCTGAAATTGTATATGGCTATGGGGCGAATATCCGGTATAAAGCGTTTGATTTCGGATTTTTCTTCCAAGGAACCGGTAAAACCTATCAGATATTAGGAGGAGGAAATTGGATTCCGGGAGCAGAATTAGGCGCAGGAAATATCTATTCGAATATTGACGATCGATGGACCCAAGAAAATCCGAGTCAGAATGTGTTTTGGCCCCGAATGAGTGATAAATCGGTTGACAATAATAAGCAAGCCTCTACATGGTGGTTACGCGATATGAGTTTTTTACGATTGAAAAATATCGAAGTCGGATATAATTTCTCAAGAACACTTACTAAAAAAATTGGTATCCGTGATTGTAGGATATTTGTAAGAGGTTCTAATTTGGTAACTTTCTCCAAATTCAACCTGTGGGATCCCGAATTGGAAACACAGAACGGATTAAAGTATCCTCCCATGAAATCTGTCTCGGCTGGTTTAAGTATTAACTTTAATAATTAATGTATTATGCAAAAGTATAAATTTATCATACTAACAAGTATATTATCTCTCCTGTTGAGTGCGATAAGTTGTTCGGATTTTTTGGATAAAATGCCGGATGATCAACTCACCATGGAGATGGTATTTTCAGATAAGATAAGAACCGAAGATTGGTTGGCGAGTGTGTATTCGTCGGTTCCCGATCCTTTATGGGGGTATTTTAAATCACAAGGATTCAATATTATGGGGGATGATATGACTATTCCACAAGATTGGCAACCTTACGGATGGGCAAGTGTATATGCCTATACCATGGCTAATTGGAGTCCTACTTCAGGTTGGGATCCGAACTATTGGGTGGAATTGCCTAAAAGAATCCGTACCGGCCTTGTATTTTTAGAAAATGTAAGGGTGATTCCGGATGTAGGTTTAACCGAAGAATACGTCAATCAGATGAAAAATGAAGTGCGATTCCTCATTGCCTATTATTATTCTTTAATGATTGAGATGTATGGACCTATTCCTTTTACTCCGGGAGTAATCTATCCGGTGGATGCTCCGGCGTCCGAATTAATGACCACACAATCTCCTTACGACGAAATTGTGAATTGGATTGATCAGGAATTGAAAGATGTCTCCACTCAACTTCCCGCTGTATATCCTAATAATAACGATTGGGGAAGGGTGACCTCCGTCATGGCTTTAGCCATTAGGGCACGCACGCTGTTATTCGCGGCAAGTCCTTTATTCAATGGAAATGCTGATTTCAAAGATTGGAAAAATGCCGATGGAGAGAATTTATTTAAAACCGAATACGATTCATCGAAATGGGGGAGAGCTGCACAAGCTCATAAAGAATTGATTGATGCCGCACAAAGTGGAGGATATAAGCTTTACTATGAATATAATAATGATGGTTCTATTGATCCGTTTATGTCTTATTACAATATGTCCTTAAAACGGTTTTCTGACGGAAATAAAGAAATAATTTTCGGACGGGCGGATGCAGGTACTTATTCTACTTTTCAAGCGCACCATTTGCCGAAAGGTATCGGAGGCAATGCCGGAATGGGCGTGACACAAGAGTTAGTGGACGCATTTTTTATGAAAAATGGCGAGGCGCCTATCATGGGCTACAACGCCGACGGCTCTCCCATTATCAATTCGACCTCGGGATATGTAGAGAAAGGATTTTCTCAAACGCTGGAACAAAGAAATACCCAATGGCGTGGAGCCGAAGGCCCTCAAAAAGTTCCCGGACGAGTAACATTAGATGGGACTTACAATATGTATTGTAACCGCGAGCCCCGTTTTTATGTTTCTGTTATTTACAATGAAGCCTGGTTAGGAGTGGATAACCGAAGAGTTAACTTCTTACAAAACGGAGGTCAAGATACGGGGCCGACTTTCGATGCTCCGCAAAACGGATACAATGTTCGTAAAAGAATCAGTTTGGATATTTTTCCCCGCGAGAATAAATATACCTATCAGCCGGGCATTCTCTATCGTTTGGCTGAAGCGTATCTGGGCTATGCGGAAGCATTGAATGAATCGCAGGGAGCAACTACCGAAGTATATCAATACGTCAATTTGGTACGGGAACGAGCCGGTCTTCCCAATTTAAAATCCGGACTTAGCAAAGAAGAAATGCGCGAAGCGATTCAGCACGAAAGAAGGGTCGAGTTCAATTGTGAAGGTATTCGTTTCAATGATGTCCGACGTTGGAAATTGGGAGAAAAATACTTCAATACTAAACTATACGGTATGAACTTCAACGGGTCTGAAAAAAGCGATGATGAAAACAATCAGAGGGCATTTTATAAAAGAACTTTTTATAAGAACCGTTATTTCAATAAACGGATGTATTTATGGCCGGTTCCGCAAACGCAGATGGATATTAATCCAAACTTAATACAGGCGCCGGGATATAATTAAACACAACAAATAAAAATGATATGAAAAAGATAAATATACTTTTTTTATGGATACTGGGTATTGTGTTAAGCGTGAGTTCCTGTAAGGATGATGCGAATCCTTATGATTATTCGGATAACACATTCGTCAGAGTAACTGAAAAATCGGTTTCCATAGCCATAGGAGATAGCTATACGTTCGTTCCCTATTTCGATAGCGACGAAACCGCAAACAAAAAATTTATCTGGAATGTGTTGGATCCTTCCATTGCGGAGGCAAATGCAGGTAATGACCATGCAGGAATCGTTACCGGAAAATCCGAGGGAACAACCGTCGTAGAGATTGTTTCAGAAGATCAGACGATGCGGTATTTTGTGGATGTGGTCGTTTTTAAACCGTTTGAATTGGAATATCCGATATATATCGATTTCGGACCGAGGTTGTCGGGAGAACCCTTTAATAATTATACTGGAAACGATATGAAGATACTCTCCAATTTGGTAGATGAGAAATCCAATATCACTGAATTTTCAATCGAAATAAGCAGTCCGTTTTCCGGAACGTTGGTACGTGATCTTCCTAATGTATTAGGTTTTCCTCGTGAAGTGTCGAACGATGTTTTGTTTTCGGACGGAATCAAAATACCGGTTAGTAGCTTTAAGATTTCAAACCTGAACAAACGGCAAAAGTATACGTTCATATTCTACGGTGCGATTAACGATAACAACACCGAGACCGAATATCGGGTTATCGGAAAAACCGACGGCTCTGTACTTCTCAACACGTCTTATAATACATCGAATGTCGCGATCGTTGAAAATATTTTACCGAAGGATGATTCTACAATCGATATCACCTTGCAAGCGGGTCCTAACAATATGCAATGGGCCAAGTTTTTCGGTATCAATGCAATGATAATTTTTCCGGAAGGATATGAATTGCCGTTTCCTAAGGATTGATCAGGAATAATATGAAATAAAACTTTTACTATCGGGCGATGACAAACTAAATCGTCCGATAGTAAATCAATCAAATTACAAAAATTTTTAATTATGCGAATAATATCGTTGACGTGTATCTTATTTTTTACAGTCTCTATAACCGTTTTTTCACAAAACCGACCGTTTAACGGATTGGATATGAACATGGGTAACCTCTACCGGCTTTCCAATGCGGAAAGCCGATCGATCAGCCCGGAGAATTTTACCGGAGAAAAGGGAAAGGGGGGAATGGCAAAGCCCGATCCGAATGCTCCCCGAAATACAGCTAATGCCACCCATGCTTCGCGCGATTTGGGACAGGGATGGAAAGTCAATCCCTATGTCCGCATCGAACCGGGCGAAACATTTACCATGGCCGAAATCGACGGCCCCGGCGCCATTCAGCATATCTGGATGACGCCCACCGGCAATTGGCGGTTTTCCATTCTCCGTATTTATTGGGATGATGAAACGGAACCTTCGGTGGAATGTCCCGTAGGGGATTTCTTCGGGCTGGGATGGAACGAATACGCACACCTGAATTCGATGCCCGTAACCGTAAATCCCGGAAGCGCCTTTAATTGCTACTGGGTGATGCCTTTCCGCAAAAAATGCCGCATCACGATGACTAACATCAACGATGCGGAGGGCATGAATCTGTATTATCAAATCGATTATACCCTCACCGATGTGCCTGCGGATGCGGCTTATTTCCATGCGCAATTCCGTCGTACGAAAGTCAATAAAACATCGGATTATATCATCATCGACGGAATTAAAGGAGAAGGGCAGTATGTCGGCGTTTATTTGGCATGGCAGGTAAACAATAACGGCTGGTGGGGCGAAGGTGAAATCAAGTTCTTTATGGACGGCGACACCCGCTTTCCTACCATTATCGGGACCGGCACGGAGGATTATTTCTGCGGATCGTATAACTTCGACCGCCACGGAAAATATGTAACCTATACCACTCCATACGCCGGATTGGTGCAGGTATTGCCGCCCGATATTACCTATCGTTCGGGACAACGTTTCGGAATGTACCGTTGGCATGTGATGGATCCTATCCGTTTTAAAAAGGATTTAAAGATCACGATTCAGGATTTGGGTTGGCGCCATGGTGGGCGTTATCTGCCACAGCAATCCGATATTTCTTCCACTTGTTTCTGGTATCAGACCGAACCACACGCCAAGTTTCCCGCACTTCCCGGATGGTCGCAATTGGAAGTAAATTAAAAACCTACATATTAAGTTTAAATGAAAAAAGTATCTCTAAAAATTTTATTCGGTATAGTAGCCATAGTGTGTATTTGCTTTGAAAGTTATGCTCAAAAATATACTTTCAAAAATGAATTGGAATTATTAAAGCGCGTAGACAAACTTCCCGAATACCGGACGAACTCGTATGTAGAACAGATTTCGAGTTACGATACAACCGGGGGAAATGACGACGGTTTCGACGGTACCTATTCGTATCTCCGGAAAGAGAAGGAAGGACTGGTGATTGCCGATTTGAAAGGCCCGGGTGTCGTCAACCGTATTTGGACACCTACTCCTACCAACGATACGCTTCTATTCTATTTCGATGGAGAAAAAAAGCCGCGCCTGAAAATCCGTTTTATGGATTTGTTTTCGGGAGATGTTTATCCTTTTGTCAACCCCGTTTGCGGAAACGAAATCGGAGGATATTACTGTTATATCCCGTTTCCTTATAAAAAGTCCCTGAAGATTGTTTTTCAGGGGGAGAAATTGATGTTTCATCAGGTGCAGTACCGGAGTTTACCGGGAAAAGAAGTGGAAACCTGGACCGGTGTATTGTCGCAGTCGGATAAAGATGTGCTCACGGAAGTAAACGCGGTCTGGGCGGATATCTCCCCTGAAGTTACCCGTTATGCTGTCGGAAAATCCTCGGGGGTACAGACGGATCAGAAGTCGGTTACGCTGGTACCGGGAGAGGAAATTTCTTTCTTCGAGCAAAACGGTCCCGGCCGGATCGTAGGCTTTGAAATCGATGGTGGCAATTCATTCGAAGGATTGTATAAAGATGTGATACTTGCGGCCAATTGGGACGGAGAGCAAGTGGATGCCATTTATTCGCCGGTGGCCGATTTCTTCGGATATGCGTATGGAAAACCGGCCATGAGAAGCCTTGTCATGGGAAGGCAGGGGACTTCCAATTATTGTTATTTGCCGATGCCGTATGACCGTGGGGCAAGGATGCGGCTGATTTATAAAAAGAGGGAAGGCGTACAACAAAATCCCGTCTCGCTGAATATCAAAGTATATTATAATGCTACCGCAAGGGATGCGAAAAACGAAGGAAAGTTTTATTCCGTTTGGAGACGTGAAAAACCCGAAACCGGGCAATTCTATGAGTTTCTTCAATTAAAAGGGAAAGGCCATTATGTGGGAACGATCCATATCGCGCAGGGATTGCGTCCGGGAATGACTTTGTTTTTCGAGGGAGACGACAGCACCCGCGTGGACGGCAGGATGCGCCTACACGGGACCGGATCGGAGGACTATTATAACGGTGGTTGGTATGCGCTGTTGGATCGATGGGACCGCGGAATCAGTCTGCCGCTTCATGGCGCGCTCGATTACTCGTTACCGATGAACCGTACCGGCGGCTACCGTTTCTTTTTGGCCGATAAAATGCCTTTTGAAAAAGAAATTTATCACGGCATGGAGCATGGTCCGGTAGGGAATGAGTTTCCGGTGGATTATACTTCCGTGGCTTTTTATTACGGAGCGCAACCGCTCACGGGCAAGATGGAGCCGACAGAAGAACTGCGAACCGTTTATTTGCCGACTGAGCATGTCTATTTTCCGCAGTTGATGGATTTGACACTGGGCGAAGGAATCCAAGTCACCCACCAAAGGGGAATACGCGTCCATACCGATCGCGAGGGAATGATGCGTGTCATGTTGAACGATGTGCCCGAAGGGAAGTACAAAGTACTTATCTCCTATTACGAAAAACCCGAAGGAGCCGATTTCCAAGTGTGGCAACGCCAAAATCAATTGTCCGACTGGAAATCGACGAAAAACAGCAACGAAGCGCTAAAGGAAAAAATTCACATCGGCGATATCGAACTCACCCGACAAACCAATTCCGTTACTTTCCATGTACGTAAGAACGGAGAGGGAAGGCAATTCGAATTGGATCGTATTATTTTAGAGAGAATAGATTAACCAAACCGTATTTATAGTATGAAACGTTTCTTTATTTTCCCTTTTGCGATAGCGATCCTGTTTATGTTCAACAATAGGATATATGCGAATACGGATGGTTTGTCAAAGAAGAGCGGGATCCGTACAGAAACGTTTCCTCCTTTGCTCCGGAAAGCGATCGCCCGACTTCAATACGATGGTTTGGGAGCGCATTCCGGTAAGGCGGAGGCGACGAAGATCGATGAAAATACGGTACATGTTATCGTGACGTTTTCGTTGAAGGAAGCCGTTCAGCAAGACGATTGGCAAGTACAGATTCTTCCGTCATTCATCCCGTCGTTCCATTGGGCGCCGCATTTGACTCCTACGGATAATCATGTGATCGACCAACACGTGTTCCGTTCGCCGGCGCTGATCGTTTCCGACGGAAAACAACAATTGACAATCATCCCGGATCTCGAAATCTTGAAAGAAAGCGCGCCGGTGCGTTGGTATATGGATATGGATGCGCCGAACAACCGGTTGACGTTGGGAATGGCAGAGAATGACGTTTCGGGGCATATTCTTTTCGAGCGTACGCCCGGCACGGTTTTCCCGAAAGGGGAAGTCCGATTCGGATTTTATATGATGGCATCGGATAAGCCTGAAGATTTGCGCAATCCGTTTCGCAGGCCGTTGGATTTTATGTGGACGCGATGGGGGCGCGATCTGTATCGTTCCGGTAATCCCGTAAAAGGCGCTCTCCAACCATACGTGGAGCATACTTATCATTGGGCTTTTGACAGTTGGTCGAAAAGCGTATGGCAGGAGTTTACCCTTAACGGCAAGAGGGTAGGAGCGCCCGTGTTCATCGTCAATGTTACCCAAAGTCCCAATTATCTCGGCGAAATCAATGAACGGGAATTCCGCTCCGTATGGAATCAGGCATGGTTCAGTTCGTTGCGTTCGGCCGGCGGCTTGTTTCGTTATGGCCGGCGAACGAAAAACAAAGAGTTAATGCGAAAGGCGCGGATGTCGAAAGAATTAGCGTTGGCGGCGCCTAAAAAAGAAGGATTTTTTTACGGATTGATCGCTACCGAAATGGAAACCGTGGAGATCGACGGTAAAAAGTATCATCGAAGCAAAGGATGGGATCATTCTTATTGGGGCAATTCCAACCGGAATCCTTACACATGGAGTGCCGAAGAATCCCCGTTTCATGTGCTCGATATGAGTTGGACGGCATTGTTGATGCTTCGGTGGCATGAGGAGTTGGAAAAGGATGCAAGGCTTCTTGCCTATGCCCGCGATTACGCCGACGCGCTGCTACGGGTACAAACGCCGGACGGATTCTTCCCCGGATGGTTGGACACGAAAACCTTACAGCCGATGCAACACCTTAACCGGTCGCCCGAATCATCGATGTCGGTGACGTTCTTGTTGAAGTTATACGAATTGACCCGCCGGAAAGACTATAAAACCGCTGCGTTGAAAGCCATGGATGCCGTGATGCGCGAGATTATTCCCGTGGGGCAGTGGGAAGATTTCGAAACCTATTGGTCCTGTTCCCGTGTAGGTGCGGACGATTGGGTAGGCAAGAAAGTCGCCCGCAACAATATGTTTAAGCAAAATAATTTTTCCATGTTCTGGACAGCCGAGGCTTTATACGAATGTTACCGTATCACAGGCGAGGAAGGTTATCTGCAATATGGACAGCGGACGTTGGACAAAATGTTGATGACCCAAGCGTCGTGGCAACCGCCGTATATGCATGTGAATGTATTGGGCGGATTCGGCGTGTTGAACGCAGATGGCGAATGGAACGATTCGCGTGGAAGTTTGTTCGCCGAGTTGATCTTACAATACGGAAAACAATTGAATGAAAAGGAATACGAAGAACGTGGCATCGCGGCATTGAAATCCGCTTTTGTGATGATGTATTGTCCGGAAAATCCTCAAACAAAACGGCAATGGGAGAAAGTCTGGCCTTTCTTCGGGCCGGAGGACTACGGTTTTACCATGGAAAATTACGGACATGGAGGCCGAACCTCTCCCGAAGGCGAAGGAATGGGCGAATTTACCATTTACGATTGGGGAAACGGCGCGGCGGCGGAAGCCTATAACCGCATAAGAGATAGGTGGAAAATAGATTGATATAGATTGATGAAAGATTGAAGGGATAACGGTGAATTTAAAAACAATAATAAGATGAAAATAAATAACATGTTGATGCTTGCAACAGTGGGAAGCGCGCTACTGCTTTCCTGCACAAGCAACAGTAAAAAAACAGAAAACAGTATGAACAACCATTTTGAAAAGGGAACGTTCGGATACGATCTCAATTATTTATCGGAAAAAGACAGTCTGATTGTGCTCAAATCGGCCGATGAAAGAGCGCAGGTGATCGTTTCGCCGGCTTATCAAGCCAAAGTATTCACTTCCACCACTGGCGGTGCAGAGGGCAAAAGCCTCGGCTTTGTCAATTACAAAGTCTTTGACTCGGGCGTCGTCGATGAACACATGAACGGGTACGGTGGCGAAAACCGTTTCTGGCTGGGACCCGAAGGCGGGCAATATTCCATTTATTTCCAGCCGGACGCCGAACAGGTATATGACAATTGGCATACGCCCCCGGCCATCGATACCGAAGCGTGGGAAGTACAAAGCGCATCGGATCAAGAAGCGGTGCTAACTAAGAAAATGGAACTGAAAAACTATAAGGGAAGCACGTTGAAAATTTCCGTCGAACGAAAGATAGCGCTTTTGCAAGCAGCTGATTTATCCCGTACGCTCGGTATGACGTTGCCGGACGGCGCAGCGGCGGTTGCGTATGCTACCGACAATAAAATCACCAATGGAAATGATTTCGAATGGACGCCCGAAACGGGAACCGTATGCATATGGATGCTCGACATGTTCAATCCTTCCGATTCGGCCGTTACCGTAGTGCCGTACAACGAGGGCAATGATAAAGAATTAGGGGCGGTTGCGACCACCGACTATTTCGGTGAGATACCTTCCGACCGGATCCGTTACGAAAACGGCACGCTCTATCTGAAAACGGACGGAAAATACCGCAGTAAATTGGGAATGAACGCTAAGCGCACCAAAGCGGTTGCAGGGAACTACGATCCGATATCCCGACGGCTGACCGTTATCACCTTCGATGCGGATCCCGAGTCGACTTACCTCAATCAGGAATGGAATCCGGCGAAAGATCCTTTAAAGGGCGACGCATTGAATGCTTATAACGACGGCCCGTTGGACGACGGCAGCATCATGGGCCCTTTCCTCGAACTGGAAAGTTGCTCGCCCGTTGCGTTCCTGAAATCCGGCGAATCACTGTCGCATACGCATCATGTATATCATTTTACGGGCGATGAAGCCGCGCTTTCCCCGATTTGTGAAAAGCTGCTGGGCGTCTCCCTCAAGCAAGTAAAGACTATTTTTAAATAACACATTTCAATGAATCCACATCACAAACCGATGGAAAAGCATCATTTGGTTCCCAAAGGGATCCTGTTTCCTTTTATTCTTCTGACAGCCTTGTTCTTCATCTGGGCGGTGCCTAACAATATGACCGATGCCATGCTGGCCGCCTTTAAACGCATCATGAGTTTCTCCGACACTCAGACCGCTTGGATACAAGTCGTGGCATACCTGTTGGGATATGGCTGTTTCGCGTTGCCCGGCGCTATTTTCATCAAGAAACATACATACAAATCGGGGGTATTGCTGGGATTAAGCTTATGCATTACCGGCTGCTTCTTATTCTATCCGGCCATGCTGGCCATTGATATCAATCCGTTTTTCTGCTTCGCGGTATACCTTCTGGCATTTTTCATTTTATTCGCCGGACTGTCTATTTTGGAGACTTCCACCAATTCGTACGTGTACGCGTTGGGCGATCCGGTAACGGCTACGAGAAGATTGAATTTCTCTCAATCGTTTAATCCGTTCGGAGCGTTGACCGGTGCTTTGGCGAGCCAAATCTTCGTTCTTTCGCAATTAAATACGATGAGCGCCGAGGATAGGAGCGGCCTTTCGCAAGCCGATTTGTTGCAGATACAGAATGGGGAGTTAAATGCCGTTACTACGGCGTATGTGGTGCTGGGCCTGGTGATGCTTGTCTTGTTGGCAGCCATCTTTTTTACCCGCATGCCCAAGGCGCAGGACGATGATAAGACCTTGAATCTGAAAGCGACATTCGGGCGTCTCAAGCGCAATAAGAATTACGTTTGGGGCGTAGCGACCCAATTCTTTTATGTGGGAGCGCAGGTGGCGGTATGGTCGTTCCTGATCCGTTACGTCATTCAACATCTCGACTTGAACGGCGTGATCGCTTCATTAGGCTCGGGGGCGTCTTCCGAAACGATTATGAGTACACTGCGGAATGTGGAACCGGTGGCCGCACGGTTTTATCATTTCTGCGAATGGATAGGGCTGGACGCCTTGCTGCCGCGTACGGCCGAACAAGCTGCGGCGACGTACTATATTTTGTCGATGGTGTTGTTCGTCTGCGCTCGCTTTTTGTGTACCTGGCTGATGAAGTGGATCAAACCGGTGAACTTGCTGTCGGTGCTGGCGATTTTGGCGGTCATTTGCAGTGTGACAACGGTGTACGCACCGGGTTTCTTGGGCGTCTATGCGCTGATGGGCATTTCGGGTTGCATGTCGCTCATGTTCCCGACGATTTACGGCATCGGCATGCGCGGATTGGGAGAGGACACCAAAATCGGCAGTTCGGGAATGGTTATGGCAATTGCCGGAGCGGCTTTTTTGACGCAGATACAAGGCATCCTATCCGACCATTCGGGAAGCATTCAGTTAGCCTATTGGGTGCCTGCCGTTGCGTTTTTAATCATAACCGTATACAGCTTTACCATTGCCCGCGATAAGAAGTTAGAGGCTTCTTTGGAAAATTGATTTAAAAAGAGAATAATGATATGGGAAAATTAGTAATAGGAATCGACTATGGTACCGATTCGTGCAGGGCATTGATTGTCAATGCGGAGTCGGGAGAAGAGATCGCGGTATCGGAATCGTATTATCGGCGGTGGAGGAACGGATGGTATTGCGATCCGTCGAAGAACCGCTACCGTCAACATCCGCAGGATTATATCGATTCGCTGGAAGAAGCCGTTCGCGGAGCGGTGTCTCAACTTCCTGCCGGAGCGGCGGAAGATATTGCCGCTTTGGGAATCGATACGACCGGCAGTACGCCCTGCCTGACGGACAGGAGCGGTACGCCGTTGGCTTTATTGCCGGAGTATGCGGAAGATCCGGATGCCATGTTTATCCTTTGGAAAGACCATACCTCTATCCGCGAAGCCGCGGAAATAAATGAGTTGGCGCATCGCAGGAACCCCGATTTCACGGCCCTTTCCGGAGGTATTTATTCCTCCGAATGGTTTTGGGCTAAAGCGCTTCACGCGTTGCGGGAAAATGAAAGCATCCGGAAGGACGCGTATGCCATTATCGAGCATTGCGATTGGATGCCGGCATTGCTTACCGGTCGGTTAAGGCCCGAAGAAGTCAAACGCAGCCGATGCGCCGCGGGGCATAAAGGGATGTGGGCGGAAGAGTGGGGCGGTTATCCGTCGCAGGAGTTTCTTTCACGGCTCGATCCTTTGTTCGACGGTTTTGCCGGGCATTTGAGCAACGAAACCTACACCGGCGACATCCCGGCCGGAGAACTCACCCAAGAGTGGGCGGAACGCCTGGGATTGCGCAAAGAGACAAAAGTGGCCGTGGGCATCATCGATGCGCATGCCGGAGCCGTCGGAGCCGGAATAAAAGCGCATACGATGGTTAAGATTGTCGGCACGTCGACCTGCGATATTGTGGTTACTCCGAAGGAAGATATGAAAGAGAAGTTTGTCCCCGGCATCAGCGGGCAAGTCGATGGCTCGGTTATTCCGGGATATATCGGTTTGGAGGCGGGGCAATCGGCTTTCGGCGATATCTATGCCTGGTTTAAGCACCTTCTCTCATGGACGTTGCAGGGTGTGGAAGCCGGCGAAGCGCTTATTTCGCGTATCTTGCCGGCTCTTAATGAAGAAGCGTCGAAACTTACGGTGATGGAAAACGATCCGGTGGCTTGTGATTGGTTCAACGGCCGTCGCACGCCTTATGCCGATCAAAAATTACAGGGCGGCCTTTTCGGATTGACATTGGGCACGACGCCGGCGCAGATTTATAAAAGTCTGGTAGAAGCGACGGCTTTCGGTTCGCGGGCTATAATGGAACATATTGAAAAAGAAGGAATCGAGATTGCAGAGGTTATCGGAGTAGGGGGTATTTCCCTGAAATCGCCCTATGTAATGCAAACGTTGAGCGATGTGATGGGCATTCCTATCAAGATAGCCGCTACACAACAAGCCGGAGCGTTGGGTGCGGCTATAGGCGCTTCGGTAGCGGCCGGTTGTTTCGACTCGGTGCAGAACGCTCAAAAGGTTTTGGTACAAAAACATCTGACCGTATATTATCCGCAAGATAAACATCGGAAAGCATATGATGTACTCTATAACCGATACCTTAAAGCCGGGATTTTTATGCAGGATTTCCGGTAAAAGATAAGCGAGGGTACCGTTTCGAACGATGCCCCCGCTTTAAATATTTCACATAAGAGTAAGAGAGAATTTGTTATTAAACAATTTCTACCAGCGGTACTCCTTCTTTCACTACATCCCCTGCCTGAACGAATATACGGCGCACGGTTCCGGAAAGTTCGGATGTGATGTCATTTTCCATCTTCATCGCTTCAAGAATCAGTAAATTGTCACCTTTCTTTACTGTCTCGCCTTCTTTTACGAGGACTTCGATAATATTACCCGGCATCGGGCTCTGAATATATTGTCCTTTCGGTCCTGAAGGTTCGGCATCCTGAACGTGTTGCTGTTGCGAAGCCTGCGACTGTTCGCTTTTTTGCGTATGGCTACCGCCATTTGCTTCAAATTCTTTTTTGCGCAGATTTCTTAAGAAATTGGTCGCCACCGCAGGGAACAATTCGAGCAAAAGTTGATCTTTTTCATCTTTTGCCAAGTGAACGCTTCCGTACTCTTCCAAAACAGGATTGTCCTGACTTTTATAAGTCGAAGTATCGTAAGGCGTTTCTTCTCGGGTGCCGGCAATTTGCAAGCGGAATTCGGGATTCACCGGGACGGGGGTTTTACCATATTCCCCTTTTACAAGGGCCACAAATTGGTTGGAAGCATTGGCATATTTCGGCCGTCCGTTTTTCAGGTTTAAAGCCGAACTTACCGCTTGAGCTCCTACAATTTGACTGGTAGGAGTTACCAATGGAGGTAACCCTGCATCCAAACGGACACTGGGGATGAGCTTCATGGCGTCATCCAAAATGTCCAACGAATTGAATTGCTTTAATTGAGCAACCATATTCGTGTACATACCTCCCGGAATTTCGGCGTTCTTAACACGCTCATCGGCTTTCGGGAAATTGAAGTAAGTTTCAATAGCGTGGCAGGCGTCCAATAGAGCTGCTTCGTCATTACGTTTAGCCGCTTCGATAGCTTTATCGAACTCTCTGTCGATTTCAGCGGGCAGGGTATCCGTAAGCGGATTGAATGGTTTCGGGAATTGTTTTACGGCATCGTAAGGATCCAATTCCTTACGTATATCGAACAACTCCTTGTTGATCTTGGCTACCGCTTCCATGTTTACATCCAATTCGACACCTAGTTTTTTACAGAAAATGTAAATTAACTCAAGCGCAGGCGCTGCGGGTCCTCCGGCGAAGTTCCAGATAACCGTGTCAACGATATCGGCACCGTAAACAATGGCGGTAAGTACCGCTGCAAGGCCGTAACCGGGGGTGCAATGCGTATGGAAATCGACCGGAACGTTGATATGCTTTTTGAACAGCGGTATCAAGGCTGCTACGCGCGAAGGAGGAATAAGCCCGCTCATATCCTTGATGGTGATCATATCGGCTCCGAGGGCAAACATTTCTTTCGCTTTATTGAGGAAATACTCGTCGGTAAACACCGGGTTGTGCTTGGGTTTCGGAGTTTCTTCTTTTTTGGAGAACAGACCGAGGAATCCACCCTTTTTCGTTTCTTCCTGCGGGTCGTCATCATATTTCGGATCGACCGTATAGCAAACGGCGCAATCGGCCATTCCTCCATATTTCTTAATCGACTTTACACTCGATTTGATGTTGTCTACGTCATTCAGGGCGTCGAAAATACGCATGATGTTGAGTCCTGAAGCGACGGCATTTTTAAAAAAACCGTCGATAATTTCATCGGGGTAGGGAGCATATCCGTATAAGTTCCGTCCTCGGGAAAGGGCCGTCAGTTTAGAAACATTCCCTACTGCGGCATGTATTTTTTCAAGCCGGTCCCAAGGGTTTTCATTCAGGTAACGCATTACCGAATCGGGAACAGCACCTCCCCAAACCTCCATTGCATAGAAGTTGGCATCCTTATAATACGGCAATACCCTGTCGACTTGCGACTGGTTCATGCGCGTAGCAAAAGCCGATTGCTGACCATCTCTCAATGTGAGATCTCTGATTAAAAGTTTCTGATTCATATCAAACTTGTCTTTCTTAAAATATTATTAATGTAAAATACATAACAAATTCGCATCAACTTAGTTTTAAAAAAAACTTTTAAAATAGAATTTAATGCTTTTTAGAGTTCATTTGAGAAGCAAACTCCACAACAAGCTTACGGTCTTCGACATAAATACCTTTTAAGGCTTTTACTACCTGCCGCGCATTTTGCTCGGGAACTTCGAAAAAGGAAAAGTTCTTCATCAGGTCGATCCGTCCCACGCGTACTTTGCCTGGAACATAGTCGTTGAGAAAACCCATTAAGTTGGCCGGATTGGCGCCATCGATTTTTCCTATATTGATAAAGAGACGGGTATATCCTTTTTCGGGCTGACGGTTATTTTTATCCCCTCTGTCGTATTTATCCCCCCGTTCGTTTTTCCGGTTGCGGGTACGTTCGTTTTTCGAATAGGATTGTTCGGAAGGTTCTTCTATTTCCTCGGCCTTTTGATAATAGTCGATCAAGCGGTTGAATTCGAGCGAAACGACACGCTTTATGACATCTTCCTTATCGAGCCAGTCGAGTTTACGGAAGATGGAAGGAAGCAAACGTTCTATTTCTTCTTCGTTGACTTTTACTTTTTCAATCTTATCGACGAAGTTGAACAATTGTTTTTCGCAGATGATGTCGCCTGCAGGAATATTCTCCTTTTCGAACGTCTTATTGATAGTCTTTTCTATCTGTTTGATTTTCCCTTTTTCCTTGGTGTGGATGATGGAAATGGATGTCCCCGCTTTTCCGGCTCGTCCCGTACGTCCGCTGCGGTGGGTGTATACTTCCAAGTCGTCCGGCAGGCCGAAATTGATGACGTGGGTAATATCGTCGACATCCAAACCGCGGGCGGCAACGTCGGTAGCGACTAAGATCTGGAGGTTTCGCTGGCGGAATTTGTTCATTACATAATCGCGCTGCGCCTGCGACAGGTCGCCGTGAAGCGAGTCGGCGTCGTAACCGTCCTGAATAAGTTTGTCGGCGATTTCCTGCGTATCTTTGCGGGTGCGGCAAAACACGATGCCGTAAATATTGGGGTAATAATCCACAATCCGTTTCAGGGCGAGATATTTATCTTTTGCATGCACCATAAAATAGATATGCTTCACGTTTTGCGCCCCTTCGTTTTTACGGCCGATAATAATTTCGACGGGATCGGACATGTATTTTTTGGTGATTTTGGCAATCTCCTGGGGCATGGTAGCCGAAAAGAGCAACATGCTGCGGTCTTGCGGCACGCTGGAAAGGATTTCATCGATACTTTCGGTAAATCCCATGTTGAGCATTTCGTCCGCTTCATCGAGGATGACGGTGTGTACGTTGGCGAGGGACACCGTTTTACGCTTAATCAAGTCGATAAGGCGTCCGGGAGTGGCGACAACGATTTGGACGCCGCGCTTCAGCGTTTTTATCTGGCTTTCGATACTCGATCCGCCGTAAACGGGAAGGATTTTGAGGCCTTTGACATATTGCGAAATCTCGGTGAGGTCGCCGGCAATTTGCAGGCACAGCTCACGGGTAGGGCAAAGAATCAGCGTTTGGGGAGATAATAGTCCGATGTCGGTTTTCTGGATGACGGGGATGCCGAAAGCGGCGGTTTTACCGGTACCCGTTTGCGCTAAAGCGATAATATCGCGGGTATTGCTTAATAGTTGCGGGATGACTTGCTCCTGCACGGGCATCGGTTGTTCGAAACCCATTTCCTGAATTGCCCGCAATATCTCGGGAGCAACTCCTAGTTGTTCAAATGTACTCATCTGTTTTTTGTTATATTAATTGGTGAAAGTATCCCAAACGATCTCTCTACCCCCACATAACGACGAAAGAAAAGATGAGAGGAGCGCTCGATAATACGTACGTTTTGATTAAAAAAAGAGAAATGCGGCACATAGGCTGCTCATCCGTCCGGATGGAAGGATCTAGATAACCCTGATTGAAATCAGGTGCAAAAGTAGTTAAATATATTTATATCACCAAAGTTAATAAGGATAGAGCAAGTATTTTTTTAATAAAATCTTTTTGCCGGAACCCACATTCAGTTCTTTTTCCAAATAGTTATCGACCGAGCCATACTGTTGTTTAATGTGGTCGATGACATAATTGATGTAAGCCCTGTTCACCGAAAGCATGGCCGTAATGGCTTCCTGCATATATTCGGGAAGACTTTGTGCGTTTTCGACCGTTGCGGATATGTCGATCACACGGTTGGAAAGGAGATAATCGTCTTGTATCACATTTTCGGGAACGCCGATGGCATAGAGGATAAAATACGAAGCAAGGCCTACCCGGTCTTTGCCGAGTGAGCCGGTTAGGAGTATGGGATAATTACCCTCATCGATAAGGATGTTAAACATTTCGGAGAATGCGGGTTTGTAGTTTTCTACGATTCCCACGTACGATTCCTGTACAAAGCGGATGGCATCGCTGCGATTAAAGTCTTCGTCGCGAAGCTGCTCATCGAGTTTTTCGGCGTCCATCAGGCTGATGGGTACCGCTATCCGGCGTATGCCGGGATGCAGGAGAATGGGATACTTCTTCGCCGTTTTCTCCGAGCGAAAGTCGATAATGGTTTTAATGCCTAACTTTCGGATTTTGTCTTGATCGGCGAGGGTGGCGGTTGAGAGATTCCCGGAACGGTAGATTCTGCCCCATCGCATTTGTTTGTTATCGGAAGTGAAATAACCGCCCACATCGCGAAAGTTCTTAATTTCATCCATTTCGATGATGCGGTTGGCGACGATTCCGGAATTGGCCCCTTTTGTTTTGAGAAGAAAATATTCGCGGAATCCCGATTCGGAAGGGTTTATCAGGGCCACCTGATCGGTGATTTTATACGATTGGAGCGAAGCGAAGTCATTGAGTGAGCTGTCGGAAGGCGAGGAGTAAATCGCTATTTCCCCCTCCTGGTCGGGGCTCACTTCCCACTTCAATAAATAATCGCCGTCGGTATTTTTTTCAACCACGGATGATATTT
Organism: Bacteroidales bacterium UBA5382; assembly: GCA_002409745.1. Lineage (GTDB taxonomy): Bacteria > Bacteroidota > Bacteroidia > Bacteroidales > Dysgonomonadaceae > Limibacterium > Limibacterium fermenti. Next base: position 104,446 of record DHOU01000040.1, read on the forward strand.
TTACCGTAGAGATACATCCTGTCGAAAGAGCCGACAAGACGAGTAGGGATGATATGAAATATAGTTTCCTCACTGTTTTTTTTATTAGTAACAAGCAAATATAGTCAAAACATTGTTTCTAAAAGCCATTGAAATGTATATTAACAATAAATGGGCGATATGAAACTTTTTTTTGCGACTGTACGCCTCCTTCTGACTTCCCCAAAAAGGGTTCTGTATTTATCCGTCGCTGTTTGTGTTTTTTGAGGTGACGGCCGACTTGCGGAAGTCGGATATTAATTTGTATTTTTGCGCCGGCATATTAAACGGATATGGGAAAGTTTCAGACTTTATTGAATAATGAAAAGACGAGCGGGTTTGTACTGATTGCGTGCACACTGTTGTCGTTGTTCATGGCTAATTCGGGCTTCGGGGAAAGTTATCAATCCATCTGGACTTTTCCCTTGGGAGCGCATTCGGCGGAACATTGGATTAACGACGGATTGATGGTCGTCTTCTTTCTGTTGGTCGGGTTGGAGCTGGTCGATGAATTATACCGGGGGAGGCTTTCCTCTTTCCAAACCGCCATGCTTCCTTTGTCGGGGGCGTTGGGAGGTATGTTGCTTCCGGCCGCGATTTATTTGATGTGGAACGCCGGTATGCCCACCGCATCGGGCTTCGGCATTCCGATGGCGACCGATATTGCTTTTGCTTTGGCTTTTCTTTCGCTCATGGGTAACCGCGTTCCTCCGGGATTGAAAGTCTTTTTGATGGCGCTGGCGGTGATTGACGATCTGGGAGCGATTATCGTAATCGCCGTCTTTTATTCGTCGGCCATCGACGGGATGTTTCTCGCGCTGGCCTTAGGCTTGTTTGCGCTGTTGTTGCTGTTGAATAAAGTTTTTCATGTGAAGACATTGGCCGTTTACCTGATAGGGGGGATTGCGATGTGGTATTGCATGCATTATTCGGGAGTGCATGCTACCATTGCCGGAGTGCTGTTGGCCATCACCATTCCGAACAACAGGGATCTTACACAAAGTCCCGCGGTGCGGTTGCGGCACGCATTGCATTATCCGGTGTATTTCTTTGTTTTACCGCTTTTTGCTTTGTCCAATACGGCGATACCGCTCGATGGCGATTTGTTCGGCACATTCCATGAACCGTTTGCCGTAGGCATTCTATTGGGATTGGTCGTGGGTAAGCCGATAGGCATTACATTCTTTTCGTGGTTATCAGTAGGTGTGGGGCTATGCCGTCTTCCGTCGGGAGTGAAGTGGAAGCAATTGTTCGGCGCGGGATTGTTGGGCGGAATCGGTTTCACGATGTCGATTTTTATCACGTTGTTGGCGTTCTCGGGGAATAATCATTATGTAAACGGGGCCAAATGGACGATTATGCTTTCGTCTTTATTGGCGGCTGCGGCCGGATTAGTGTGGCTGTCGTTCGTCTTGCCGAAGAAACAAAAAAAGGAACGCTAAAAGGATGTATCGCCCCGAATGAAAATCGATTTATTCATACACCGGAGTAAAAAAACAGGCCGTCCGGTTCCTTCTCCGTCGCGTTTGCCTATTGATATTGTATGTAAATAGGTTGAGGGCTCAGTTTCAGCAATTCCTGCGGGGTGAGCATGCGGTTCGGCGGACGTTTGACGTCGTTTTTGTAAAACAACTTGAAGCCGGTGAATTGCACGGGTTCTTTTCGCACATATTCGCGATAGGTATCGTACTTGAGTTGAGGTCCTCCCCATCCGTCCATATCCATCACGATCTGAACTTCCGGGCGCAAAAGGATATTGCGGTAGTTGGTCACCATGCCGCGGGTAAAACGGTGCACGACCAGTATCTTCGGCGGCAGGTTGTGTTTCTCGACTAATTCCGCCAAATATTCCGAACAGAAATTAATATCTTCGGCGTCATAACTTCCGATCTTTTTCCCCGGCGGAGTGCCGTCCTTCATCGAAAACTCGGGATCGATGCCCAAGTGCACATGCGGCAGTTTGAGATATTCTTCCAGTAAGGGCACTTCGTCCCGCACCGTGCTCAACGCCACCTGTATATCGAGGAAGACGAGGGCGTTCCCCATCGCAGCAATGGCCATCACGGAATCGATTTGCTGCGCGGGCATGCGATAACGGTACTTCCCATCGTTCCACGGGGAACCTTGCGCCACCACGGCGATATAATGCACCGCGGGGACGACCGGCGTCTCCGGGTCGGCCTCTTCCCAAGCCTTCACTTCTCTGTTCAGGCGCGTCCACACTTCTTCGGGAGGATATTCCCCTAAGATACCCATGTTTTTCGAATATAAATTGCCGTAATAGGCCACGACCCTTTTAAAAGGCAGGATAGCTCCTTCAAGAGGCAGCGGTTGTTGGCTTACCGGCCATAGGCCCGTCGTGTCGCCGTTGGCATTGTACGTGAGCGCTTGTGCGTATGCAGCCTCGTCCACGTTCTGGCGAATCGTATCTTCTTCCACGGTATCGGATACCGGCGCTTCCGGTGCTTCCGAGACGATAGAATCGGATGTTAACAGCGTATACGGGCGTTTTTTATTTCCGTCGCAGGATGATAAAAAGAAGCAACTCAGCGAGAGCAGGACGGCAGCTACTCCAAAGCGCAAAGGAAAAAGGGGGTAATGTCGCATTCGAATGAATTTTCATGCAAACATATGCAAAAAAAATTGATAATCATGTAAAAGATGGAAGAAAGATGGAGAAGAGATGGAAAACGGGACTTCGGGTGAAGGGGAAATTTATTCAATGGCGATGCGGTAAAATCGGATGGTGAAGATTATCTTTGCGGAAAGAAAATAAAAAACGATTGAAAATGAAGCAACAAATCCAATACATTCGGCTTATTGCCGGTATTATCGCCGTCGGAACAATCTTTTCATGCACATCCAGCAAGAAGACGTCAGCCGATGCGTTGTCGCCGCAACAGGATATCGATAGCGCGCAAGCGGTGATTGTTACCGATACGTTTGTCTTGCCCGACATACCGGCGACCCTCACCCATCCCGATGTTCGTGCCGCCTATTTAGTCATGCATTATTGGGATCGGTTCGACTTTGCAGACCGTGAACTGGTGCAGCGTCCCGAAATAACCGAACAGGCTTTCGTCAACTATATCAATATCCTCGGTTACGTTTCTCCGGAAAAAACCGGTGAATCGCTTGCCTACACCTTGCAAAAAGCGGCGGCCGATACAACCGTTTACGTTCATTTTGCGTCGCTCTTCGAAAAATACCTCTATGAATCCAATTCGCCCTTTCACAATGAGGAATTGTATCTTCCGGCGCTTCGCTTGCTGGCGCCTTCTCCTTTGTTGAGGCCGGAAGAAAAAGCCCGCTATGCCTTTCAACTCGATATGGCACTTAAAAACCGGGTGGGCGATAAAGCCGCCGACTTCCCCTACACGCTTCCTTCGGGAAAATCGGAGAATTTGCATTCCTTGAAAAGCGAGTATCTGTTGTTGATATTTTCCGATCCCGCTTGTGAAACGTGTGTCGAAACATCGTCTCGTATCGCCGCTTCTCAGCCTGTTAACGATGCTTTCTCGATGAATACCCCGTCGCGTACCCTGCTTACCATTCTCACGGTCTATCCCGGTACTGACAAACAACTTTGGCGCGACCATCTGTCCGGTATGCCTTCGGGTTGGCTGCATGCGTACGATAAGGATATGCGCGTGCAACAGCAACGACTGTATGACTTGAAAGCCATGCCGGCGATCTATTTGCTGGATGCCGATAAACGGGTGTTATTGAAAGATGCGTCGGTGGAAGAAATCGGCCGTTTTTTTTCAAAGCCTCGTTAGCATAATACCGGGTTTCCGTCCTGTCAGAACCCAGCATGGAAGCTCGAAGCGACACCCTCGGTTACAGGCGGTTACTGTCTTTTTTAACATCCTGTAGGATTTATTGTGTGGAAAAAATTTCGCCGTAACGAAAAGAAACGTACTTTTGCAAGCTTAAAAAGAAGACTTTTAGCGAAAAGTCATTAGAATTAAGGGCTTTGGCAAGCTGCGCGAAGTAGCGGCCAAGCTGAGTTACTAACCAAAATATTTTTTTATGAAGTATGTGAACTTTTGTCTTTTAGCAATCGCTTCGCTTGCGCTATCGGCCGGTTCGGTTAACACCGACACCCTTTCAACGGGATATTATCCGGGTGAATTAATCCCTTCTCTCGTTCTGAAGGATGATCAAGGGAATCTCCTCGACCGCGCTGAGTATAAAGACAAAAAAGTAGTGGTGAACTTTTGGGCCGCTTACGATGCCCGCTCAAGAGCAAACAACGTTTTGTTGCATAATTATTTGAAGCAAAACTATCCGGATGTCGAACTGCTTTCTATCTCTTTCGACAGCAATGATAAGGTGTTTGAGAAAACCGTACTCTTGGATCAATTGGATCGTCATTCGCAGTTTTGCGATACCCTCGGGATGCGCTCTGATATTTTCCGGGATTTTAGGTTGAAGAAAGGGTTCAAAAACTACTTGGTAGATGAACAAGGAAAGATTATCGCGATGAACGTCTCGCCGCAGGAGTTGCAAGAGGTTCTTTCGAAAAGCTGAAATAGAAAAACGGACGGGGAATAAATCCTGCGTCCGTTTTTTGTTTTCATCAACCCGATAAGGGATTATTTACTTTTGCCTTGGTTGGCTACGGCATCCATCAATTTTTTAATCACTTCCGGATCGCCCAGAAAATAATCTTTTACCGCCTTCAGGTTATCGTCGAACTCGAACACATACGGAATGCCGGTAGGGAGGTTCAAGCCCGGTATATCTTCATCCGAAATATTTTTCAGGTGTTTTACAATACCGCGAAGGCTATTACCATGTGCGGCAACAATAATTTCGTCATATTCTTTCAAGCTGGGAAGGATGGTCTCGTTCCAGTAGGGAAGAATGCGGGCAACCGTATCTTTCAGAGACTCGGTCAAGGGAAGGTCGTTTTCATTCACGCCCTTGTAACGCGGGTCTACAAACGGAGAGCGTTCGTCGTCTTTGGCCAATGCCGTAGGGGGGACATCATAGCTTCTGCGCCAGATGTGCACCTGCTCGTCACCGTATTTCTTAGCTGTTTCCGCTTTGTTCAGTCCCTGCAAAGCACCGTAATGCTTTTCGTTCAGACGCCATGATTTCTCTACCGGTATCCAATCGAGATTCATTTCATCCAGCACGATATTCAATGTTTTTATAGCCCTTTTCAGATAAGAAGTATAAGCTTTTTCAAAATGGAAACCTTCTTTTTTGAGCAGTTGGCCTGCTTTGTGCGCTTCTTCCACTCCTTTTTCCGAAAGATCCACATCGGTCCATCCGGTAAAACGGTTTTCCTTGTTCCAGGTACTTTCGCCGTGGCGAATCAAAACAACTTTTTTCATATTTACTTGTCTATTATTAATTTGAAATCATTTTATGCGATTGCAGGACAAAACTAATGAAAATCATCGTAAGTTCCGAATTTTTTGAAATCATTTTTTAGCCTTACCGAAGACATCGCTTCGAGCGACAACTCCCGAGGCCTGTCTTGTATGGATGGCACAAATCCGGAAATTCGCGTCGACAAGGAGATGATTTTTTTAGGATTTTTACTTTGAAATCCAAATAAATACTTCTAATTTTGGGTTTTTAAAACCGTTGAGAAATGTCACGTAGGGAAGAATTGCTGCAATATGTTTGGAAATTCGGCCTTTTCGACCGTTCTTTGATCGAGACCACCGAGGGAGAAAAAATTGAAATTATCGACGCAGGGCTACTGAACACCGATGCAGGCCCTGATTTTTTTAATGCGAAAATTAAAATCGGGAACACCTTGTGGGCCGGGAATATTGAAATCCACCACGCTTCCGATGAATGGAAAAAACATGGTCACCACACTGATAAGGCGTATAATTCGGTGATTCTGCATGTCGTGGAAGAAGTGAACTCGGACGTGCGTAACCAAAAAGGGGAGGTCATTCCGCAATGTGTGATTAAAGTTCCGGAGGAGGTACGCGAAAATGCGGAGTATCTGTTGTATGCCGACGAAAAAATACCGTGTAAAGACTCTCTTTCCCTGTTGGATAAACGGCTTCTTCATGCATGGCTCAGTGCGCTTACCATCGAACGGTTGGAGCGTAAAACGCAGGATATCTTTGCCCATCTGAAACGATTTAATAATTCGTGGGATGAAACATTTTATGTGTTATTGGTAAGGAATTTTGGCTTCGGATTGAATTCCGATCAGTTCGAACGTCTGGCGCTAAGCCTGCCGTATAATTATATCCAAAAACATGGCGACAACTTATTCCAAATAGAAGCGTTGCTTTTCGGGCAGGCCGGATTGCTCGAAGAAGGGCCTGTCGAAGAGGATTATTTTCTGAAACTCAAGAATGAATATGCTTTTTTGAAGAAAAAATATCTCCTGAATAATTTGGATGGTTTCGTTTTCAAAAAACTGCACGTCCGTCCGAGGGCCTTTCCCCAGATACGCCTCGCGCAATTGGCCGCACTCTTGCAGAAATCCGGACGACTTTTTTCGGTCGTGCTCGAACAGCAGGACTATCCTCAAATGCAGTCCCATTTCCAAGTAAATCCTTCAGATTATTGGCAAACCCATTATTCTTTTGGTAAAAATTCCGTGAAATCTGCCAAATATCTTGGCGCCGCCTCTTTTCATATTATCTTAATCAATACCGTCGTGCCGATACTTTTTGCTTACGGTAAGAAAACCGCCGACGAAGCCTATTGTGGGCGGGCCGTCGACATGCTCGAATCGGTGAAACCGGAAAAAAACAGCATTATCGATCAATTCCGGGAAGCGGGGGTAATTCCCGAACATGCCGCCGACACACAGGCGTTGATCCAATTGCGGAAAGCCTATTGTGAGCCGCGTAAATGCCTTTATTGCCGCATCGGGCACGCAGCCCTTTCTTCCCGGAAAGTTTCGTCCCCGTCTAACGGATTCCCGCCCGTTTGAGCGCTCATATAAAGGCCTTTCGTCCGTTAACCCGTATCAGGCGGTTAACGGAGTAATAAGAATGAAAAACATATTTTTATTATTTTTCTTAGTCCAATTCCCTAAAAGTAGGTAAAACATTGTATTTTTGTGGCGACGATGATTTCTGACAATAGGTTTCGACAACAATGCAACAAGTCTTTCAGTATATACGATATGGCTTTTGGGCCATTACCTTTTTCGCGTTCGTCTATTCGTGTGCGAACATGGCTTCGCCTTCGGGTGGGGAATACGATGTAGCTCCTCCTAAAATCAGGAGGGCGAATCCCGATTTCAACGCGTTGAATAGTTCAAAAACGGTCGTCGAAATCGAATTCGATGAAAATATAAAAATCGAAAGCCCTTCCGAAAAAGTCATTATCACGCCCCCGCAACAGAATATGCCGGTTATCAAATCGGTAGGGCGGAAAGCCGTCGTTGAGCTCAATGATGAATTGCTGCCGAACACGACCTATACCATCGATTTTACCGATGCCATCGTCGATAATAATGAAGCGAATCCGCTGGAAAACTTTGTCTATTCTTTTTCTACGGGCGATCGGCTCGATACCCTTGCCGTTTCCGGAAAAGTGTTGACGGCCGATAATCTCGAGCCGGTTAGCGGAACGTATGTGGGCATTCATTCCAATTTGAATGACACGGCCTTCACACACGTGCCTTTTGAACGTATTTCGCGTACCGATTCACGGGGCAATTTTACGGTTCGGGGAATGGCGCCGGGATCGTATAAAATATATGCCTTGAATGACTTAAACAGAGATTATAAGTATGATAATCCGCAGGAGGCCGTCGCTTTCCTCGATTCGATCATTATTCCTTCTACCATGCCTGCCACCCGGCAAGACACGATTTTTAAAGATAGTGTGACGATCGATACGATCAAAACGGTGGCTTATACGCGTTTTTTGCCGGATAAACTGTTGCTTCGGTCGTTTTTATCGGATTTTCAACGGCAGTATTTACAGAAGCATGAACGTCCCGAAGAGAATAAGCTGGTGTTGTATTTTGCCGCCCCCACCGCTCCTCCTTCTTTTGAATTGTTGCAACCCGTTGTGGAGGACGATCATTGGTATGTAGCGGAGAAAAGCGCCAAAAACGATACCTTGACTCTTTGGATCACGGACTCTTTACTCTATAAGCGGGATTCGCTCTTGATGCGTGTGGATTATACCCGTACCGATTCTTTGAATAAAAATTTTATCGATACCGATACGTTGAAGTTTAACATCCGGAGAGCCCGCCCCAAATCCGAAAAAAGGAAGAAAAAGGAGGATGAAGAAGAGCCGATCCGTTTCTTGAACATTCAACATAATATTCAGTCCACGTTTGAAATCTATAATCCCATTCGTTTTGAATTCGAACAACCGGTTATCCAGTTCGATTCTTCGCGGGTTCATCTTTCGCAGGAAGTGGATTCGGTCTTTAGCCCCATCTCTTTTCAACTGAATTCCGATTCGTTAAATCCGCGGAAGTATATATTAAGGCATAAATGGGCGCCGGGAGGTAAATACAAGTTGACGGTCGATTCCGCGTCTGTTTTTAGCCATTATGGTCTTTGGAACAATACCCTCGATGAGACATTCTCCATCAAAACGCTGGAACAATATGGAAATCTCTTTTTCCTGATCTCCGGCTTGCCCGAAGGCAAAACCGCTTATGTAGAGCTCCTCGACAAATCGGATAAACCTTTTCGTAAGGTACGCGTCAAAAACAACGAAGCGCATTTTTGGGACCTGAACCCCGGACAAGTATATGCCCGTCTCTTCATTGATGATAACGAAGATGGCATATGGACTACCGGAAGTTTCGAAAAAAAGCGTCATCCTGAACCCGTATATTATAATCCGAAGATGTACGAAATAAGGGCTTACACCGATCACGAAGAATCGTGGAATTTACTGGAGAAGGAGGTTGCCGAACAAAAGCCTTTGGAGATTACGAAAAATAAACCCAAAGAAAAAAAGCGGAATCAGAATGTCGAAAGACAACAACAGCAACAACAGCAGCAACAACAACGGGGAGCCTCTTCCGGAACAAATTCAAGTACTTCTTCTATGCGGCAACAATCACTAAATCGATGATCGATAAGAAAGTGTCTAAAACAATTCTTGAATAAATTGAAAATGAATAATAAAGCAATAAGTATAATCCTTTTTATTTTATGTCTTTCTCCCGCGTTACTGCCTGCTCAATGCAAAGTGGTGAATAAGGCGTTTAAGAGCGGGGAGCATATTCGGTATGATCTTTATTTTAATTATGGGCTGATAAAGGCAAAAGCCGGCGAAGGATCGCTTGTTATTTCCGATGCGAATTATAAAGGAGTAAGCGCCTATAAAACCACCATGTTGCTGAATACGTCGGGGCTCGCCGGTAATTTTTATACCGTCAACGATACGCTAACGTCTTTTATTGACAAGGACTTAAGGCCGTTGTTTTTTACAAAAGGCGCCTTCGAAGGAAAGGATCACTCCCTCGAGCATCAATCGTTTGCTTACGACGGAGATCAAATCAAAATCAGGGCGATCCGTTATTGGAACGGAAAACAAAAATTCGATGAAACGGTGACTACCGGCGACTGTACGTATGATTATCTTTCCGTATTATCTTTTATGAGAAATCTCGATTTCAGCAAAATGCAACCGGGCGATCATCATCAAATTCAGTTTCTTTCCGGAAAAGATATTGTGAATATGGCGGTAAATTATCTGGGGATAACGACTTTTAAAGCCAATAATGGAAAAGAATACGAGGTGATTCGCATTACGCTTTCGGTTTTCAATAACAATAAAGCGTTTACGGATCAAAAAGAACCGATAAAGGCTCTATTGACCAACGACAGCAACCGTATTCCCGTGGTCATCGATACGGCCTTGAAAATAGGGACGATACGTGCTGTGCTTAAAGACGTGTCGGGTACAAAAAACTTATAAACTTTTATTTATTAATTATTTTGATATGAATAAACAAATGCTGCGTATTAGCTTGGTCTTTTTTCTTTCCATGTTATTGTCCGTTCCTTTAATGAAAGCGCAAACGGGCAATGATCCTTATGTCATTCTTGTAGAATTCACCGTCGATGAAAAAAATAAGAGTCAGGTTGTCGAACTCCTTTCGGAAGTTCAACAGCAAACGCTGGATAATGAAGAAGGCTGTTTGGTGTACGATATTCTTTTGAGTGAAGAAGATCCCACCAAGATTTTTCTGTATGAAAGTTATGAAAGCGATGCTGCGTATAAAATACATTCCGGCAGCTCTTATTTTAAAACGATTGTCGAAAAGCAAATAAACCCGTTATTAAAAGGGTCTAAGATAACGAAAGTCACCCCGGTGGTTTCCGATTCAGCCCTCTTGGACGAAGAAGTCTAAAGGATTCCGGCCTCTTCGAAAAGGCGGGCATACACCGTTGCTTTTTCAATGAGCGGTTTGGGATATGCCCTCGAAGAAGAAGGCATCCGGTAAAAATGAAAAGGCCTGCCGTGGTACGTTATTTCGATAGAACGGCCTACGGCGGGCCCTTTGTATAATTCCGGCAACAGCCATTGAAGGGTTTCGGTCGCTTTTGCCCCGGTTGTTACCAGCGTCCGGCACAAAGGAATTTCGGCTACTATTTCTTCTAAATCGAACGGCTTCACCACTTCCAGAAAATTATCGGAGGCATTCTGCTTTTTGCGGATGACTTGCCGGGCAGTGTCGGTAACGGCGATTCCCTTTTCCGTTAAAAAAGAAACAATCCGTTCTTTGTCGAAGGAAGTCTTTTCTTCGTTTAGAAAAGAATCTTTATCGTTGAAAAAAATCAATCCGAAAATACGCCACATGTCATTTTGGAAATTCGGATAATAAAAATCCATTTTCCACTTTTGCCTGGGAGGCGGAAAACTGCCTAATAACAATAAGGTGGCATTTTCCGGCACAAAAGGCTTTAACGGATGCGTTTCTATTTCTAATTCCTTCATCATACGTTATAAACAAATAATATTCGACACAAAGGGATGCTTTATGTGTATATCCCGTCAAACCCCACGGAGCGGATAGACCGGGTAACCGATTAATCGCCACAAAGATACGGATTAAAAAGACAATAATTAAAGAAAATAATCTTTAATCATAGATTAAAAAACCAAAAAATTACTCGAAAACTCCTACCTTTGCCCTATAAAAACAATAATAGAAGCATGTCGGATCGATTTTCTTTATATGCAAAAATACCGGAGCCAGCACTTAGGCGGCTTCCCTGGTACCTGTCGTACATTAAACTGCTGAAAAAGCATGGACAAACCAATGTCTCTTCTACGCAGATCGCAAAAAAAATTAATGTGTCCGCTACCCAAATTGCAAAAGACCTTTCGTATGTCGATGTGAGTGGCAAAACACGAGTGGGCTATGATATCGATCAACTCATCGAAGTGTTGGAAGATTTTCTGGGCTTTAAGAAGACGCATAAAGCCGTGTTGTTCGGTGTGGGAAGTTTAGGTGCGGCTCTGCTGTCGGACTCCGGTTTGGAGCAATACGGATTGAAAATCCTTGCCGGTTTCGATGTCAATGAAACGATTGTCAACACGACCGTTCATGGCATTCCGGTGTATCATTCGGATGAATTTGTGGAAATAAACAAACAGATACAGGCCAGTATCGGCATTCTCACCGTGCCGCCCGATTTTGCGCAGGAAGTAGCCGATTATATGGGTATAGGAGGTCTTAGGGGGGTCTGGAATTTCACTCCTTTCCGCATTCGGGTTCCCGAGGGGATGGTTTTGCAAAACACCTCCCTGTACGCCCATTTGGCTGTAATGTTCAACCGGTTGAATACAAAATATCCCACTAAATAAAAACGGACTTTATGAAGATATTTGCCGTAGGGCTCAATTATCCGTCGCATAATCAGGAAATGAAGCACGTCTTCCGGAGTACCGAGCCGGTCATTTTTATGAAACCGGAGACCGCTCTTCTAAAAGACGGGAAGCCTTTCTTTCTTCCCGATTTCTCGCAAGACATACAGTATGAGACCGAATTAGTGGTCAAAATTTGCCGGCTGGGAAAGAGTATTTCCGAACGTTTCGCCCACCGCTATTACGATGAATTGACCGTGGGCATCGATTTTACCGCCCGTGATCTTCAAAAACGACTTAAGCAAAACGGCTTGCCTTGGGAAATATCGAAAGGCTTCGACGGGTCGGCTGTTGTCGGCGATTTTATTTCAAAAGAGCAAGTCCCGGATGTACAACAGTTGTCGTTTCATCTGGATATCAATCATCAAACCGTTCAGCAAGGGGAAACCGGAGATATGATCTATTCCGTCGATCAAATCGTCGCGCACATCAGTCGTTTCTTCACGTTGAAGATCGGGGATTTGGTTTTTACCGGCACCCCCGCCGGGGTAGGGGGCGTCTCGATAAACGACTATTTAGAAGGGTATCTGCAGGAGACAAAAGTCCTTGCCTTTAGAATAAAATAATAAAAAGTGATCGTCATTGCGAATCCGATCCGCAATCCCCTAATAAAAGGAGGCTGTGCTAATTATGGGGATTCAGCGTTAAACGCGGAATGACCGGCTTTGGATATAGCCTCCGAAAGAGCACAACAAAAACGGTTCATCGCACAATAAAGCAATGATATACGTGTTCTATAATAACTCAAATACGAAAATCAAGTAATAATATGTATAGAAGAATAAGTTTTTTACTCATCTGTGCGGCTTTTTTATGGAAAGCGGATCCTTGTGCCGGGCAGGATTATAATCCGATACCGGTTGCCGTACCCTCGCTACAGATTGCTCCCGATGCGCGTGGCGGCGGAATGGGCGACATCGGCGCGGCGACCATGCCCGATGTCTATTCCCAACATTGGAATGCGGCTAAATATGCATTCGTAAAAAGTCCGAAAGGATTTGCGTTTTCGTATACCCCTTGGCTGAACAAGTTGGTGGACGACATTCATTTATTGTATGCCTCGGGATATTGGAAATTCGGGAATGAAGACTTGAATGCCCTCAGCGCGTCCCTCCGGTATTTCTCGTTAGGACAAGTAAGCCTTTTCAATGAGAATACCGATTATATCATGGGCGTCTTTCCGAATGAGTTCGCTTTCGATATAGCCTATTCGAGGAGACTCACCGAAACGTTCTCCGGCGCGATTACCCTGCGGTATATCCGTGCCGACTATTCCGCCGGAAGCGACGATATAACGCCCGGCAACGCCTTTGCCGCCGATATTGCCGGTTACAATGAAACCTATCTGTATATGGGGCGGTCGGAAGCCCTTTTGGGGCTCGGCTTTTCGATTTCCAATATCGGAACGAAAATATCGTACGACGGCAATAACACGTCGATGTTTCTCCCGACAAATCTACGGTTAGGCGCTTCCTTGGCGTATCCTCTGAGCGATAAAAACACGCTTTCCATTAGTTTCGATGTCAATAAACTGCTTGTTCCCACCCCTCAGCTTCCGAAAGAAGAGGAGACCTCGGAAGAAGCTCAAAAGCGCATAGACGACTATTATAATATCTCTTCCATCGCCGGCATATTCAAATCGTTCGGCGATGCCCCCGGAGGGTTTAAAGAAGAGATGCAGGAGGTGATGTGGTCGTTGGGAGCGGAATACACCTATAATAATCAGTTTTCGCTTCGGGCCGGCTATTACAACGAGAACCAATATAAAAGCAACCGCCGCTATTTTGCCGTGGGAACCGGATTCCGTATTCAGGCATTTCAACTGGATGCCGCTTATCTGATATCGACGGCGCAATCCAATCCATTGGATCAGACCTTGCGGTTGTCGTTGGGCTTTGATATGGATGGTATTCGAAACTTGTTCAGATAATCCGCATGAATATACGAGTCGGTTTCGGTTATGATATGCACCGCCTGGAAGAAGGGCGCGAGTTATGGATAGGCGGCATTCAGCTCGACTATCCAATGGGTCTGCAAGGCCATTCGGATGCGGATGTGCTCATCCATGCCATTTGCGATGCCTTGCTGGGCGCGGCGAATTTACGGGACATCGGGTATCATTTTCCCGATACCGCCCCGGAGTTCGAGCGTATCGACAGTAAAGTACTCTTGCGTAAAACCGTATCGCTCCTCCGGGAGCAACAGTATGCCATCGGGAATATCGATGCGACCCTTTGCGCCGAGAAACCCAAAATCAACCCGCACATACCGTCAATGCAGGCCGTGCTGAGTGAGGTGATGCAAATACCCGTCGATGCCATATCGATCAAGGCGACCACCTCCGAGAAAATGGGTTTTGTGGGACGGGAAGAAGGCATCACGGCCTATGCGGTGGCATTAATCGAAAAAAGGTAAGATGTTTTACGGTACCCGATTATTCAGAGGGATTGAGCGAAAATTGCATGCGAAAGGATATGGAATACATTCTCCTTTCGCTTTTGCATTCATCACCGGTGTCATTTACGCCGATGACACGTACTATGCTTTCTCCGATATTCCGTCTGTTTTGGAGCGGAATGCCCTTGAAGAGGTATTAACTGTAAATGAGAACAACCGCCTTTCCTTTCGGGTCGTCCGTTTTTTTAAACCCCGCTCTGTGTTGGAGATCCATTCCGGTTACGGAGTCAACAGCTTATTTATTACGGCGCCCGATAGCCGCATTCATTGTGTGTCGGTAGAAGAGTCGCCGGAAAAAAGAGCTGTTGCAAACCAACTGCAAAAAGAGTGGGACAGAAGCATTACTACAGAAGCCGCTCTTTCCTCGTTGAAAGAGGAACCTTACGATCTGATTTTCCTGGATGTCGGTCGCGGCGCTTTGCCCCCGCTCGATGCCCTGTTCCGCTTTAGCCACGGGAAGACGGTATGGGTGATTCATGGGATAACCGGTAAAACGGCTAAACTTTTTTGGAAGAATATCGTTAATCATGAAAAAGTAACGGTTACGTTCGATAGGAAACAAACCGGCATTGCCGTGTTAGACCCTTCCTATCATAAATCGAACTATTTCATTTAGAAACTGTTTAAATTTCTTCCTATTCTCCGCCTTCAAAAAGTTTCTTTTTGAATCGCGAAACATATTTAAACGGATTCTTAAAATAAAATCTCATTTAAAGCGATGAAAAAGAGTTTAGTATATACAAAAACAGGCGATAAGGGCAAAACCTCTTTAGTCGGCGGTACACGGGTTTCCAAAACGCATATCCGGTTGGAGGCTTACGGTACGGTGGATGAGTTGAACAGCTTCATCGGCTGGCTCAATGGCAGCATTCAGGACGAAGAGACGCGGAACTTCCTTTTATTTATCCAGCATAAGCTTTTTACGGTAGGCTCTTATCTGGCTACCGAAACCGAGCAGATAGAACCCAAAGCGGCCAGCATCATTACCCGGGAGAATGTGGCACGTATCGAAGAGCAAATCGATAAGCTGGACAGCGAGCTTCCGCGGTTGACCCGTTTTGTGTTGCCGGGAGGAAGCGAATCGGCTTCCAGAGCCCATATTTGCAGGACGATAACCCGCAGGGCGGAACGCAATGTGTATCGTGTGGCGGAAGATTACCCGATTTCGGATTTGGTATTAATCTTTTTAAACCGGCTTTCCGACTATTTTTTCGTGTTGGCAAGAAAAGAAAGTCAATCTTCGGCAAAAGAAATATATTGGGAGCAGGATAACATATAAAAAGTTTTTATACATTTGCGAAAAAATCAAATAATAACATCATAAAGGACGAACTATGTATTGGACACTTGAATTAGCTTCTAAATTAGAGGATGCTCCTTGGCCCGCGACAAAAGATGAGTTGATAGATTATGCACAACGTTCGGGGGCTCCCCTTGAAGTGATTGAAAATCTACAGGAAATAGAAGAAGATGCGGAGATATTCGAGTCGATTGAAGATATTTGGCCCGACTATCCAAGTAAAGAAGATTTTTTCTTTAATGAGGATGAATATTAAATAATCAGGGGGATTGAGCGAATAAAACAAAAAACCATCCGGACTCGTCCGGATGGTTTTTTCCTAAAAGCTGTTCTTTACAAGAGGAATCCCTTATATCAATTTATTGATTTTATCCGTAAAGGTCGATTTGGGGGCCGCGCCTACCAACTTATCCACCACGTTTCCTCCTTTAATGAAAAGAACGGTGGGAATGTTCCGTATGCCGTATTGGGAAGTGAGGTCGTCATTGTTGTCGACATCCACTTTGCCTACCACGATTTTGTCACCGTATTCCGAACTTATTTCTTCGATAATCGGTCCGATCATTTTACAAGGGCCGCACCATTCCGCCCAAAAGTCAATCACCACCAATTTATCCGTTTTTAAAATTTCATCCACTGTTGCGTCTGTAATTTGAAGAGCCATAATCAATATATTTTATTGTTTTAATTAGTTAATCCTAAAGTCTATAAATAAATTATTTTTCAGATAATCAATAAGCCGTTTGTCTACTTGAATGCGGGTAACCCGTGAAAAAAGTTGGACGCTCATTTTTGAATCTTCGCCTATAATCTGGAAATATAACAATGAATTTCCCGAATTGTTTTTTATAAGCGCCGATAATTCGTTCACCGTCGCATCGTTTATTTCGCTAAGGGGAATTTGTAAGGTGATTTTCGAAACCAGTTTGTCCTTTACGTCAGACAGAAGTTGAATGGACGCGATCTTCACTTCCAGTTCCTCCGGACGATAACGCTTCGGTTGCACTCTTGCGGTGAGGTAAACCGACAAGCCAACTCTGGCATAGCGGCCGAAATTCACACTCTCCTCGCCGAAAAGCGGCATTTCGAAACTTCCCTGATAATCTTCAATTTTAAAAATCGTGTAAGGCGATCCCCGCTTCGTTTGACCTTCCCGCACGGCCGTAATGATTCCGCCGAAGGTGATATCCTTTCCGTTTAACGATTCCAAGTCATTCAACTTCAACGTGTCGGCGGTACAGATATAGTTCAGGATAAATTCATAATCATCCAACGGATGCGCCGATAAGTAAATGCCGATAAGCTCGCGCTCTTTGTTTAATTTCTCGAGATCGGACCAGCGGTCGGTCTTAGGCACTTCGGGACGGGCGATTTGGAAAGATGTGTCGTCGCCGAACAAGGAATTGACCGCTTCATTTTTATCCTGTTGATATTTACTCCCGTACCGGATGAGGGTATCGATAAAATCTTCGCCCTTGCTGTTCTGCGCCAGAAAATGTTCTCTTCTGACTCCGGAAAAGGAGTCGAATGCTCCGGCTAAAGCCAAGGCTTCGATCGTTTTCTTATTACAGGAGAAAAGGTTGACCCTTTCCACAAAGTCGAAAATATCATTAAACGCCCCGTTTTTGGTACGCTCCTCCACAATGTCGGCGATGGCGCCCTGCCTGACGTTCTTGATAGCCCCCAACCCAAAGCGGATATCCCCCTTTTTGTTGACCGAGAAGTTCGTAAACGACTCGTTTACATCGGGAGAGAGCACACTGATCCCCATGGCTTTGCATTCGTCCATGAATTTGGTGATCTCCGTGATGTTGTTCAGGTTGTTGGAAAGCACCGAAGCCATGTATTCCGACGGATAGTTGGCCTTCAGCCAGGCGGTTTGATAGGCGACCCATGAATAGCAGGTGGCATGCGACTTGTTAAAGGCATACGAAGCAAACTTCTCCCAGTCGTGCCAGATCTTATCCAAAACCTTTTCCTGATATCCGTTTTGTTTTCCTCCCGCGAGGAACTTCTCCTTCAAGGAATTCATCTTGTCGATGAGTTTCTTTCCCATGGCTTTACGCAACTCGTCCGACTGCCCCCGCGTGAAATTCGCCAACAATCTCGACAGAAGCATCACCTGTTCCTGGTACACGGTAATGCCGTAGGTCTCGCTGAGGTATTTTTCCATGACGGGGATGTCGTAAGAGATTTCTTCCCTGCCGTGCTTACGGGCGATGAAAGAAGGAATGTAGTCCATCGGGCCCGGTCGGTAGAGCGCGTTCATCGCAATTAAATCTTCGAACTTCGTAGGCTGCAATTCTTTCAGATACTTTTGCATCCCCGCCGATTCAAACTGGAACGTGCCGGTGGTCTTTCCGTCACTATATAGTTGATAGGTTTTGGTGTCGTCCATAGGGATGGCGCTCATATCGATCTTTTTGCCCGTGGTCGCCTGAATGTTCTTAACCGCGTCTTTGATAATCGACAAGGTTTTGAGCCCGAGGAAGTCCATTTTGATAAGCCCCGTCTCTTCAATCACCGAGCCTTCATATTGCGTAACCAAAAGTTTCTCTTTCGTCTCTTTATCCTCCGCGGTACTGATGGGCACCACATTCGAGATGTCGGTTTGGCCGATAATCACCCCGCAGGCATGCACGCCCGTGCTGCGCACGTTTCCTTCGAGCATCCGCGCGTATTTGAGGGTGTTTTTTATCAGCGGATCGCTGCTGTTGGCCGCTTCATTGAGTTCGGGAACATATTTGATGGCTTCGCCCAGCGTAATCTTTTTCACATTGGGAATCCGGTCGGGAACGAGTTTGGCCAGTCGGTCCGATTCGGAGAGCGGCAACTTGTGGACGCGCGCCACATCGCGAATAGCTGATTTCGTCGCCATCGTGCCGTAGGTAATGATATTGGCCACTTTTTCGCTTCCGTATTTATCGATCACCCACCGAAGCACGCGGCCGCGGCCTTCGTCGTCGAAGTCGATGTCGATATCGGGCATGGATATACGGTCGGGGTTGAGGAACCGCTCGAACAGCAAGTCATATTTCAGCGGATCGATGTCGGTGATCCCCAGGCAGTAAGCCACCGCCGATCCTGCGGCCGATCCCCGCCCCGGGCCAACCGCCACGTCCATTCCTCGGGCGGCGTTGATAAAGTCTTGAACGATGAGGAAATATCCGGGGAACCCCATGTTCTTGATCGTGTTCAATTCAAAATCCAAGCGCTCTTTGATGTCGTCCGACATGTTTTCGCCGTACCGCTTCCGGGCGCCTTGCAGCGTTAAATGCGTCAGGTAGTCGGCCTCGAGTTTGATACGGACCACCTTATTATATCCGCCGAGGCGATGGAAAATGTTTTCTCCGAATTCCTTTTTCAGCTCTTCTTCCGGATATTTGGCCTTATAGCCTTCCTCCGTTCCGAATGAATCGTCGATGGGATAAAAAGGCATCATCGGGGGGCTGTCGATGGAATAGAACTCCACTTTGTCGGCAACTTCCAACGTGTTGGAGAGTATTTGGGGATGATCCGGGAAAATGGCGTTCATTTCCTGCGTAGTCTTAAGCCATTCCTGTTTGGTGTATCGCATCCGGTTGGGATCGTCGAAATCCTTTCCCGTGCTCAGGCAGATGAGGCGGTCGTGCGCATCGGCATCTTCCTCGTTTACAAAGTGGACGTCGTTGCTGGCAATCGCTTTTATTTGATATTTTTCGGCGATGCGCAGCAATTCTATATTGACCTTTTCCTGCTTGGGATACGTCGTTTGGTCGGCATCCGGGCGATCGGTTTTATGCCGTTGCAGTTCGATGTAATAATCGTCGCCGAAAATACCCTTGAACCATTGCACGGCTTTTTCGGCTTCATCGATTTGTCCGGCATCTATTTTGCGCGATATTTCCCCACCGAGGCACGCCGATGAAATAATCAATCCCTCGTGATATTGCTCCAGTAACTCCTTGTCGATACGCGGGCGGTAGTAAAAACCTTCCGTCCAGCTTTTCGAAACGATTTTAATCAGGTTTTTGTATCCTTGCAGGTTTTTCGCCAATACGACCAAGTGCCAGCCGCTGCCGTCTATTTTTTCCGATTGCATAAAGCGGTTGCGGCGGGCTACATAACATTCGCATCCGATGATCGGCTTAAAGAGTTTCTTTTGCGTTTGGACGAGGGTATCTTGCCGTTCACTGATTTGCTCGGGCGATGCGCCCTTTTCTTTCAGCGAGTCGATTTCTTTTCTTAAATTTTTGATTTCCGCATTGACCGGAGCATTTTTTTTCGACACGTAGTTGACGAACTCTTTTATGCCGTACATGGCCCCGTGATCGGTCAGCGCTAAGGCTTTCATGCCGTCTTTCATGGCTTTGTCCACCAGCCGCTGAATGCTGGCCTGGCCGTCGAGCAGGGAATATTGAGAGTGAACGTGTAAGTGTACGAATGGTTGCATTTGTTATCGAGTAAAATTCTTTTGGATGCGATTTCCTGCAAATATAAAGAAAAATGAGGGGAGTTTTCGATAAAACAGACCGAAGTTATCAACGATTTTTTTTATCTATGGGTTTTTGTGAATCGCGAAGCGGTATCAAAAAACACCCTCTCCGCCCGTTCCCGGCTCATTCCCCGTGGTCCGAGGGGACCGTTGCGGCAGTCACATCTCTTTATGTTCCATTCGAGAGGAGGGAAACGTCCGGAAAATAATCCCGGCGGGCGGATAAATAATCTGCGGACTTTTCTGTAATTTTGTGAATGGATCGTAAATGTACGCATCATGATAAATATATTGATATTGATCGATTGTTCTCCCGGCTTCAGCCGCCGTTTCCTGGGCGGGTTGAGCCGTTATTCGAATGAAAACGGCCCCTGGAATTTATATTATTTGACGCCTTATTACAAGAACTTATCCGGCGAAGGAGGAATCCTCCAACGCATCCGCGAGCAGCACATCGATGCCGTTATCGTACAATGGGAATATGAGGATTTCGGGTTTCTGGAAAAGCTCGACATCCCGGTATTTATTCAGAATGGCCGGGAAGCAAGCAGCCGGTTTTCCAAAATCGCCGGAAGCGACCCGAACTCCGGGAGCATGGCGGCACGGTTTTTTATCCAAAAAGGGTTTAAGAATTTTGCATTTTACGGAAACAACAATTTCTTTTGGTCGAAACAACGGGCGGAAGGATTCCGGCGCGAAATACAACAAAGCGCAGAGCATTATGCGTATTTCGAGTCGGAGGAATTGCAGGGAGCGGAAGTGGACGGAAAACAGATCGATCTGAATCGTTGGCTCATGGCGCTTCCCAAACCCGTCGGCGTGTTCGCCTGCGACGATATTTTCGCCTTGCAGGTGGCGGAGATATGCAAAATGAACCGGATCGACATCCCGAACGAGGTGTCGTTGTTGGGCATCGATAACGACGAATTTATCTGTAACTTATCCAATCCTCCCCTTTCGTCCATCGTTATCGATGATGAAAAAGAGGGATATACGGCCGGAGAAATGCTGCACCGTTTGATCAGGGAGAAAAGCAACGAGCCGTTTACCATTGCCGTAGAGCCTCTCCGGATTGAGTTGCGGCAATCGACCGGAAAATATGCGGTGACGGACCCTTGCGTGTTAAAAGTTATCGATTATATCGACGAAAATATCGCCTCGTGTTTGTTGGTTGAGAGGCTGACCGAATTAGTGCCGCTCTCGCGGCGTACCCTCGAAATACGATTCCGGAAAGCGATGGGAATATCGGTACATCAGTTTATCATGAAACAAAAGGTCGATTATATCGCCCGGTTGTTGCCGGGGTGGGATAAAGATTTGATCGATATTGCCTTGGGGGTAGGGTTTAAGGATGTACGGAGTCTATTCCGCCTGTTCAAGAAATACAAAGGTTGTACGCCTGTGGAGTATCGGAAAAAGTTTTTTAACAAGTAACCCGTTCCGTTAACGCCTCGATTATCTAACGGATTCAGGCCGTTTAACGGATAAAGCCGGCAAAAATCTGCGCATTTTGTCATTTTTTTTACGCATTCTGTCTTTCCCGGCTTGCCGGACCTTCCTATCTTTACCCTGATTTTTTCACCCGAAAAAACAGATGAAAGAATAAATTACCCGGTTTAGCAACCCGAGGGCTCCGGAAAGTATTTCATACGCGTGAAGTTCGTTCCGGAGATGTCCGGAAGTTATTTCATCCGCATGAAGTTCATTTCGGAGAACTCCGATTAATATTTTATCCGCATGAAATCCGTTTCGGAGCTATCGGAAGAGTATTTCATCCGCGTGAAATTCATTTCGGAACGGTCCGGAGACTATTTCATCCGTATGAAGTACAATCCGGAACCATCCGTCAAGTAGTTTACACGCATGGAGTCCGGTACGGAGGTATACGGCAAGTTATTCGATGACATAAATTAAAAAAAAGAAAACATGAAAATCAGTTTAAGTAAACAAACCAACGAAGGGTTGGGAGCATTGGGCACTTCCACGGTGGAAGCGACTAAAACGAACGGATTGGAAGCAGCGCTCGCCAGTCCTGTATATAAAACATTGGAAACGGTGGCGCCCGAGTATAATTCGAAGGTGCTCGATCCCGCTTTTAGCGGCCTTGGGCCGGAAGCTTCGGCTATCTTGCGGAAAAGCCGGAAACAGTTTAGCTCTTTAAACAAGATATTCAAATCGCTGACCGATTTTCCCGATACGGAAAAAGGGAAAACGGCGGCAGCATTGTACCTGTTGAGCAAGGCTGTGGGAAATGTATATGCCAAGACGGCCTCCGAAACCTACTTGGCCCTCCTGACGTTTTCCAATCAGATCAATACCGAAGCGAACGCGGCGAATGTGACCGCCGTCGGGACGGTAGACGAGGTAGCGGTATTCACGAAATCGGTCGCCGATTTGGGAAAAACGAGGTTGGAGCAGAGCGCCATCGACTCGTCGTTGCGCAGCGATCCCTCGGCGACCTCCCTTCGTCCGAAACTGGAGGACGCCCTAAAGGATTACTACTCCCTCCTTACCGGCATGCGCAAACAATCCGGTTGGGACAAGCTGTATAGCGATATCAGCGAAGTAGCGGCGCAAGCCAAACGTTCCGCCAGAAGAGGCGACCAGGACGAAGAGAAAGAAAAAACCAAATAACAATAAAATCATTCATCAGGAGGCTGTCTCGAAATAGATTTTTGGGATGGCCTTTTTTTCGCCTTTAACCTTCTTTTTAAAACCGCCTCAAGAATAGAAAGTGAAAAATACGCTTAAAAGAGCCGAAAAAAGGAGGTGAGGGCGGTAACATATAATAAGTAGAACGAGGCCCTTTTATCCCTATTTTTGGGTATTGCATCGCGTTATTGAGCTCTGTAACTTTGCTAATCTGAATGACAGAGAAATCAACGAATAATAAAATCAAAACGAAAGATGCTTCAACTCAACGATATCGGCGACAGTCCGTTTTCCAATGACCCGGATAGACGGGTGGTCGCACAGGAATATGTAAAAGAAGAAATCAAGGAGATCACGAATCATCCTCTTTTATTCCATACGAGCGGACAAATCAAAAGCAATATAATAGACGGTGTCTCGATCTATTTCGTTAATCTCATTCAAAAAGACGTTTTTAAGTACCGGGTCGAAAAAATGGAAGACCAATTGGAAATGCATTTTGAAATAAACGGCTCGACCTATTACGACACAAACGGCAAACAGAATGCAATGGAAACCTTAAACGGGCGATATAGCTTTTTTTATTATCCTTTTGTGAACGGTGTGCTGACATATACCCCTCAGAATCAAATACGCAGATGCATTGAAATTGATTTAACGATTGATTTTATCAACCACCTGTTTTGTGGCGATTTGGAAATTTTAGGGGATTTCGGAAAAGGGATCGCTAATAAGCAAGAGCGTGTTTTTGCAAAAAATGCGACTATCACGCCCGCAATGGCGCTTATCTTGCGGGAACTTCTCGAATGTAAACTTTCCGGGGTGTTGAAGAAAGCGTATCTCGAATCGAAAGTTATCGAGCTGCTGCTCTTAATCATAGAGCAAGGCGCTCAATACGCTCATCATTGCTCTTCACCGTTTTTGTCGAAAGAAGATATCGAAAAAGTGTATTACGCGCGCGAGATAATCTCCGGCAATATGGAAAAGCCGTATTCCATAAGGGAGCTGGCGCGTATCTCCGGCCTGAACGAGTTTAAGTTGAAAAAGGGCTTCCGGGATGTGTTCGACACCACTGTATTCAAATATCTTCTTGAAATAAGAATGAATCACGGAAAAAGGATGATGATTCTTGACAACAATAAGAGTATTGGCGAAATAGCAACCGTTGTAGGATACAAAAATCCGACCCATTTCACCGCGGCGTTTAAAAGACATTTCGGTTATTTGCCCAGCGATTTGAAAAAAATGAAATCCTCCGGATTTCTATAAACGGATGTGCCCCTTTCCTTATTCTCAAACAAACGCTTAATCACAGTATTTTTTTATTTAGCCGGTTGATTTATTAAAATCCTTCCTGCGTCTTTTATAATCCTTTACGCGTTCTTCAATACCTATTATTACGATTACCTTTGCCAAACGGATTTGGAGGGAAAGTATATGATAAAATTATTCGTTGAAGGCATCAGTTATATCGTTGAAGGTCTGCGTTATGTAATAGATTACGCCGAACTTCTCAGTTCCTTGGT
Organism: Bacteroidales bacterium UBA5382; assembly: GCA_002409745.1. Lineage (GTDB taxonomy): Bacteria > Bacteroidota > Bacteroidia > Bacteroidales > Dysgonomonadaceae > Limibacterium > Limibacterium fermenti. The sequence goes on from DHOU01000040.1 coordinate 128,720, forward strand.
TATATGGGCTGTCGTATTTGTTTTATTATCTAAATCAATAAAAAGGCATGCGAAGTATTATTATTGGTTTTTCGGAATAATTGCGTCTCTTAGTCTCTTGCAGGCTATCAACTGGTTATTTCAAATTACCGGATATAATTTATATCAGACGCCTGTATTGGGTAAAATATTGGTATCCAACATACACTTTGTCGAATTCGGATTTCCGCTGTTGGTCATTATCATGTACGTGGGAGCCTTAAATCCGAAAGTGCCTTGGGTAAAAAAATTACTGAACATACGGAAAGAGTTGTCGATACTGTCGGGATTTCCCGTCCTGACGCATTCCCTGATTAGGATCGCGTCTAACTTCACCGATGCGTTGAGGTTCTTTTCCGATAAAGCCGCCTACATGTCGCAAAACAAATGGGCGGCGAACGAAACAGGGTTAAGCATCACGAATGCCGGATATTTGTTAGGCATCATCCTGTTTGTTTTGTTTCTAATCTTGTGGATTACCTCTTTCGATTCCGTGCATAAAAAACTCGGCGGACGGAAATGGAAACAAATACAAAAATGGGCTTACCTGCTTTATGCCCTTCTTTTTATACATTCCGTTCTGTTGCATACAGGCTGGATAATAAACCCGCTCGGGGGGATGGGAAGTCGCGAGTATATGATGAAAGAGGCGATTGCCCTCAGTTCAACCGTCGTAGTATTCGGTTCCTATCTGGTTCTCAGGCTTCGAAAAGCACAAAAGGACAGGATGAAAAAGACAAGGACCGTATCCGTATAGATATAAAAAGATGAAATATATTCTGTTAGGCATATATTGGGTTTGTTGTATTCATACTATTTGTGCGCAGGATGATTCGATGAAAGTTGTAAACCTGGATAGGGTCTTGGTAAAAGCCCCCCTGACAAAAGCGCAGATAATAGAACAGCAAGCGATAAAGGCAACGGTTATCGATACGAAAAGCTTGGATATTCAACCGGCAAACCTTACCGAACTGATGAACCGTACGGTCGGGATAAGGGTAAGGCAGACGGGAGGATTAGGGTCCAATACCGATCTGATGCTGAACGGATTTGAAGGGAAGGCCATTAAATATTTCAAGGACGGCATACCGATGGACTATCTGGGCTGGGCGTTCAGCTTTTCCATTGTCCCGGTCAATATGGTGGAACGGATTGAAGTCTATAAAGGAATGTTGCCCATATCGTTAGGAGCTGACGCTTTGGGAGGCGCCGTCAATATGGTTACAAAACAAGATGAAAGGAGTAACCGGTGGGATTTTTCCTACCAATACGGTTCGTTTAATACACACCGCGTGTCCGTTCATGGCCTTTGGAAAGATGCCGAGGAACGATTTTTTGCCGGAGCGGATATTTTCTATAACTATTCCGACAACGACTATCAGGCATCTGTGTCGATTGTCGATTCTGAAACGGCGGTTAAACACAGGGAAAAACGACCGTTATTCCACAATCGTTTCTCCAGTTTTTATACGGAAGTTTTTGCCGGGATAATCAATCGGCCTTGGGCCGATGAGTTGCGTGTCGGATTGACTTATTTCGATTTAAAACGCGACAATAACTACGGCATAACCATGGACCGTCCTTTTGGCGGTGTGGTGAGCGGGAGTCACTCCTTTATACCGACAGTAAGGTACAGGAAAAACTTTTGGGACAATAAAGTAAAGTTTGACCAATTCGTTGTTTACAATCATCTGTACGGAAACTATACCGATACCGTTCAGGGTATTTATGACTGGTACGGCCATTTTACGCATATCCCTTCCAGAAAAGGAGAAGCCACGACGGAAGGAAGCCTTACAAAGTTGAAATATGAGAATTTTATATCGCGAAGCAATATCTCGGTTCCGCTCAATTATTATCATACCGCAGAAGCCAACATGGTATATAGCCAGGTAACAAGAACGGGGTCTAACCCTTTGGGCGACAAATTTCCCCAGTCGGGTTTGGATGTATTGTCCGTTCCGGCAAAATACAACAAACTGGTCGTGGCAGGGGGCGTGAAATCCTATTTCTTTGACGGCCGGTTATCGAACGATATTCTGGTCAAATACGTTCATTCCGCCACAAAAGGGAATGAAGGCTCGTACGCCACCCAAGAGGAAGGATGGGAGGAAAATTTTATCGACCGTTGGGGATTCGGCGATGCGCTTAAATATTCCTTTTCCGGTAATGCGTATGTGCGTTTGTCGGGCGAAACCACCGTTCGTTTACCCGAACAGTCGGAAGTTTTTGGCGACGGAGGATTCGTCGAGTCTAATTTTTCCCTTTCATCCGAACGCAGTTACAACATTAATCTGGGAGGATATTATTCCACCTCCTCGTTTACGGTGGAATCCAATTTGTTTTACCGCCGGACGTATGACCTTATTCTGCTTATCAATACCGGCCTGTTCGGCAAATATCAGAACGTGAATAAAGTGAAAGGTGTCGGGCTTGAATTAGATGCGGCTTATTCCGTTTTGCCGTGGTTGAAAGTGAACGGTAATCTTACTTATCAGGATTTTCGCCTTTTCGGGCAGAATGATGCGGCTTACGAAGGGGCCCGCTTACGAAATACGCCTTTCTTCTTTGCTAATTTGGGCGTTAACGCCGAATTTCAAAACCTGATAAGGAAAAAAGACCGCCTTTCTTTCTATTGGAATTACGGATTTGTAAGAGCGTATTATCTCAATTATATTCCGCGACAGTACGAGCCGGATGGATTTCTGGGCTTGTGGGGAAAACCGAGCGTAAACGTCGAATCCCTCACCATTCCCGATCAAAGCCTGCACACCATCGGCTGTTCGTGGTGGGCGGACAGGAACAGAGGCTTTGCGGTAGGAATGGAAGTTAAAAACCTGTTTGATGCGGAGATTTATGATAATTACCGCATACAAAATGCAGGACGGAGTTTTTACATAAAATTAAATTACACCCTATAAATAAACAATTTAAAATTTTTAGATTATGAAAGAATATATTCGATTCAGAACGTTAGGATTTTTCTTATGGATGATGGCAGGAGCAATGTTCTCCTCCTGTTCCGACGACAAAAACGACCCGGTGGTGGAGGACGAAGGGAAGAGTTATTATGCGCTACTGACCGGCGATATGACCTCATCTCCTTATGCCGGCTATATAACAACCTACTCCGAAGTACCTTCCGGTACAATCGATAATGTCCAGGCTGGCTCTTTGGCAATGCAGACAAACGGCATGAGATATTACAGTCCATGGGTATTTAAAAGAACCAGTCTGGCGAGCCAAGGAAAAGACGAAATTATCCGGTATGCCGTAAACGCGTCGGGGAATATGGAAGAAAGCGGACGGATTACGTCCGGAGAAAATTCCAACTACTATATTCATGACGAATCGACCGGTTTTTATATTGACTTGGACAGGGGCTTGTTGAAAATACAGAAGTTTAATCCCTCCACCATGCTGCGTACGGGAGAAATCGACCTTTCCGGACTTCGAAATGAAAAATACCCTTATCAGGACGTCGGGACGAATATTCTTGCCTCAAAAGACGGTAAACTGTATGCCGATGTATTTTATAATACAACCGATATAAAAGGGAATTTTTTTCAAAACACGCCTCTGGGATTTGTCGAATTAGCCGTTATTGATGTGGCTACCGGAAAGTATGAAAAATCCATTCGCAACGAGAATATCAACCACATCGGTTATCCATCGAATGAGAATCCTATGTGGAGTTTGGGCGATGACGGCGCATTATATTTTTGTTCACACGGATTCGGCGCTACGGGAGCCGGCGGCTCGGCCATTGTGCGTATCAAAAAAGGAGAAACCGGTTTTGATAAAAACTGGATTATAAAAGCGGATGACTTGACCCAAGGGACGAGTTTCGGCACGGTGTGTGTCGACAACGGTAAACTGTATACGCAGATAGGGTCGAAGCCCCTTTCGTACAGGGGACTCCTGACGGATGCGATTTACGATTATTATGTGTTTGATAAAGAAAACCCCTCCGCCGGAGCAACAAAAATAGCCGGGGTGCCGCAAACAACCTACACATTCCAATGCGGGCAGAGCATCATGGCTATCGACGGGAAAGTCTATTTCCGCGTAGTCAACAACGACGATCAGAACGGCTATTATGTGTTGGGAGACAATAATACGGCAACCCGGGCTTTCAATGTCGCTTCGGGAGGTATTGTGTGGGGGTTCGCCAAACTCATAAAAAAGCAAGAATAAAATTCAACTAAATGAATATGATACAATCAAGAATTAAAATTATTTTCTATTGGGCATTGATAGGTGTTTGTTTTATCTTACATAACTTATTACACCTGTCTGAAATTTATTACGGGAAAGACATGCTGATAGCAAATACTGCCGGCATCATGCCGGTGAGCGTTCAAATATTTACGGTATTGGTGTCTATTATGCCTTTTATTCTGGCTGTGCTGAGCTTGAATTTTTTCAAGAAAGGGTTCCTATGGGCATCTTTTGTGTGGAGTATCCTGCTTTTATGCCTGAATGCTGTCCATTTCGGGCAAACCGCAGCAGAAGAAGTGTTTGACCTTGCTCAAACGGTATTGTTGCTGTTTATTCTTGTCATGAATCTCCTGCTCTCGTTTACATTGTGGAGGTCTGTCAGATCCGGAAAAGATCGGAAACAAAAACCGTCCGTCCATTAATTTTAATGATTATCCGCGAAGCGGCCTAAACTGAACTCCTCCGGTCGTACCACCTTCGTCCCCTTTACCAAAGGGGACGAGGGTGGTGTTAAAAAAGGAATTTGGCGCGCTTTGCGGATAATCCTATTCATTTTTTATAAAAACGCCTTATGCGTCGCCGGTCGCTTTTTCGAGCCGTTTCATAATCGAAAAGATGAACACGGCCGAGAGGATACAGCAGGCAATCAGGACGCCCCAGAATGCCAACAGCGACATTTTATCCCAGAACGTTCCCATAACCCCTACCAGCAGGTTCCCGATAGCCGTAGCGGCCAGCCATCCCCCTTGCATGAGTCCGCTGTATTGCGGAGGAGCGACTTTCGAAACGAAGGATAATCCCATGGGACTGAGAAAGAGTTCGGCGACCGTTAACACGAAATAAGTGCCGATCAACCATGAAGGCGATACCAACCGGTCGGAAACGCCCGATATTTCCGAAGGAGCGGGAAGCCCGATCGAGCCGATCAGCAGTACCACAAAGCCGATGGCCGCGAGGATCATCCCGATGCCGATTTTCCTCGGAGCCGATGGTTCTTTTCCCTTTTGCGCCAAATAGGCGAAGAGCGCCACGGTGAGCGGGGTGAGAATGATGATGAACATCGGGTTGAATTGCTGGAATATCTGCGGGGTGATTTTGGTCATGACCTCGATACCGCTTACGTTGGTCAAATAGTAAGCGGCCAATCCGATAATTCCCAAGACCGTAAGAATAATCCCTGTTTTCTTATTCGGCTTTCCTCCCAATAATCCGATGGTGGAAAGATAGACGCCATATAAAAAGACAATCAGGCAAAGCAGAGGAATTAAGTTAAACAGCATGGTCCAGCCCGCGGTAATCGAACTGACGGTATAATCGCGTGCGAAGAAAGTCATCGTAAGCCCGTTCTGGTGAAACGACATCCAAAAGAAAATGACCACAAAGAAAACAAGGAACAGCGCGAGCATCCGCTCTTTTACTTCTGCCTTGGGCATTTCTTTTATCTCGATACCCGCCGATTTCGACTCTTCCAATTTTTGTTTTTGCGTTTTATCCGAGCCTTTCCACGTCCCTCTGAAAAGAAGGAATATCAAAATAGATAAGATGAGGCTGATACACGCGACGCCGAAGGCTAAACTGTAAGAGCTCGAGAGCGACTCGTTTACATAGCGTTTCCCGAAGTTCCGGGCGAAAGCGTCTTCATCCGCGCCGCCATCCAACGACGTATCCGTTATCCGGGCGTCGTTCACTTTTGCAACGACGGCTGCTTTTGCCTCCGCATCGTTGGGATCGCGGCTTTGAAGCAGGTTATATTCTCCATTCGTAACGGTGAGGGCCGGGTCGGTAATCTTTTTCGATTGCGTATATTGATTCAATCCCGCCGCTTTCAATTTAAAAAGGGCGTCTTGAATTTCTTCGGCAAATACCACCTTTTTATCTTTCTTCGCTTTATGAAGGACGGCTTCGAACTCTTTCCCTTCCAAGGCCTGTTGCTCGGGGGTAAGATTCTGCATGATAAAGGTGTTTTTATCGACGGCGTTTGCCTCATCGTTCAAGGCCACGTAACTTTTGGGAATATTCGCATCGTAGGTAAAGTCCGCCGATTTCAATACCGAATTGTTGATGGTATTGGCTACGCTGGGAGCAAAGAAAGCGCCGATGTTAATAAACATATAAAAAATGGAGAACGCAATATCCCTGTTTTTACTATAACGGGGATCGTCATATAACTTGCCCACCAGCGCCTGAAGGTTTCCTTTGAAGAACCCTGTTCCCAATGCAATGAGAATAAGCGAAATGAACATGACAATTAATCCGATGCTATTGCCTTCGAAGGGGACCGCCAAGAGGAGGTACCCGATAAACATGACCACCGTGCCCAGTAAAATGGTTTTCCCGTAGCCCAGTACTTTATCGGCTAATGCGCCTCCGAAAATCGGCAGAAAATACACGAGCGCCAAAAACGTGCCGTATATAATACTTGTGTAAACAGACGTCAGGCCGAATTTAGCCTGCATATAAAGCGTCAGGATAGCCAACATGGTGTAATATCCAAATCGCTCCCCCATGTTGGTGAGAGCTAATACCAGTAGACCTTTCGGATGATTTTTAAACATTGCAGATTGTTTTTTTAGTTTTTATAGGGTTATGTATTTATTCACTGATTTTTGAACTACAAATATATAAAAAAAACGAGGAAATGTTTTCGACGATCGGTATAATTGTCGGTTTTGTTCTTTTTTTGATTTGTTTTTTATGTTTTTTTGTTTGCTTCTGGAAAAAAGTGCTACATTTGCAATCAGAAAACAACAAAAGAGAATAATGAACCATTCGAGTTTTACACACCGCTTTTATTTTTACTTTTATTTTAGCCGATAGAAGCAGGATTTTATGTGTAAATGATGAAGAAATAAAACAAACATAATATAGTAATAAAATCCTGTCGATAACACGATGGGATTTTTTTTTATAGAATAAGTAGAAGATGAAACGAGTTGCGATTCAAGGAGGGTTCGGTGCATATCACGAAATTGCCGCGCGCAATTATTTCGAGGGGGAAGAGTTGGAAATCGTTCCTTGTTTGACGTTTCGCGATATCTTTTTCGAGGCGGATAAAGATCCCGGCCTTATCGGCATGATGGCTATCGAGAATACCATTGCCGGAGGATTATTGCAAAATCACGATCTGCTCAGAAGGAGCCATCTTTCCATCGCCGGCGAATATAAGTTGCGTATTTCGCACACCTTGTCGGCATTGCCCGGGCAGCGCCTGGAAGATATAAAGGAAATTGTTTCCCATCCGATGGCGTTGATGCAGTGTGGCGATTTTTTGGATCTGCTGCCTGCCGTCAAAATCGTCGAACATGAAGATACGGCGTTGGCGGCGAAAGAAATCGCCGAAAAAAACTTGATGGGAGAAGCCGCCATTTGCAGCGACCTCGCCGCGACCATGTACGGATTGAACATTTTAGCCCGGGGCATAGAAACGAATAAACGGAATTTCACGCGCTTTCTCGTTCTGGCGCAGGGGCGGATGTTGGAAGAGGTGCAAAAGAACAATCATGTCAATAAGTCCACCCTGGTGTTCGTCCTGCCGCACAGCGAGGGAATCTTGTCGAGAGTGTTGTCGATTTTTTCTTTTTATGATATTAATTTGACCCGTATTCAATCGCTGCCGATTATCGGAAGAGAGTGGGAATACCGGTTTTATATCGACCTTACCTTTAGAGACTATCGCCGGTATAAGCAATCGATCGATGCCATCATGCCGCTTATAAACGACTTGAAAGTGTTGGGCGAATACAGGGAAAGTAAACAAAGCATTGAAAAATAACGAACGATTATGTCTACAGTAAAAAAAATAGAGCCGGCCGAACATATCAAACAGATCTCGGAGTATTATTTTTCCGTCAAACTGGCCGAAGTGGCCCGGTTGAATGCCGAGGGCAAAAACATCATCAGTTTAGCTGTGGGGAGCCCCGATCCGCCTCCTTCCGAACGTACCGTTGAAGCATTGTGCGCGACGGCCCATCGCCCCGATGTGCATACTTATCAGCCTTATAACGGAATACCCGAACTGCGGAAGGCGTTCTCGGAATGGTATGAGAAGTATTACCACGTCGATTTGGCAACCGACGAAATATTGCCGCTCATCGGATCGAAGGAAGGCATCCTGCATATTTCGATGACTTTCCTGAATGTGGGCGACGGGGTTTTGGTGCCCAATCCGGGGTATCCCACCTATACCTCCGTGTCGCGCCTGCTGAGGGCGGATGTCATCCCTTATGATTTGATGGAAGACAACCATTGGTTTCCTGATTTTGACGCGCTCGAGAAGAAAGACCTTTCGAAGGTGAAACTCATGTGGGTAAACTATCCCAATATGCCCACAGGGGCGCGGGCCACCCCCGACCTCTTCAAGCGGCTCGTGGCTTTCGGCAATAAACACGGCATCGTCATTTGCCACGACAATCCGTATAGTTTTATTTTGAACCATCAACCGTTAAGCATCCTTTCGGTGGACGGAGCCAAAGACGGTTGCATCGAACTCAATTCGTTGAGCAAGTCGCATAATATGACGGGTTGGCGTATGGGCATGTTGGCCTCGAACCCGCAATTTGTCAAATGGATATTAAAGGAGAAGAGCAACATCGACAGCGGGCAATTCAAGCCCATGCAATTGGCCGCGGTGGCCGCACTGTCCGAGCCCGACCAATGGTACGACAACATGAACATGCTTTATCGCGAACGCCGCCGTTGGGCCGAGATGATTCTGCTGTTGCTGCGGTGTCATTTCGATAAAGAACAGACGGGACTCTTCGTGTGGGGCAAACTGCCCGATTACGAGGCCGGCAGCCGCGAGTTTGTCGACGAGATTCTGTATAACGCCCATGTCTTCCTTACGCCCGGAGCCATCTTCGGTAGCAACGGGGAGCGGTATATCCGCATATCGCTGGGAGCCAATATCTCTAAGTTGTCGGAGGCGTATAACCGCATAGAGCGATATATCAATAGTAGAATGGTGACTGGAGGATAGAGGTTAGAGACCGGAGACCGGAGACTGAAGACCGAAGACTGGAGACCGGAGACAATAAAAATTTACAAATATGAAATTCGAATCGATTTTATTACCTGGTATCGACGATAAAAGGCCGCTGGTGATAGCGGGCCCTTGCAGTGCCGAAACCGAAGATCAAGTGATGGCCACTGCACGTGAACTGGCTCGGAATGGAATTAAAATTTTCCGCGCCGGCGTATGGAAGCCCCGCACCAAGCCAGGAGGCTTTGAAGGCGTGGGAAGCCCGGCGCTGAAATGGCTCAAAAAAGTGAAAGAAGAAACCGGCATGTATGTGGCGACGGAAGTTGCCACCGAAAAGCATGTGTACGAAGCGCTGAAATATGGCGTCGACATGATGTGGCTCGGGGCGCGTACGGTGGCCAATCCGTTTGCCGTTCAGGAAATAGCCGACACGTTGCGCGGCGTCGACATCCCCGTGCTCATTAAAAATCCGGTCAATCCCGACTTGGAGTTATGGATCGGGGCGATCGAACGGTTGTATAACGTGGGTATCTGCCGGCTGGGCGTTATCCATAGAGGATTCAGCACGTCCGACAAGACGATATACCGCAACTTGCCCCAATGGCACATTCCGATCGAACTGAAAAGGCGTTATCCCGATCTTCCCGTCTTTTGCGATCCCAGCCATATCGGCGGTAAACGGCAATTGATACAGACCCTCAGCCAACAAGCCATGGATTTGAAGTATTCGGGCCTCATCATCGAGTCGCACTGTTCGCCCGATGAGGCTTGGAGCGATAAAGACCAGCAGGTTACGCCTGCTTCGCTGAAAGAGATATTGAGCTCGCTCGTCATTCGCGACCGCACGCAGACAACCGAAGACCTTTCGGTGTTGCGTGATCAGATCGACCAACTCGACAATGAACTCCTGCAACTGCTTTGTAAGCGTATGCGGGTCGCTCGTGAAATCGGTCATTACAAACTCGAGCACGATATGCCTATTTTGCAAACGCAGCGCTACGACGAAATCCTGACCGACCGCGCCGAGCAGGGCGAAAAAATGGATATGAACGGAGAGTTTATAAAGCAAGTGCTGGAAGCCATTCATGCCGAGTCGGTTCGCCAACAGATGGTGGTGATGGAGCGGAAAAAAGATTGATATAGATTGAAAATAGATTGAAGGCTGACAAGCTGATTACGGATAGCGAACAAATGAGAATATTGATTTTAGGAGCCGGCAAGATGGGGTCGTTCTTTGCCGACGTGTTGAGTTTCGACCATGATGTCGCGGTTTTCGATATCGAGCCCAAGCGTTTGCGGTTTATTTACAACACGCAGCGTATGACGGATCCGCAAGAAATAAAGGAGTTTTCACCTGAACTTGTGATTAATGCCGCGACGCTCAAGTTCACCATCGAGGCCTTTCAACGCGTGTTGCCTTACCTGCCGATGCAGTGCATCCTGAGCGATATCGCTTCGGTAAAAACCGGTCTCAAAGAATTTTACGAAAGTTCCGGAAGGCCGTTTGTCTCCACGCACCCTATGTTCGGGCCGACCTTTGCCAGCCTTAGCGATCTGAGCACCCAAAGCGCCATCATCATTTCCGAATCGATGCATTTGGGGAAAGTGTTTTTCCGCGACCTCTACCATCACCTGCGCTTAAATGTTTTTGAATATACATTTGAGGAGCATGATGAGACGATTGCCTATTCGCTTTCCATCCCGTTTGCCTCGACATTGGTGTTCGCCTCGGTGATGAAGCATCAGAACGCGCCCGGAACCACCTTCAAACGTCACATGGGCATTGCCCAGGGACTCCTTTCGGAAGACGATTTTTTGTTAACCGAAATACTTTTCAACCCCTACACTCCCGATCAGGTGAAACGCATCCGCGAAAAGTTGAAAGAACTGCTCGTCATTATCGAACAAAAGGATAGCGAGAAGATGAAAGAGTTCCTGATGCGGGTACGCAAGAATATCGAATAAGCAGCCTGTCGAAAGAAATTTCTATCTTATATGCTTTTTTAACGCTATTCTGCGCTTTTTGAGTAATAAAATAAACTTTTTTAGCCTGTTTCGTCCGCTTAATTCCATAGTTTTGAAAAGTTTTTTTCAAATTTTCATCTTTTCAAAATAATCTAATTCAATGGACAAAGGTAAAAATATTCTATTGTTAACAAGCTTGTTCTTGATTTCGAGTATGAGTTTGTCGGCCAGTGAACTGGATCTGGCCATTCCTGATTTGCACGAAGGCGTTTTCCATATCTGGGGGAGAACGGTAAGTTCGTGGAATTTTCTGTTCTACGGAGCATTGGTGATTTTAGGCACGCTGGGATTCAGCCTTTTGCTGTTTCGCCAAGTGAAGAAGCTCCCTGCTCACCAATCGATGTTGACGGTGGCGAAAACCATTTATGCTACTTGCCGCACCTATCTGTTGCAGCAAGGCAAATTCTTATTGATGCTTTTTGCGTTGATTGCGGCTATCTTATGCGTTTACTTTTTCGCCCTGGCGGGGCAAACCGTTCCGGTGGTCGCGCAGGTGCTGCTGTTTTCGGTTGTGGGCATGCTGGGTTCTTATTCCGTGGCATGGTACGGCATCCGGGTAAACACCTATGCGAATGCGCGTACGGCTTTCGCCTCGTTGAGCGGGCGGCCGCTGGATGTGGTCAACATTCCGCTGCGGGCCGGTATGAGCGTGGGACTTTTCCTGATATCCCTGGAACTGGTGATGATGGTAACGATCCTGCTGTTTGTGCCGCGTGAGATTGTGGGCATCTGTTTTCTCGGCTTTGCTATCGGAGAATCGTTGGGCGCGAGCGCTCTGCGGATAGCCGGCGGGATCTTTACCAAGATAGCCGACATCGGTTCCGACCTGATGAAGGTTATTTTTAAAGTCAAGGAAGACGACCCGCGCAACCCCGGCGTGATAGCCGACTGTACGGGCGATAACGCGGGCGACAGCGTAGGCCCCACGGCCGACGGCTTCGAAACATACGGCGTGACGGGTGTGGCGCTGATCACCTTTATCACCCTTGCCGTGGCCGACCCGGCCATCCAAGCCAAACTGATCGTCTGGATTTTCGGAATGCGCTTTTTGATGGATTTCCTCTCGGGTTGTTCGTTCTTTATCAATCAGGCGATTTCCAAAAAACTCTACGGTAACCGCGAGAAGTTTAATTTCGAGGCGCCTCTGACACATCTTATCTGGATCGCCGCCACGCTCTGCATTTCGTCGGCTTTCTTTATGAGTCATCTGTTGTTGGGCGATATGGCCGATCCGACATTGTGGTGGAAACTGGCCATCATCATCAGTTGCGGCACGCTCGCGGCAGTGTTGATTCCTGAATTTACCAAAATATTCACCAGTTCCCGATCGGGACATGTAAAGGAAATCGTGACCGCTTCGCGCGAAGGAGGCCCCTCGCTCAATATTCTTTCGGGCATCGTCGCGGGTAATTTCAGTGCATTCTGGACAGGCTTGTTGATTGCGGCGCTGATGTTGGTTGCTTATTTTACCTCGATGATGGGGCTCGATGCGGTGATCGGACCGCATGCCGGCATCTTCGCATTCGGACTGGTAGCTTTCGGGATGCTCTGCATGGGGCCGGTGACGATTGCTGTGGATAGCTATGGTCCCGTGGCCGACAATGCCCAATCGATTTTCGAATTATCGCAAATCGAAGGGATCGAGGGCGTGCACGAGTCGATCGAAAAGGAGTTCGGTTTCAAGCCCGATTTCGAGAGAGCCAAATATTATCTGGAATCCAACGACTCGGCGGGGAATACTTTTAAGGCGACGGCCAAGCCGGTGTTGATCGGGACGGCGGTTACGGGTGCTACAACGATGATTTTCTCCATTATCCTCTTGCTCGAAAAGGTAGGAGCGTTACACATTTCGCTGACCGACGCGCCGGTGATTCTGGGATTGATTTGCGGAGGAGCCGTGGTCTTCTGGTTCAGCGGAGCTTCCATGCAAGCCGTCACTACCGGGGCTTACCGGGCGGTGGAATTTATTAGGCGGACATTCAACTTTGCAAAGAAAGAGGCCGACATGGACGATTCTATCTCAGTCGTTAAAATTTGTACGCAATATGCGCAAAAAGGAATGTGGAACATTTTTATAGCGCTTATATCGCTCACGCTGGCTTTCGCTTTCGGCGATCCCAATTTCTTTGTGGCGTATTTGATTTCCATCGCCGTGTTCGGATTATTCCAGGCCATTTACATGGCCAATGCAGGCGGCAGTTGGGACAATGCCAAGAAGGTGGTGGAAGTGGATTTGAAGGAAAAGAATACGCCGCTGCACGAAGCGTCGATTGTCGGCGATACGGTGGGCGATCCGTTCAAGGACACGACATCGGTATCGTTGAATCCGATCATCAAGTTTTCCACCCTTTTCGGATTGCTGGCAACGGAAATGTCCATCCAGATGAAATATGTCGAAACAACGGATATATCGCTTTATATTGCCATTCCGTTTTTGATTCTGGGGCTTTGTTTCGTATGGCGATCATTCTACCGGATGAGAATACCCACCGTCTAACGCCTCTAAGCCGTTTCACGGATAAAAGCAGGCATGTGTCTTGTCCTGAAATAGATTTACACTAAAACTTATTTCAGGATAAGACACATTTAACGCTCACGTACCAACCCTAAGAAATTTATAATATATCTTCCGCTATCCGATTGAAATAATCGACCGACTGTTTTATCTGCGGTAAATTATTCTCCCAGTCGGCTTCATATTCTATCGTGAAATAGCCCTTGAAGTGTTGCCGCTTGAGCTCCTGCATCATATCCTTTACATTCAGGACACCCGTTCCCCATACCACATCTTCCAGGATCCCGTCCTCTCCTTTAGGGGCAATATCCTTAAAATGCAACGAAACGATTCGTCCTTCCAATTGTTTGAGGGCCGATACCGGCTCTATGCTCATCCTCTTGTAATGACCTACATCGGCACAAGCGCCTAACAACGGAGCTCTTTGACCGATGTTCTTCAGCAATATCTCCGGCTTCCAATACGAATTTTCATTCGGATGATTATGGGTCGCGACTTTTATGCGGTATTTCTTAGCCATGGCTTCCACCACGTCCCAATCTTCACGGGCCGGCTCGGCGCTGATAAACTCCATCTTCATCTTTTTGGCAAAAGAAAATACGGACTCCCATTCGTCCCGTTCGGCTACCCAAACCCCTGAAGAGACAATCCGGATATTCCTTTTCTTTGCTTCCTGCCTGAGCTTTTTTTGTTGCCCGTCATTCAACTGGTAGCCGAAAACGTCGTCCCCGAATCCGTTCCCGAGTTTCTGACCGGGATAGATTTCGATGAAACGGATTCCCAAATCCTGCGTTTTATCCAATGATTCCATGACTGAAAACAGATGGAAAGTATACGATTGCATGGAAAGGTGCCACCCCTGTTTATCCGCCTTTGTTTGATTCTTGTGCTGCGCGCAGGCCGTACCCGATAAAAGGCAC
>DHOU01000022.1 GCA_002409745.1 Bacteroidales bacterium UBA5382
CTATTTCTGGACTGTCAGCACATGTAACTGGTTCGGTGGTGGCCTACACCGAAAAACCAGGCAGTAGCAGCAGAAGTAAAACGACAAAAGAAGAATTTTAAGCCTGAATTATTGGCGACCAAGGTGGAGCATCTTAAGAATAAGTTATTACCTAAGTATCAGATTGAAATGGTGTGTTTATCGTTGGAGGATATGTAGGTGCTTCCTATTGTTTATGTACAACGTTGACGAACAAGCACTTTTATCAATTTATTTTCTGTAAGACCTGATGTCAAATCCAATAATATTGTATTTTTCACGGATTCAAATCCGAATTTATTATATATTTGTAGGATAATAAAGTTATTATGATACATAGGATATTAGAAAATACACTCCGTGAGAAATTAAACACGGGTAAAGCAATCATACTAATGGGTGCCCGTCAGGTGGGAAAAACGACTTTGGTAAAAGAACTCTTTAAAGATTCTGACGAAATGATTTGGCTCAATGGCGATGAATTGGATGTACAGAACCTTTTTGAAAATATATCGGCGACCCGTTTGAAATATATTTTCGGAAATAAGAAATATGTGGTAATCGACGAGGCTCAACGAATCAAAGATATCGGCTTAAAGCTGAAACTTATTACCGATGAATTAGCCGGGATACAACTGATCGCCACCGGCAGCTCTTCTTTTGATTTAGCCAATGAAGTGAACGAACCGCTTACCGGTAGAAAGTGGGAATACAAAATGTACCCTATCTCTTTTTCCGAGATGGTACAGCACCATGGGTTGTTAGATGAAAAAAGGCTGTTGCCTCATCGTTTGGTATATGGATATTATCCTGATGTAGTCAATAATCCGGGACATGAAAAAGAGATTCTGAAACAGCTTTCGGATAGTTATTTGTACAAGGACATTCTGATGTGGGAGCAAATCAAGAAGCCTGAAAAACTACTGAAACTTTTGCAAGCGATTGCTTTCCAAATAGGCAATCAGGTTTCTTATGCTGAATTAGGTCAACTTTGCGGATTGGATAGCAAAACAGTAGAAAAGTATGTTGTGTTATTGGAGCAATGTTATGTCATTTTTCGTTTAGGCTCATTTAGCCGTAACCTACGAAATGAACTTAAAAACAGCAAGAAAATTTATTTTTACGATAATGGCATTCGCAATGCCATTATCGCCAATTTTTCATTGACAGAAAACCGCTCCGACATCGGTGCACTATGGGAAAACTATATTATTTCCGAAAGGCAGAAAAAAATGGAATACGATAAGGGATGGCGCAACTGTTGGTTTTGGCGAACTACAGACCAAAAAGAAATCGACTATATCGAGGAAGGGGACGGAGAAATCCATGCATTTGAATTCAAATGGAATCCTTCTGCTAACTATAAAATACCGAAGCAATTTATACAAAATTATTCAGGGAGTACTTTTACCGTTATCCATCCGGATAACATGGAAGATTTTCTATTGTGATCATACTGTGCATAGCCTATTCATTTTACACAAGAATACCCTATTACTTTCAAATCTACAAACATTTGTGATTGTTTCATCAGGCAAATCAATATAGAAGGTTACAAGTTGTGGTCATTTGGAGCTGTGTCAAAAAGCGTTCGTCATTGTGGATTTAATCCGCAATCCCTTGATGAAAGGAGCGAATGTAATTTACAGGGATTTCGCATCAAGCGCGGAATGACGGTCTTTTGAAACAGCTTCTTAAATTGTGCGGTGAACTGCACGAAACCTTTTGTCTTGTTGTGAAAACCCGATATTCGTAATTTCCCCCGGTTAATGTCCCTATCCGAAAATGCTCGTCTTCATGCATTTGTTTTTTCACCTTAAGCGGTGCCCCTTCCAACAAGACTTGGCGAACAGTCGAGCCTTTATCGACCGGCAGATAAACATCCGCTTGCATATTGGGCGGAATGCCGATTGTCAATACATATTCGTTTTGGGAAATTTTATTATAATTGATCGTTACCCTTCCGCGGATGGTGGGCGTTACCGATTCGACCGACGATAACGTATAAATATGCGGGCGGATACTGATATGCCCGAATCCCGCAGTAACAGGCTTTATTCCCAGCAGGTACCGGGTGATAATATTTCCCGGTACGGCTCCCCAGGCATGATTCCAATCGAGGTTCGGTTTAAACTTGATGTCCCATGCTTCCAGCGCGACGGTCGATCCCGATCGGATCATATTATACCAACTCCGTTCGCTTGTCGATGCCAGCAATTGTTCGGCATACCGCCCGTTTCCTCCTTCGTAAAGCGCCTCCATCAGGAATTGGGCTCCATATACGCTGCATGCCATTCCCCGCGAACGGATGAAGTTTTGTACGGATTGTTGGTATCTCGTGGGGACGAGGCCGAAGATGGATGCGAACATGTTGCTGTGTAGCGATGCGTGCAAAGTGGTATCTCCGTCGGTATATATTTTTCGTTTTGCATTGAAAAACGTATCGTTAAAAACCTTATAGACTCGTTTGTGGGCGGAGGCGAACAGTTCTTTGTCTTCTGTGTTTCCGGTGATGGATGCAATCTTTTCCATTATTTTCAAACCTTCGTAATAGAATGCGTTGACAACGGTGTTATGGTCGCAAAACACGAATCCGTCGCGTTCGCCGTGAGGCCAGTCGACAATATCTTTCACCGGCTCGTGAAAACGGATGGAACGCAGGAAGTCCGCCGTTTGCAGTCCCGTAGTGGTGGATACCAGTCCTTTATCGGTCTGGAGTTGCATCAGCGACCGGCTCTTCAGTACCTCATAATTCTTAGTCAGCGCACGTGTGTCGCCCGTATAGAGATAATCGTTCCAGGCGATGAGGATCGCTTGGAGTATCCATTCGGTAGGCCATGTAGGCTTTTCGAGGATATATTCGAGCGATCGCCGTGCCAGCGAATAATCCCTGTCCACGGCGTAGTGGCTCAGTTGGTTGATCAGGATATCGGCTTCGTAAGGAATGCGTTCTCGATCTCCATCGACATATACTCCCGTGAAAGACGTTGCTTTTATGGTGTGTTTGCAAAGGTTCCACAATTGATTGAGCGTGTCGTTGTCGCATCGGAAAAACGATTCGTTATCGTCAAATGGATACTGTACCGTTTCGCGCGTCACATCGCCAATGTTTACCTCCGGGTTTTCGCTCCGGATTTCAGCATACCGGAAAGGCATCACTTCGCCGATATACGACGGCATTTTGACCGCCGCTTCGAGTGTGTTCCGCCTGTCTTTATGTATTTTGATACGGTAAAAGTGCGTCCCTTTCATCAGGACGAGCGTTTGTTGTTGGTAACGGATGGTTCCGCCGGGGCGGGTGTCTACGCGTCCGTCTTGTTGTTTTTCACCTATATGGATGATCAGAGTGTCATTTCCTTCGGGAGAGGTGGCTTGTAAAAGCAGTTGTCCGAAAGCTGCTTTCCCGAAGTCAAACATCCGGATGCCGGTGTCGGGGTCCGATTGAGTGAGCGGTTTGTCGACATCCTTGACTAATAATTCGCCCGAATGACGGTACGGCTGGAGTTGATCGCCCGTACGGAAGGCGGCGACGTCCGACCATTCGCTTTCACCCCCGGTGTTGGTAACGGTTTTTACCCGCCAATAATACACGGTATTCGGATGCAGGGTTTCTCCTTGATAAGAAGCGGCAACCGATTTATCCGAAGCGACGGTGCCGCTGTCCCAAATGGTACCCCTACCTTTGGTGGCGTGGTGTAGCGAGTCGGAGACAATAATGCGGTAGGCTGTTTGCAGCGTTCCTTTTCCATTGTCCGGAACGAGCCAGCCGAAAAGCGGCCGGGAGGAATGTATGCGAGTGCTGTTAGCCGGTTCGATGGCTTTGTCTTGTTGCCAAAGAGGGATGGAGGATGGATATCCTCCCACGAATACGGTTCCGGTGTGTTTCAACAAGTCTGTCATCAGCCCGGAAGGCTTATTTTGTGCCAGGATACAAAAAAGAGTGGAAACAAAAGACAGAAAGCTGATAGTGAATACCGTTCGTTTCATGTTTTTACTATTATTCTTTCACAGATCGAGCGTGTGTCAAATACCCGTCTTTCCACACTTGATGCGGAATCTCCCTATATAGTATACATCCTTTCCATTAGGGAATGCGGGTCAAGCCCGCAATGACGAAGGCTTTCTCACCGTCCCGACCTGCGCGAGAAAATTCTGATCGACTAATCCAATTCTTTTATTTTGATATTTTGAAACCAAACTTCGTCGCCGTGATCTTGCAACAAGAGCAAACCGCTTTCGAGGTTACCGAAATCGGGCCAATCTTTATATTTGCTATAGTCTACGAGCGCGTTCCACATTTGGTTGTTACGGTCGTATTCGATAATCTTCACGCCATTGAGCCAATGTTCCGCATGATTACCCTTTACAACGATTGTTGCCGTGTTGAAGAATCCGGGACGGAAAGGCTTGTTGTCCGGCGCCGGTATCAGGTCATAGAGCGAACCCAGTTTCCGGTTACCGTTCACGCCCAGTTTGGCATCGGGATGCACGTTGTCATCGAGTATTTGATATTCGCAGCCGATAGCCGAACCTTGACCTTTATTCAGATTGGTATCGACAAAGTATTTGACGCCGCTGTTCGCACCTTTTGTGATCTTGAAATCCACTGTCAGAATAAAGTTCTTATAAGGGCGGGTCGTTACGATATCGCCGCCGTTAGCCGATTCCGCTCCTCCGCTTTTCAATACTTTCAGGATGCCGTTTTCAATAACCCATCCTTCTTGAGGGAATGCATCGAGTTTGGCGCCGCGCCACTCGTTGGTGGTTTTGCCGTCCCAAAGTAGTTTCCAGCCGTCACGCGCTTCCCTTTCGGAAATGGTATTGGCTACGGAATTTACTTGGTATACTTGCTCGTTTGCCGGCGTACGGAAAGCTTGGAGGTTTTCGGTCAGGATGCGGATATTTCGCCAGGCAATTGTTTTGCCTTCTTGTGCTTTATCACCGATAGCATGTACCTGCAAGGCGATAAAACCGGATGGCGTTACGTTGTCGAGCAGGTCGGTACACGGAATACCGTTGACCCATGTGCGGATCGAGTTTCCGATCGCTTCGATGCGCGCCTTGTTCCATTCGCCATTCTTAAAAGCCTTTTGTCCGGCAGAATTAGAGGTCATCGGATAGAGCCATCCGCGACGCGCTTCGTCGTATACGCCGCCGGTCCAGGCGCGGGGAGAAGGGTCGATTTCGAACTGATAACCGTGCACCCGTCCGTCGTTATACTCTTTGAGGCTTTGGCTGCGGAATTGTACGCCTGAGTTCAGGCCGTCATCCACCTTAAAATCGAATTCGAGAATAAAATCCCCGTAATTCTTTTGGGTCGTCAAAAAAGTATTGGGCGTATTCATCTTCGAAATGCCGATAATCGTCCGGTCTTGTACTTTATATTCGGCGGCTCCGTTCAGTTTGGTCCACCCTTTCAGGTTTTTTCCATTAAAGAGGTCTTGCCATTCCGGCTCTTGCGAAAAAGCCGATAAGGAGATCATAAGCGTTAAAAATAATATTGTATTCTTTTTCATCTTACTAAAACATTTAAACACAAATTACTGATTTCATCATACTTTATAAAAATCTTCCCAGCCTTTACGAGGGGGAGCTCCGGTTAAAAACGCATCGGCAAAGGCATCGTTCTTGACGCGTTTTGTTACGCGATCGAAAACAATTCTACGGTTCAACCGTTGCGCCGCTACTCCCAGACAGAAAACCTGACTCAACGGGCCTGCAATTTCGAAAGGCGAGCGGGTTTTCTCTTTTCCCTGACAGGCCAACAGGAAATTGGCGAAGTGGTTGGAAGGGCTTTGAGGCACTTCGGGAAGCTTTCGTTCCATTTCCTTCGCTTTTTCTTCGGAAATAATACTGAGGATGCTACCGTGCGAGCCTCCTTTAAAGGTGAGTTCCTTGCTATATATTTCTTTTCCCGGATTGAGTTTCGCGGGTTGTATTTTTTGTCCGGCTACTGTCGGGATATTCGGATCGATTTCCGACACGCCGTATCCTTCGGGCACGGCCGGGATATTGTCGAGGCCGTCATACCAGGTGATGACTACCGGCGGCATATTGCCACGCTTAGGAAATTTAAACTCGATGGTACTCGACATCGGATAGAAATAATCGTTGTGTCCGGATAATTTTAACGGATTGACTTCTTCCGGCAAGCCGAGGTCGAGAAACTCATGCGCCGTGTCGAGGATATGAGCTCCCCAATCGCCTAACGCACCCATGCCGAAGTCATACCAACAACGCCATTGGCCGTAGTGGAAATCCTTGTTATAGTCATGATGAGATTGAGCCGATAGCCAAGTGTCCCAATCCAATGTCCCGGGAATCGGCTCCGCTGCGGGAAATTTCTTGATGTTCGGGTCCCATCCGTGCCAACGGCGCGGGTTGTTCATGTGGGCGGTAATAGCGGTTACATCTTGGATGATTCCGGCTTCCTTCCATGCTTTGAATTGAAAGTAATTGGCTTCGGAATGTCCCTGATTTCCCATTTGAGTTACGACATTGGGATATTTCCGGGCGGCTTTCATCATCAGTTCGACTTCGTGGAAGGTGCGTGCCATCGGTTTTTCGACATACACATGTTTGCCCTCGGCCAGCGCCATCATTACGGCGGGGAAGTGCGCGAAGTCGGGTATCGCGATAGCCACGGCTTCGATTTCGTTTCCGATTTTGTCGAACATTTCCCTGAAATCTTTGAAGCGTTTCGCTTTGGGATGTTTGGCTAACGCTTTTTTCGTATGCTCGGCGCCCATATCCACATCGCATAGCGCTACAATGTCGGCTAATCCGGTATTATCGAGGTCGTTCATAATTTCCCACCCCCGGTTCCCAATGCCGATATAAGCCAGATTTACTTTTCTGTTAGCGTCTACAATCCGGCTGTAACTTGCAGCGTTCATCTTGGTTGATATTCCTCCGAATGCCAATCCCGCCGAAGCGAACGCCGCGTTTCTGATAAATTCTCTTCTTGTTGTCATGATAAACAGTATAATTATCGTATTTGATCCTCAATCCGAACCCGCGCTTTAACAAGGTTGTTTGCGCTTTGTTTTATCGAGGAGCGCATGACGTATTTACCGCTCGCGCTTTTAAAATTGTTTAGGAAACAAAGATAGAAAAAAACAGAGAGAGAATCCCAAAGAAATGATTTTCCGACTGCAATAAATGATAAAAGTTCTGCTATTTAATATTCGAAGCGTTCTTTGTAAGCCCAAAAGCCGATATCGGGACTCGATATGTCATAAATTTGTTCACCCGTCATCGGGGTATGGGTACCTAAAGCGGGTAGAATATCGGTCAGTTTATCTCCGTAATACTCCCATGTCATCTCGGTGAGGTCGCCAGCTTTGCTTGGCAGCCGGGTATAATCGGGCCGAACGGCAAGAACCTTTTGCCGTTCACCCAATTTCCTTAACGCTTCATACAATCCTTTCTCAAGTCTTCGCGGGAAAGATTCATATCCGGCGAACCCTTTTCATAATAAATCATTTCACTGTTTACTCTTCACTGTTCACAACCCAATACTATTTACCCCCCGCTTTTCTCCATTTACACTTCGTAAGTGGTAGAAGCGGTATTCCCACCATGTCCCGTCCAATCGGTATGGAAAAATTCCCCTCGGGGTTTATCGATGCGTTCGTATTGATGGGCGCCGAAGTAATCGCGCTGCGCCTGTAACAAGTTTGCCGGAAGCTGTGCATTGCGAAAGCCGTCGAAGTACGTTAATGCCGAAGTTAATGCCGGTACGGGGATGCCGTTTTGCAAGGCTGTGGCACATACCCGGCGCCAACTCTCCTGTGCGGCTTCGACGCTATCTTTAAAGAATGGGTCGAGCAAGAGATTTTCGAGTTGGGGATTCTTATCGTACGCTTTTTTAATATCGGCAAGGAAGCGCGAGCGAATGATGCATCCTCCGCGCCACATCAGGGCAATGCCTCCGTAGTTCAGATGCCATCCGTATTCTTTGGCTGCTTCGCGCATCAAATCATATCCTTGCGCATACGAAATGATTTTTGCTCCGTATATCGCCTGTTCGAGGTCATTGATAAACGCTTCTTTATCGCCCTTAAACGCAGGAGTGGGGCCCGTAAGGACTTTTGCTGCTTTTTCGCGTAAGTCTTTTTGCGCCGACAAGCACCGTGAGAACACCGACTCTCCGATGAGCGTGAGCGGAATGCCCAGGTCGAGCGCCGTTACCGCCGTCCATTTGCCGGTACCTTTTTGTCCGGCCGTATCGAGGATTTTCTCTACGATCGGACTACCGTCTTCGTCTTTAAAACCGAGAATGTCGGCCGTGATTTCAATCAGATAAGAATCGAGTACGCCCCGGTTCCACTTTTTGAATACTTCGTGTTGCTCAAAAGCATCCATGCCGAGCAATGTTTTCATTAGATGATACGCTTCGTTGATAATTTGCATATCGCCGTATTCGATGCCGTTGTGCACCATCTTCACGAAATGGCCGGCCCCATTTTCTCCGACCCAGTCGCAGCAGGGCGATCCGTCTTCGACTTTGGCGGCCACGGACTGGAAGATCTCTTTTACGAGAGGCCATGCTTCGGGCGATCCGCCGGGCATCATGGAAGGGCCCTTCAATGCGCCTTCTTCTCCTCCCGATACTCCGGTGCCGATGTAAAGCAATCCCTTGCTTTCCACATATTCCGTGCGGCGGATGGTGTCGGGGAAGTGACTGTTACCCCCGTCGATAATGATATCTCCCGGCTCTAGAAGCGGGATGAGTTGATCAATAAATCCATCAACCGGTTGTCCGGCTTTTACCAACATCATTACTTTTCGCGGACGGCTCAATGAGTCGACCAACTCCACCAGCGAATGGGTTCCGATAAAGTTTTTTCCTTTTCCGCGGCCGTTTATAAACCGATCCACCTTCTCGACCGTACGGTTGAACACCGCAACCGTATACCCTTTACTTTCCATGTTCAGCACCAGGTTCTCGCCCATGACGGCAAGACCGATAAGTCCGATATCTGCTTTTTGTCCCATAGTTTTTTATTATTTATCTTTTACCTTTTTCTTTTTATTATTAGAGAGAAACAATTCAAGGGTTGTTTTAGTTGTCGTTTAAACGCTTTGTTTTATCCGTCTAACGCCTCCAAGCTGCTTGTGGGGTAGAAACGGCCCTATAGTTTATTAATTTTACTTGCCTGACAAGCTGCCCCGTATCCGTTATCGATGTTCACGACGCATAACGGTGTGCAACTGTTGAGCATGCTCAATAAGGCAGCGATACCGTGCAGGCTTGCTCCGTATCCGACGCTTGTAGGAACGGCGATGACGGGACTGCTCACCAGTCCCGATACGACTGAAGCCAATGCTCCTTCCATTCCGGCTACGACGATGACGACTTTCGCGCCTCTGATTATCTCGAGTTTATCGAATAGACGATGAATGCCCGCAACGCCTACGTCTACGATTTTTTCGACCTTATTTCCTAAAAATACGGCGGTCTCGTAAGCTTCTTCCACCACCGGCAAGTCGGATGTCCCCGCACAAACAATGGCGATGTAGCTATCGGTGGTTGCCGGCTCGTGCCGCATGATGCGGAAGGTTTGAGCGGTGTGATTATAAATCACCCCTTCTACGCGTTCGGATACGAATCGGTACATCGCGTCCGAGACCTTGGTACCTAAGACATTGCCGCCATTACGAATGATCGATTCTGTAATGGCCACGACTTGCTCCGGCGTTTTCCCCTGACAGAAAATTACTTCCGGTTGTCCGGTACGTTCTTGACGTAAATAATCTATCTTCGCAAAATCAATATCTTCGTAACCAATCTCTTTCTTCTTCATCCGGTTATACTATATTTCTGTTTAAACTGCCCATCGAATATCCTTCCAACTCTAAGCAGACATATAGAAATCCGAATGCTTTGAGTTGTTTGGAAACCCGGTCCATCGTAGACGGATCGCAAAAACGCGCCCGGTCTTCGGGGTTGAGTTCGATTCGCGCAATGGAACCGTGGCTGCGGACTCTTACTTCGCGGTATCCGAGAGAATGCATATATTTTTCCGCTTTTCCGATGCGACTCAGTTTTTCCGTTGTAATCTCTTCTCCGTAAGGAATGCGCGACGCCAGACACGCGTAAGCCGGTTTGTCCCACGTCGGCAATCCGAGATGTTTCGAAAGAAGCCTTATTTCTTTTTTATTTAATCCCGCCGTTTTCAAAGGACTCATCACTTTCAATTCGGCTATCGCCTTTGCCCCCGGCCGGTAATCTTTCGTATCATCGGCATTGGAACCGTCTACTACGATGTGAAAACCTCTTTCTTTTGCCATATCCACGATGGCGCCGAATTCGATTTTTTTACAAAAATAACACCGATTCGCGGGATTTCGCTTAATTTCAGCATCGATTGTTTGTTCTTCGATGAGGATATGTTCTATTCCTATTTGCGAAGCGAGCGTCTTGGCATCGTCCAAATCCCATGCGGGGATCATCGGGGAAACAATCGTCACGGCCAGGCACCGGTTTTCTAATACATCATGACATACTTTCGCCAAAAGAGAACTGTCGACTCCTCCGGAAAAGGCGACCACTGCACTGCCGAGTTGGCGGAGATGACTCCTAAGGGCATCATATTTTTTCAGGAGATCGGGGTTCATCGTTATATATTCAGTTTCTCTTTTGTTGTCCATAAACCGGCCGATGGCGTACTGATAAAATAAATTTCTTCTCCGTTGGGCAACGTATTAAATCCGTTTTGCAGTTTGTCGGGAGAATAGATGTCAATCGCCTTTTGATAATCGAGATAATGGAAGTTGACTCCTTCTATTTCCTCTTTGGAAAGATGTCCGGGAGCGTATGTGATTTCAAACCGACCTTCCGACGAGCCGTGTATCAAGTGAGCGGTGGCATGCGTCAAGTCTTGCAGGTCGTCGTTTTCTTTCCAGTATTTCATGATCTTTTCGGTTCCCGAATAACCGTATTTCCGGATGATGGCGTCCACCTCGTCTTGTTCTCCGAAACGTTTTAGTCCCGGAGCGATGATGATGAGTTCCCCGCCGTCGGCCATTGCCTTGCGCGTGCGGTATATGGCCTTGTTCGCCACCCAGGTACTGAAAAATTCATCACCTTGCATCACCGCAACCACTTTTTTTAATGGAGGTACGATGGTAATATTTTGCGCCATGGACTGTTTGGCAGCTTGAATATACGTGTCTAAATCGTTGCCGCAATAGAACCCCGTGTGAACCAGTTTCCCTTCATCGTTATAAGCCATTACGAGCTGAACATAGACATCCGGCAAGTTGCCCAGAAATTCGTTTTCCGCTTTATTATAGCAATGCCTTAGGGGAGTTACCAGCGAGCCTAAGTTTTTTTCGATGCCATAGCAAGCCGCCGCCATATGGGAGGCGCAAATGGTATCTTTTCCGCCAAGGCCGATGAAATAGTTCTTGTTGTGGTTGGCAAATCCCAATACCTCATGCGGAACCACATGCCCGATATTGATGATTATGTCCCATGGTTCTTCCATTACAAGCCGGTTGATGGAGATAGGAATATCCCAATCGGCAAGCCCGTCGGTGATTTTCTTTACATAATCGGCCGGAACGATTCCAAGGCGTTTGCCGTCGGTACGCCAATTGTGCTTCAGAATTTTATCTTCCGGGATGTTTCCGAACATCCACCGGTTCTGTTCTTCCGTATGCGGCACATGTTGCCCCAAGGTAGGTATCACATACACCTCCGCCATTTGAGCGAAGAAGTTGTAGAATATTTCGGTTATCCATCCCGCTCCGCTATGAGCCCTTGTAATATCAGGGGGAAGTAACAAGACCTTTTTGGGCTTCTTACAAATCCGTTTTAAACATTCGTTGGCGCTTTTTATAACCAGCGATTTCATCTCTTCCTGCCCAATCTCTTCTTTTCTTTCAAAAAACCAAGCCATAATTTATCGTTTTACGCGGGCGTTGCCCAACCAAATACTCCAAACCATTTCTTCATCGGCCGGCTGTGCGTAATCGGTGAGGAAAGTCGTTGCCAAGGCTCCGCTTGCCCAAGCGAACTGCGTCCACTTCTCCGGATTCCAACCTTTTAGAATGCTATACAATAATCCGCCTACAAAGCCATCTCCGCCGCCGATGCGGTCGAGGACGTAAATCTTTCGCGGGCGGATGATATGCCACCGGTCATTTTCAAAAACAATAGCGCCCCAAAGATGTTCATTTGCACTCACCACTTCGCGCAACGTATTAGCGAACACGGTCACATTGGGATAGGCCGCTTGGGCGTTTGCGATCATCCCCTTGAAAGCATCCATCGTGGCGCCGATATCTTCTCCGCCGGCTTTAGGGCCTTCGATGCCGAGGCAAAGTTGATAATCTTCTTCGTTGCCGATAAGGATGTCCGATAATGAAGCAATTTCGGAGAATGCCGTTTTTAATTCCGTTTCGCGTCCTTCCCAAAAGGATGCTCGGTAATTCAGGTCGAAGGATATCAATGACCCGTGTTTTTTTGCCGTACGGGCGATTTCCACGCAAAACTCGCTCGTCTCGGGCGATAATGCAGCGATTAAGCCGGAAAGATGCACGATTTGCACACCTTCTTGTCCGAAAATACGTTCAAGGTCGAAATCTTTGGCGTTCAATGTGCGGCCTACTTCACCCGCCCGGTCGTTTTGCACCCGAGGGCCGCGTAATCCGAAGCCGGTATCGGCTATATTAAACTGGTGGCGGTATCCCCAGGGCCCGCCTTGCGGTACTTCGGGCCCTTCATAGTCCATATTCCTGTGGCGAAGATCTGATTTGATAAAGGCCGCTATCGGGCTATCCTTTACAAAAGCAGTCAACACTTTTACCGGTAATCCTAAGGAGGAAGAAATACTTGCCACATTCGTTTCAGCGCTGGTTGCCTGCATTTCAAAGAGCCGGCTGCTGTGTACCGGCTGGGCATTGACGGGCGTAATGCGCACGCCCATGCTGGTGGCTACCAGTAGAGAATATTTACAGTCTTGTTTTAATACGAGTGTCATATTGTTTATTATGATGATTTAATTTCTCAATCTTATTCAATCTCTTGCCAATCTTCAATCAATCTTTTATCCATCAAATACTAAAAGCATCGAAGCCGCCATCGACCACGGCGATGGTGCCGGTAACGAACTTTGAGGCGTCGCTGACCAGATAATGCAATGTCCCTAACAGTTCGGCCGGTTCTCCGAAACGTTTGAAAGGCGTATGGGCGATGATGGTGTTTCCGCGATCGGTGTAGCTGCCGTTGGGATGGGTGAGCAAAGCCCTGTTTTGCTCCGTGATGAAAAATCCCGGACAAAGCGCATTCACGCGAAAATTCTCGCCGAACTTAAGCGCCAACTCTCCCGCCAGATACTTGGTGAAATTCGATACCGCCGCCTTAGCGGCCCCGTATCCTGCTACGCGCGTCAGGGGACGTAGAGCAGATGCCGATGAAATATTCACGATGTTTCCCTGCCGTTGCTGAACCATATATTCGGAAAAGACGAGGGTGGGGATGACCGTGCCCATCAAATTAAGATCGACCACTTGGCGGAAATCGTCGATGTTGAGGTCGAGAATCGTATTATCCGGTGCGATGGTCGCTCCCGGCATGTTGCCCCCTGCGCCGTTGATAAGCACGTCGATGCGTCCGTATTCCCGGATGATTTCTTCGGCGTTTTGCGTAAGGATCGCTTTGTCGGTGACATTGGTTTGGAGGAAGATCGCATCGCCGCCGTTTGCTTTGACGTGTTCTACCAAGGCATCGCCTTTGGCTTTGTTGCGCGCGAGCACCGCCACTTTCGCTCCATGCGCCGCCAGATAACTCACCATGGAAGTGCCTAATACGCCGGTACCTCCCGTCATAACGATTACTTTACTGTTGATGTTAAATAGTTCGTACATAGTTCAGTTCCTTAATCTTTTAATGATTCATTTCAGTCATTTGGTTGCAAATATAGAAAAACGAATGCCTAAATTTCTGTTTTTTTGCGTAAAATGGTTGTCGGAAAACGAAATGTTTATCGTTGCGTTAAAAACGGGACCGGTTTTTACAGGGTGATAATAGCTGTTTCCAGGGTGTTTCACTTCTAAATTGAACTCGGGAAGCGACGGTTTCTATGACAGTGAGTCGATATAGTGGAGCACCTCTTGCTTGTAGGTCCTTCCGATGGGGATTTCCCGATTGGCTACCGTCAGTCGGTTACGGTTGACGGTTTGTATTTTGTCTTTCCGGACGATGAACGATCGGTGCACCCGTAGAAACAGCATGTCCGGCAGCAGGGTTTCCATATTTTTCATCGATTCCAATGTGATAATCGGCCGGTCTTGGTGGAGTGTGTAAATTTTAATATAATCTTTCAACCCTTCAATGTAGAGGATGTCTTTAAAAAAGACCGGGATCAGTCGATGTTCCGATTTGACGAACACGGCGTCGGTTTGGAGCGGCGACTGGTGTCCGGAATTGTTTTTAGCAATGGCTGCGAACCACTCTTGCGCTTTCCGGAAGGTAGTTAGAAATTCGTCGTATGAGACCGGCTTCAGCAAATAATCGAAAGCGTTTACCCGATAGCCTTCGAGTGCGTATTCTTTGAAAGCGGTAATAAAAACGATTTTTGTTTCGGGGGGGATCAAGCGGGCTAATTCCATGCCGTTGATGCGCGGCATTTGAATATCGAGAAAAATCAAATCGACTTTCTGGGTCACGATATCCTGCATTGCCGAAACGGGATTGTTGTATTTCCCCGTCATGCGGAGGCCGGGCGTATCGCGGATGTACGTTTCCAACAAACTTAAGGCCAGGGGTTCGTCGTCTATGATCCAACAAGTGAGTATCGGGTTCATGTTGTTTGATTAAGTATCGATGATTAATACGGTGGAGTAGGTGCCATCTTTTATCTCCTTGTGCCACATATGCCGATAGGGATATAGTAATTCGAGCCGCTTTTTGACTTGCTGCAGGCCGATGCCGCTGCCGCTTTTATCCGACTCGTTTTTCGGGAAATAACTATTACTGCACAAGAATTCGATACGCCCGTTTTCTTTTTCCGTCAGGGAGATGTCGACAAACGAATGTTCGCCGCTGCTCATTCCGTGCTTAAACGCATTTTCTATCAGGGAGATGAAGATAAGTGGGGCGATCATCACCGTGCTGTTCTCCTTAATGTCGAACGTAATGGTGAGGCGTGCGTCTTCCGGCAGACGTAACCGCATCAGGTCGATATAGTTGCGAATGAAATTGACTTCTTCTTTCAGAGGAACATGTAAGGTGTTATTTTCGTAGAGTACATATTGCAATAGGCGGCTCAAATCGAGAATCGCCGGTTTCACTTTCGGCGAATTGAGCTGCGCCAGCGCATAGATATTGTTCAGTGTGTTCAGCAGAAAATGAGGGTTGATCTGATTCTTGAGATTTTTTAACTCGGCCTCTATCATCGCTTGTTGCATTTCCTTTTGTTCGACTTCGATCTTCGCCCATCGGCGGCTCATCTTAATGGCTGTGCTCAGGATGACAACCAATGTGAGCGAAACCACATCGCGAAGGAAAAAGAGGATAATCGGAATGAGCCGGCATTTTTCCGGTTGCGGTGATTCATTCGGAGATTTTCCTTCCCCGAAAAGAGACTTTCCGCCGGCGAGATTCAATGTCAAGGAAAATTCATGCCAAAGATGGATAAGTAATGCCGTTCCCAAAATGAGCGCGATGTTGATGAGCAGAAACTCGTTCTTTTTGTTCTCGAACAAGAAATGATCGATCAAATAGAAATAGTTACTGTAGAATACGATCATAAAGCAGACCGGAACAGGGACGAACAGCAGGAAGTTGATCCATGAGAAATTTCCCTGACTCAGAAAAAACAGCGGCAATCCGAAGATAATGCACCATGCGGCAAGATGTATAAACAGGTTTTCCGTAACTTGCGTATAGGAGATCGTGTACCGTCCTTTCGGCGGCATGATCGACCACTTTCGCGTACCTCCGGAAGTATTTTCTTTTTTCTTATCCATTCTTCTTCCTGTTCTTTTTTTCTTTACTTTCGATCGGATAAACACCGGTCACGCCGCCGCCCATCTAACCGCAACGGTCAATGCGAAAGCTACAAAAATACCTATAATTCCTTCAATAACACTTATCCGGTCAGTTAAAACCGTTTTTACCAATAGATATCTCTGTTTCGATTGGGTTTTCAAGAAGAAAAAAAGAACTTTATCGCAGATAATTTTTTGTGTGTTTATCAAAAAAAGTCTATCTTTGCAGGCACATTAGAAACGAAATAGGGTCCCGTAGCTTAACTGAATAGAGCATCTGACTACGGATCAGAAGGTTACAGGTTTGAATCCTGTCGGGATCACAAAAGGCTACTTCCACTCGGTAGCCTTTTCTTTTTGTATGTTGGGCATACATTT